>JBJTNQ010000105.1:0-4700 GCA_046074105.1 Sphingobacteriaceae bacterium | reverse complement strand
CTGATATAAGCATCATTAATTTTGTATTGTTTCAATTTAAGCGATAGCGGTTTGGTTTCTGCAGCAGGTTTTGTAGTAGTATCGGGTTTAAAAATATCCCAGTTCACTTTTCCTTCCTTACTTACCAAGGCATGAATGCGTGGTTTATTAACCGTTATTCCATACACCTCCATTTCTTTGCCTTTGATCACACTCATCAAATTCAGCGACAGGTCAATATTCTCAGCGGCTATCAGGGTATCTTCCTTAAATTCGCCCTCACCCACAATCTGCAGATCCTCTAAAGCTACCGCCACTTTAGGAAAATGGCGGAACAACGAAATGTTTACTCCGCTAAATTCCACTTTAGCATTAAGCTTCTTATTGATGGTTTCTTTGGCCACCGAAGTAATTTTATCTTTAAACAGGTACGGAACGGCAAATGCCACAACGATAAGTACCAACAAGCTAATGGCTGTAATTTTTAAGATTTTTTTAAGCATGATGTTTTTTATTAATAGATGTAGATAAAACAAAAAAGCCTCCCAAATCCATGGAAGGCCTTTTAATAATGTTATCCTGTCCAAAGGACTTCTTTGAAGAGATTGTCGGAGGATGTACGATCACCTTTCGACAGGCTCAAGGTGACAAGGCTTAGCCTTCATTCTTTTCTTCTTTCTTTTTCTTTTTGGGCTTCTGCTGGCCTAAGACCTTGATCTCTTGCATTTCTTTATCAAAATCAATGGCAATTTGATCGCCTTCGTGCAATTCGCCTTTCAGAATTTCCTCCGCAATAGGATCTTCCAGGTATTTCTGAATAGCCCGCTTTAACGGACGTGCCCCGAAATTAGAATCATATCCCTTATCTGCAATAAAATCTTTTGCAGCATCGGTCAACACAATTTCATAGCCTAAAGCATGGATTCTTCCAAAGAGCGATTTCAATTCGATATCGATAATTTTGAAGATCTCTTCCTTGCCCAAAGAATTGAATACCACTACATCGTCTACCCGATTTAAGAACTCGGGAGCAAATGCTTTTTTCAAGGCATTCTCAATTACACTTCTGGAGTGCTGATCGGCCTGTGTGGTTTTAGCCGAGGTAGAGAATCCTACACCCTGGCCAAAATCTTTCAGCTGGCGGGCACCAATATTCGAGGTCATGATAACGATCGTATTTCTGAAATCGACCTTGCGACCTAAACTATCAGTCAACTGGCCTTCATCTAATACCTGCAACAGGATATTGAATACATCCGGATGTGCTTTTTCGATCTCATCTAACAACACTACCGAATAAGGTTTACGACGTACTTTTTCGGTCAGCTGACCCCCTTCTTCATAACCCACATATCCCGGAGGCGCTCCCACCAAACGGGAAACCGCAAATTTCTCCATGTATTCGCTCATGTCTATCTGAATTAAAGAATCTTCAGAATCGAACATAAAACGAGCTAATTCTTTAGCCAATTCGGTTTTACCAACGCCCGTAGGGCCTAAAAATATAAATGACCCAATCGGCTTTTTCGGATCTTTCAATCCGGCACGGGTACGCTGAATGGCTTTAGTTAATTTCTTAACCGCATCTTCCTGACCAATAACCCGGCTGTTAATTGAATCGAACATGCCCAGCAATTTCTGGCTGTCGGTTTGGCCTACACGCTGAACCGGAATTCCGGTCATCATCGAAACCACTTCGGCCACGTTATCTTCAGTAACCGTATAACGCTTAGTCTTGGTTTCGGCCTCCCATTCAGCTTTTGCTTTATCCAGTTGTTCTAATAAATGCTTTTCGTTATCACGAAGTTTGGCCGCTTCCTCATACTTCTGGCTGCGTACCACTTTATTCTTCTCTACCTTTATCTCTTCAATCTGCTGTTCAATATCGATGATGTTTTGAGGTACGTGAATGTTTGTTAAATGCACCCGCGATCCGGCTTCATCCAATGCATCAATGGCCTTATCTGGCAAGAACCGATCGGTAATATAACGAGCGGTTAAGCTTACACAGGCATTAATGGCTTCCGGTGTATAGGTTACGCCGTGGTGCTCTTCGTACTTTTCTTTAATACGATTTAATATCTCGATGGTTTCATCGGGCGTAGCCGGTTCTACCATTACTTTCTGGAAACGACGGTCTAGCGCCCCATCCTTTTCAATAAACTGGCGATACTCGTCCAGGGTGGTAGCTCCAATGCATTGGATCTCTCCACGGGCCAAGGCTGGTTTAAACATGTTCGAAGCATCTAAAGAGCCCGAAGCACCACCTGCACCAACAATGGTATGGATCTCATCAATGAACAAGATCACATCCGGCGATTTTTCCAGTTCGTTCATCACGGCTTTCATCCGCTCTTCGAACTGACCACGATATTTAGTACCGGCAACTAAAGAAGCCAGATCTAAAGTAACTACTCGTTTGTTAAACAAAACCCGGGATACTTTACGCTGTACAATGCGCAAGGCTAAACCTTCGGCAATGGCCGATTTACCTACGCCGGGCTCGCCAATTAAAATTGGATTATTCTTTTTACGACGAGACAGGATTTGAGAAACCCGTTCAATTTCTTTTTCACGGCCAACAATCGGGTCCAATTTGCCTTCTTCTGCCGATTTGGTCAGATCGCGACCAAAATTATCCAGAACGGGTGTTTTAGATTTAATATCTGATACTTTTTTAGGCTGGCTGAAACTATCCTCATCGCGGTAGTCGTCATCGCCGCCGGCGGCAGAGCCCGGAGCCTCATCTCGCATATCTTCCCTATTGTTCTCTACTTCGCCTTTAAAGATCTCATAGTTCACGTTATATTGCGATAAGATCTGCGAAGCCACATTATCTTCATCTCTTAAAATAGAAAGTAATAAATGCTCGGTGCCAATAATTTCGCTTTTAAAAATTTTAGCTTCCAGATAGGTTATTTTTAAAACCTTTTCAGCTTGTTTAGTTAAGGGAATATTACCCAAATTAACCGTTGTTCCGGAAGTACCTTTTACCGCATCTTCTACAGAACGGCGTAAGCTGGCCGTATCTACCCCCAGCTCTCTTAGAATTTTAATGGCCATGCCATCGCCCTCACGAATCAATCCTAATAGCAAATGTTCAGTGCCAATGTAATCATGCCCTAAGCGCAGCGCTTCTTCCCTGCTATACGATATCACGTCTTTTACACGTGGTGAAAATTTCGCTTCCATTTGATTACCTCTCTTTCTTGGTGTTCAATGCCCTAATCTATTAATTTATTACCTGATTACAAGAGCGTTTTTTGTAAAGTTTTATCAACAATTGAACCATTTTAATTTAAAACGATGTTTAAGCGAATATCTTACTTCAAATTACGTCCGTATGACGAAAATAGCGATATTTGCAGCCTTAATTAGTTAAAATGTCAGACGAAAAAATTATTTTCTCTATGGCCGGCGTGAATAAAATTCACCCGCCGCAGAAACAAGTACTTAAAAATATATACCTCTCCTTTTTTTATGGAGCAAAGATCGGGGTGATCGGGCTCAACGGATCTGGAAAATCCTCGCTCTTAAAAATCATTGCAGGTTTAGATAAATCTTACCAGGGAGAAGTGGTGTTTGCCCCTGGTTTTTCAGTAGGATATTTGGCTCAAGAACCTGAATTAGACCCTAATAAAACCGTAAAAGAGGTAGTAGAAGAAGGCGTGGCAGAAATTACCGCCATCCTGAAAGAGTACGAAGAAATTAATGAGAAATTTGGTTTGCCCGAGGTTTATGAGGATGCTGAGGCAATGGATAAACTCCTATCTCGCCAAGGCGAATTACAAGATAAAATAGATGCCACCAATGCCTGGGAACTGGATGCCAAGTTGGAAAGAGCCATGGATGCTTTACGCTGCCCGGATGCCGATGCTAAAATTGCCAATTTGTCAGGAGGAGAGCGTCGCAGGGTAGCTTTATGCCGCTTATTATTGCAGCAGCCTGATGTCTTATTGCTCGATGAGCCTACTAACCACCTGGATGCAGAGAGTATTGACTGGCTGGAGCAGTTTCTTCAGAAATATGAAGGAACGGTTATTGCCGTTACCCACGACCGCTATTTCCTGGATAATGTGGCAGGCTGGATATTAGAATTAGATCGCGGGGAGGGCATCCCCTGGAAAGGGAATTATTCTTCCTGGTTAGATCAGAAGGCCAAACGCCTGGCACAAGAAGAAAAAACAGAAAGCAAGCGTCAAAAAACATTAGAACGCGAATTGGAATGGGTACGTATGGCACCTAAAGCCCGCCATGCCAAATCTAAAGCCCGTTTATCTAATTATGAGAAACTGGCTTCGGAAGAAACGAAAGACCGCGAAGACAAACTGGAATTATTCATTCCGCCGGGTCCACGTTTGGGCAATGTGGTTATTGAGGCCCAAAATGTAAGCAAGGCTTATGGCGATAAAATTTTGTTCGATAACCTGAATTTTTCTTTGCCTCCTGCCGGGATAGTGGGCATCATCGGCCCTAATGGAGCCGGAAAGACCACTTTATTTCGCCTCATTACCGGGCAGGAAACGCCTGATAGCGGCACATTCCGGGTTGGCGAGACCGTTGCTTTGGGCTATGTAGATCAAATGCATGATGATCTGAATGCAGAAAAATCGGTTTGGGAAAACATTACCGATGGCCTGGATAATATGATGTTAGGAAACCGCTCTATGAATTCTAGGGCTTATGTTTCTAAGTTCAATTTCAATGGTGCCGATCAGCAG
>JBJTNQ010000104.1:0-6855 GCA_046074105.1 Sphingobacteriaceae bacterium | reverse complement strand
AATAACCATCAGCAATCACGACTGGGATCGTTTAAAGATCAAACTGAAGCGCAAATACAATCATTTGTCTGATGCCGACCTTAATTTTCAGGTTGGGCAGGAAGAAGAACTGATTACCCATTTAATGGAGCGCCTTAACCGCAAGCGGGAGTATGTAGTATTTACCCTAACCAAAGGTTTGGTAAATATTGATAATAACCGTTTATAGGTTAATCATCTACTTCTGCTGAGCTGCCGCCGGTGTAAACCCCATCTCTGGAGTAGGCATTTCTGCGGATAACTGGCATGCCCAGCATTTCATATAGTCCGTCTAACTGTAACAAGCTGCCATTGGTCAGGTTGCTCAGCATCACCACCGTAATATCATGCTTTAGGTCACGCACAAAAATATGGCGGAAACCGTGCCACCAGCCGGTATGATAAACCACCTGCTGATCTGCGGCAGTAAAAGTGCGCCAGCCATAGCCATAACTAAAATGACCGGATTTTAAGGGGTTATGAGGGGTATAGGCCGAATCGAGGCTCGATTTTTCTAACAAATCTCCATTCCGTAAAGCACGGTCAAACAAAAACAGATCCTCTACCGTACTGTAAATTCCCTTATCGCCCACCGGCCCATCCAAAAAGTTCTGCACTACAGAACGGCGCCAAACCCGGTCGTGTCCCACTACATCTACCGGAATTTTTTCATAAACCGTGGTCGAATACACGTGCGTATGCTTCATCCCGCTAGGTTTAAAAATATTTTGGTCCATATATTCCGCATAGCTTTTGCCCGTTACCTTTTCTATTATGGCACCCAAAACCATGTAATTAGAATTATTGTAATGAAAAACCCGGTCGGGCTGGGCATAAGGAGCCGGCTTGTGCTGAGCAATCAGGTTCATCACGTCCACATTGCTCATCGGTTTCATTTTTTGTTTCCAGATATCATCTGTAAAATACACATAGTTCATCATGCCCGAACGGTGAGTTAGAAGCAAACGAACAGTAATTCCATCATAAGGAAAATCGGGGAAAAACTCCTTCACATTTTGGTCTAGCTGCAGTCTACCGCGTTCTACCAATTGCATAATGGCAGTAGCGGTAAATGGTTTGGTAACCGAAGCCAGCTGAAACACCGAATTAATGGTTAAACTGTCGCGATGTAAATAATCGGCCCAGCCAATGGCTTTTTCATAAATAATTTTTCCCTTTCGGGCGATGAGTACATTGCCATTGAACTGGCGGCTAAGGTGCAAATGATTAATAAAGGCATCAATTTTTTTATCGCCTTTGGCAGCATCAAAATCTAATAACAAACTGTCTTCAACCTGCTGCTTGGCCGATCGGGTATGACCAGAATTACAAGAAGAGCATAAAATAAACCCTAAAAAAATAAGTGCAACAGGCAAACGCATCATATCCAACAAGTGTGTAAAAATCTGAGTCGAAAATTAGAAATTATTAGTGGCAACCAACGAAAGGATTTTTAAACAATTTAGACGCCAAAGAACACGGTTTTGGTTTAAAAAATCTAAATTTGTGGCCTATTAACCGTTTAAAATATGACTTACAGAATTGAACACGATACCATGGGCGAAGTGCAGGTTCCTGCCGATAAATATTGGGGCGCCCAGACCGAACGCTCACGCAACAACTTTAAGATTGGTCCGGAAGCATCTATGCCTAAGGAAATTATTGTGGCCTTTGCCTTTTTAAAGAAGGCAGCTGCCTATACCAATACCGATTGCGGTGTGCTACCGGCAGAAAAAAGGGATCTGATTGCTCAGGTATGCGACGAAATTCTGGCAGGTCAATTGGCCGATCAGTTCCCTTTGGTGATCTGGCAAACCGGTTCCGGTACCCAATCGAACATGAACGTGAACGAGGTAGTAGCCAACCGGGCGCATGTTATTCAGGGAAATCAACTGGGCGAAGGCAAAACCTTTATCCACCCGAATGATGATGTAAACAAATCGCAGTCATCTAACGATACCTACCCAACCGCCATGCACATTGCAGCCTATAAAGCGGTAGTGGAAGTAACTATTCCCGGAGTAGAGAAATTAAGAAATACCCTGAAAGCCAAATCTGAGGCCTTTAAAAATGTGGTTAAAATTGGCCGTACCCATTTAATGGATGCCACACCGCTTACCCTAGGCCAGGAATTTTCGGGCTACGTTTCTCAGCTAGACCACGGCTTAAAAGCATTAAAAAACACCTTAGATCACTTGGCAGAGCTAGCCTTGGGCGGAACCGCCGTAGGTACCGGCATCAATACGCCAAAAGGTTATGATGTAAAAGTAGCCGAATACATCGCTCAATTCACCCAATTGCCTTTCCGCACCGCAGAAAATAAATTTGAAGCCCTGGCTGCACACGATGCCATTGTAGAAACTCATGGTGCTTTAAAACAATTGGCGGTTTCTTTAATGAAAATTGCCAACGATATCCGCATGATGGCCTCCGGACCACGTTCGGGAATTGGCGAAATTTACATTCCAGAAAACGAACCCGGATCTTCTATTATGCCGGGTAAAGTAAATCCAACCCAAAACGAGGCCATCACCATGGTTGCAGCTCAGGTAATGGGCAACGATGTTACCATTGCTATTGGCGGATCTAACGGACACTACGAACTAAACGTGTTTAAACCGGTAATGGCGGCTAACTTCCTACAATCGGCCCGTTTAATTGGCGATGCCTGCGTTTCCTTTAACGATCATTGCGCTGTTGGAATAGAACCCAATTACGAAGGCATTAAAAAGCACGTAGATAATTCTTTAATGCTGGTTACGGCTTTAAATCCGCATATTGGTTACGAAAATGCAGCTAAGATTGCCAAAAAAGCACATAAAGAAAATAAGTCTTTACGCGAAGCCGCTTTAGAACTGGGCTTATTAACCAATGAGCAGTTCGATGCCTGGGTCCGCCCAGAAGACATGATTGGCGGTTTAAAATAAGATGCGCAAAAGCCTATTATTTATTTTTTTCCTGCCGGGTTTACTTGGAGCCTGTAAATTCAATCCGAATGAGCAGGGCAAAGGAGTTGCTTTGGTTCAGGGAGAATGGGAGGAAGAACCGGTTACCTATCGGGATTCGCTGCTGCAATATACCCGCCACGATATTAAATTCAGCTGCGATTCTTTTTACGTTACTCTGAAAACCAAAACGCAGACCAACACCTATCCCGATAGTTGTTTTAATCAGGGCGAATGGACTGAATATGCCAGAGGTATTTACCAGCAGGGCCACGATACCCTATACCTGAGCGGAACCTTTACCAAAGCCAATTGGAAGCAAAAAATATCGGGATGCTACCGAATTGGGCAATATTTAGAAGCCCTTATTATTGAAAAAAATGTGGGCGACACCTTGTATATAAAAAGTTTAAGCCAACATGTTCCCGTTAAATTAGTTTTAAAAAAACGAATCGTTTGCCAGCCAAAACCCTTAAATTAAGATCATGAAAATGAACGCTTTAAAAAAATCTATCCTTTTTGCCCTATTCATTTATTTACCCATCCACACTATGGCTTGGGGGCAGTTGGGACACCGAATTGTAGGACAAATTGCAGAAAGCCATTTAAATGCTAAAGCCAAAACAGCAGTTAAAAATATCCTCGGCAACGAAAGTTTGGCCATGTGCGCCAATTGGGCCGATTTTGTAAAATCAGACCGGGCTTATGATTACCTGTCTACCTGGCATTACATTAATTTCCCGGGTGGATTGGCCGATGCAGAGCTGAACAGCATATTAAAGGCAGATACGGCCACCGATGTGTATACCAAGATCATTTTCTTAACCAAAGAGTTAAAGAATAAAAGCCTTGCTCAGGATAAAAAAGTAATGTATCTGCGATTATTGGTACATTTTATTGGCGATGTGAACCAGCCCATGCACACCGGACACCTGGAAGATAAAGGCGGAAACGACATTAAATTAAGCTGGTTTGGTAAATCGAGTAATTTACACGCCCTTTGGGATTCAGACCTGATAGAAAGCCAGGAATTAAGTTATACCGAATATGCCAAAGCCATTAATTTTTGTACGCCACAACAAAAAACGGCCTGGCAAAAAGATCCATTAACCAAATGGATTGAAGACTCTTACCATATTTCGCAAAAACTATATGGCAATGTAACTACCGGCGATAAACTAAGCTACCGCTACATTTACGATAACTTGGCCACTGCAAATCAGCAATTATTAAAAGGCGGTGTCCGCTTAGCCGGTCTACTAAACGAAATTTTGGGCAGCTAAACCCATGAAAATTTTAATGGTGTGCCTCGGCAATATCTGCCGTTCGCCACTGGCACATGGTGTAATGGAGCACCTAGCCAAAACTGCCCATTTAAATTGGGAGATCGATTCTGCCGGAACAGGCAACTGGCATGTGGGCAATCCGCCCGATCCGCGATCCATCGCGGTAGGCTTAGCTCATGGCATTGATATTTCCGACCAGCGGGCCCGCCAGTTTCAGGAAAGCGATTTTAATCGCTTCGACCGTATTTTTGTAATGGATAACGAAAACCTGAAAAATGTGTTAGCTCTGGCCCAAACAGAAGAACAAAAACAAAAAGTAAGTTTATTGTTGGGCGAGGTACCGGTTCCTGATCCGTATTGGGATAACAGCCAATTCGAACCCGTGTATCAAATGATTGAACAGGCCTGCCAAAGATTTATTGAACAACATCAATAAGCGGTTTTTATTACCTTTGACGCTATGGCTATAAACAAACCTGGGATTCCTAAAGGCACCCGCGATTTTTCGCCGGGTGAGATGGTAAAACGAAACTACATTTTCGATACCATTAAAGCCGTTTTCCGGAAATATGGCTATCAGGAAATCCAGACACCCAGTATGGAAAACCTGGATACCTTAACCGGTAAATATGGCGATGAGGGCGATAAACTGATCTTTAAGATCCTGAATTCGGGAGATTTTTTATCAAAAGTAAACCCTGAAAAACTCCAAACTCCAAACTCCAAATTGTTAACTTCTGAAATTTCAGAAAAGGCCCTAAGATATGATTTAACGGTGCCTTTTGCCCGTTATGTGGTGATGCATCAGAACGATATTTCGCTTCCCTTTAAACGTTTTCAAATACAGCCCGTGTGGCGGGCAGACAGGCCTCAAAAAGGTCGCTACCGCGAATTTTATCAGTGCGATGCCGATGTGGTGGGTTCTCATAGTCTATTAAACGAGGCCGAATTTGTTTTAATTTATCAGGAAGCCTTATCCAATTTGGGATTAAAAGACTTCACCATCAAAATAAATAACCGCAAAATATTAAGTGGAATTGCCGAAGTGGTGGGCAAACCAGAATTGATCATCGACATGACGGTGGCCATTGATAAACTGGATAAAATCGGGTTAGACGGCGTTTGCAAAGAGTTGCTAGAAAAGGGCTTCAGCGAAAGCGATATCGAAAAATTAAAACCAATTATTGAACTGAGCGGCAGCAATGACGTTAAAATTGAAAAGTTGAAATCGGTATTAGCTACTTCCGAAACCGGCTTAAAGGGCATTGCCGAACTCGAAACTATATTCAATTATATTAAACAACTCCAAACTCCAAACTCTAAACTCCAAACAGAGTTGGATATTACCCTGGCCCGCGGACTGAATTACTATACCGGAGCCATTTTCGAAGTAAAAAGTAATGAAGTGGCCATGGGCAGCATTGGCGGAGGCGGCCGCTACGACGACCTGACCGGCATGTTTGGTTTGAAAGATTTAACCGGTGTAGGCATTTCTTTTGGTGCCGACCGCATTTACGATGTATTGGAAGAACTGAATATTTTTCCAGACAATGCCACAGAAACCACCCGCGTACTCATCAGTAATTTCGATGAAACTGCCGAGGCTTTTGCCTTGCCCATTTTAAGCCAGTTACGCCAGCAGGGTATAGCAGCAGAATTGTATCCGCAAGCTGCCAAATTAAAAAAACAGCTAAGTTATGCAGACGATAGGGGTATTCCTTTCGTTATTCTTATAGGCAGCGAAGAAATGGAGTCGGGTCAACTGAGCCTAAAAAACATGCAAAGCGGTGAACAAAATAAACTGAGCATCAGCGCTATTATTCAGCACTTGTCTTAATTCATAATTTTCTTTCTTAACTAAGAGGCACACTTTGGCCTCAAAATTGCTTGGTTTATAATACAGCCATCACGCGGTGCGTTTTGCAGCATTAAAACCCATTCATTATGAAAAGAAAAGAATTTATCACGCTGTTGGGCGTAGGTGCCGGAACAGTGGTAGTTGCTTCCTGCCTGGGAGCCTGTGGTAAAGGTGGTGATAGCCCTTCACCAAACCCCAACCCAAATCCCAGTCCAGGGACACTATTGCTAACACTTAACACTATTTCTGCTAATCAGGATATTAATTTTAAAGGTTGGACCATTCAAAGTGGAATTATAGTGGCTAAAACCGGAAATACCTACATCGCCTTATCTTCGGCCTGTACCCACGCGGGAAACCCCATAAACTACGATGGGGGGAATAACACTTTCCCTTGTTCACAACAAGGAGCTGGGCACGGTTCTATATTTGACGCCAATGGTGTTAAATTAAGCGGACCGGCGCAAAGTAATCTTACAAAATATACAACCGTTCTAGAGAACGATACTTTAAAAGTATACGCCTAAATCACTACTTAAAATCTTAACACATGAAAAATTGGATATTTATTTTGGCACTGGCCTTGCCCTTATGGGGGCACGCCCAGGATGATCTAATGAAAATGGCTGCCGACAGCGCTATCAACTCTGGCACCGTTACTACTTTTAAAGGTATTCGTATTATGAATGGCCATTCGGTAGAAACAGTGGGGAAAAACAACCTCGATTTTCTCATTTCTCATCGTTTC
>JBJTNQ010000103.1:0-12047 GCA_046074105.1 Sphingobacteriaceae bacterium | reverse complement strand
GACGGTTTCTTTTTCAATAGTGTTTCTGATTACTTTGCAGCAGTAGTGTCAGCAGCAACAGCAGCAGCAGTATCTACAGCAGCAGTATCAACAGCAGCAGTATCAACAGCAACTGAATCTGTAGCAACTTCTTCAGTTTTGTTAGAAGAACAAGCAGCAACTGATAAAGAAATAGCTAAAGCTAAGAAACCGAATTTGAATAAATTTTTCATGTTTTTTTGTTAAAAGGGTTAAATAATTATTAATAATTTGTTCTTAATACTGCAAAAGTAAAAAGGTAACCCGTAAATCCTTAAAAAAATTAAAAAAATATTTTCCTATCATTGGGTTACTATTCAAACAAAACCGTATTAAGATTGAAAGATAAGATAAATAGTTCAATTCCAAGTGATAAAGAGATTATTCTCGGAATCCAGAATGGAACTAAAAATATTCTGGACCGCTTGTATGTCTCTTATTTTCCGATGATCCTCCAAATGGTGGTGAGCAATAACGGAAATGAAGATGATGCTAAGGATATTTTCCAGGAATCGGTCATCGTTCTTTATAATAAGGTTAAAGCCGGAGATTTTGAGCTGAATAGTAAACTTAAAACCTATTTATATGCAGTTTGCAGGCGCTTATGGTTAAAAAAGCTGACTCACCAAAGCCGGTTTACCAATAGCCTACATGTGTTTGAAGATATAGAAGCTACAGATTCCGACCTGGAGAAGCATGAAGAGCAAAACAGGCAGTTTCAGCAAATGCAGGTAGCGCTAAATCAATTAGGAGAGCCCTGCAAAACCATTATTGAAGAATTTTACCTGCAGGAGAAATCTATGCAGGATATCTGTGAACAATTTGGTTATACCAATGCAGATAATGCCAAAACACAGAAGTACAAATGTTTACAACGTCTTAAAAAGTTATTTTTTAAGAATTGATAATTAAATAAGAATGAAAGATCTAGAATTGATTAACCAGATCGAAGCCTATCTGAGAGGGGAATTAAGCCCCGAAGAAGCCAGCGCTTTCGAACAATTGCGTCGGGAAGATGCCGCGGTTGATCAGCAATTTATTGAACATCGCGAATGGATGCAGTTACTGGCCGCTTATGGCGAACGTCAGCGTTTACAGCATGCCATGGATTTAATCCACGAGCAGATAGACGTGGCTACCATTAAGAGCAATTTAACGCCGCTTAGTGTTAAGGTTATTCAAATGTGGAGAACCCATAAGTCAAACATTGCCATTGCCGCATCTGTGGCATTAGTAGCCATATTCTCAACCCTGCTATTTACCGGATCTTTTACCGGTAATAATTCCACTTATAGTGCACTGCGTCGGGAGATCAACAGTATTAAGCGTTCGCAAAGCAATTTGGTTAAAAATATTTCAGGTAAATCTAAATTGCCGGCCAACCCGGGGCAGTTTGGAGGAACCGGATTCGCACTTTCTGCTAACGGCTATGTTGCAACCAATTATCATGTGATAAAAGATGCCGATTCTCTTTATATTCAGAATGCTGCTGGCGATTCTTATAAAGTGAAAGTGGTTTATGTAGAACCGGAGTATGATATTGCCGTTTTGCAAATCATCGATCCCGATTTCGAAACCTTGGGTAGACTGCCATATACCTTTAAAAAGTCTAATTCAGATCTGGGTGAAGATGTATTCACCATTGGTTTTCCACGTGATGAACCGGTTTACGGAAAAGGTTATTTAAGTTCACGTACTGGTTTTGATGGCGATACCGTAGCTTATCAGGTTTCTATTCCGGTAAATCCCGGAAATAGTGGCGGTCCGCTATTAGATAACAGAGGTAATGTGATTGGTATCATTAGCGGTAAGCAAACCCGTGCCGACGGAGCTGCTTTTGCCATTAAATCTAATTATCTGCTTAAAAGTTTAAATCAGATTCCTGAAAAAGACCTTGACCGTGAGCTGAGTATCAATAAAAAGAATACCATTGCTGGTTTAAACCGTAAAGATCAGATCAAAAAGATCCAAGATTATATCTTTATGGTTAGAGTTTACTAAGAACAATGTCAATTACGGTATTTCGATGAGTTCGACGTATATTGGATGAAGAGTAATCCCTCATTCAAGATAAGACATAAAAAAAAACCTCCGATAAATATTGGAGGTTTTTTTATTTATGGAGCTAAACGAACGATCTTCCAGTTAGTTTTATCCGCTTTGCGGTAAACAATACGGTCGTGCAGGCGGCTAGGGCGGCCTTGCCAAAACTCAATAACCTGAGGTTTAATAATGTATCCTCCCCAAAAGGATGGTTTAGGAATATGCTGATCTTTATATTTCTCCTCCAATTCTGCCCAATTTTTTTCCAGGGAACCTCTTCCTTCAATTACCTGACTTTGCGGAGAAGCTAAAGCCCCAATTTGGCTTTCTTTAGGTCGCGAATTGAAATACTTTTCCGATTCTTCTTTGCTTACTTTTTCAATAGTTCCTTCTATGCGAACCTGGCGCTCTAATTCGCCCCAATGAAAAACTGCGGCAACCACTGGATTTTTAGCCAATTCTTTACCTTTTCGGCTCAGGTAATTGGTGTAAAAAACAAATCCATCTTTATTAAAGCCTTTTAAAAGCACAATGCGGGCAGATGGTTTGCCATCGTGGCTGGCAGTAGCCAGGGTCATGGCATTGGGCTCATATATGCCAGATTTTAAAGCCTCATCAAACCAATGATCAAATTGTTCGATGGGATTTTGTTTTACCTCTTTTTCCGAAAGTTTTTCAGCACGATAATCTTGACGAAGATTTTCTAGCGTTTCCTTTGTTGTTTTCATATTATAGCACAAATTTAACAAAAGCGATTGCTTTTGGCGCTGTATTTGATAGAACTTTATAGTTTTGATGGATGCCGAAGCCTTTTGTATTAAATTAAAATTATATGACCTTAATTAACGCCCCTAAGCAAGGAAGCCTACTTATATCAGAACCCTTTATGCTCGACCCTAATTTTAAACGGTCTGTGGTGCTGTTAACAGAATATGGCGAAGAAGGTGCAGTAGGCTATATCCTCAATCAGAAAAGTGATCTTTTGTTAAAAGACCTTATTCTAGATTGCTGGGAAGCCAATTTTCCTATTTATTTGGGTGGCCCGGTAGCTAATGATACTTTGCACTTCATTCACTGTGCTTACGATCGTTTAGGAAGCGGCGAATGGGTTGCAGATAATTTATATTGGGGAGGCGATTTCGAAACCTTAAAACTCTTGATTAATAGCAACCAGATACAACCTGAAGAGATCAAATTCTTTGTGGGTTACTCTGGCTGGGAGCCAGAGCAGTTGGAGCAGGAAATAGAACAGAAAGCCTGGATCAGTAGCAATCAATACCGCAAAGGACTGGCTTTTGAAAATGAAGTGGATGAACTTTGGAAAGAAGTGGTGGTTTCTTTGGGCCCTAAATTTGCTCACTTGGCTAAATTTCCGGAAAACCCCATGTGGAATTAGGGCTTATTTAGCCATATCTTCGGCACTTTCTTCTACCTTTTTTCTAAGCTCTTCTTTATAAGCGATGAGTTTTTTGCTCAAAACCTCATCGGAAGTGCCTAAAATTTGAGCGGCCAGTAAGCCGGCATTCTTTGCAGCATTTAGCGCTACAGTAGCCACTGGAATCCCGTTAGGCATTTGTAAGATAGACAGGATAGAATCCCAGCCGTCCAGAGAATTGCTGGATTTTACCGGAACGCCAATTACGGGTATATGAGTTATGGATGCCACCATGCCGGGCAAATGAGCGGCACCACCGGCGCCGGCAATAATAACTTTTAAGCCATTTTTGGCGGCATTTTCTGCATAGTCGAACATGCGCTTTGGGGTGCGGTGGGCCGAAACTACTGTGATTTCGAAATTTACGCCTAATTCTTTTAAAATATCTGCCGCATCCTGCATAACCGGAAGGTCAGATTTACTACCCATAATGATACCTACTTTTGCCATGATATTATGCTTTAACTTTTAAGAGTTCCTGTACTTTTCGTGCTTTCTGAATAGCTGCTTCTCTATCTTCATCTAAAATAGTTACATGTCCCATTTTACGAAAAGGTTTGGTGAACTTTTTACCATATAAATGAACATATACGCCACTCATCTTTAGAATCTGATCCAGGCCTTCGTAAATGGCGGGGCCTTCATATCCGGCTTCGCCCAATACATTTACCATTACGGCATGCTGAATGGTTTGGGTATCGCCCAAAGGCAAATTAAAAACAGATCTTAGTAATTGCTCGTATTGCGAAGTATAATTGCCTTCTATGCTTTGGTGGCCGCTATTGTGCGGGCGGGGTGCCAATTCGTTTACCAAAAGACGTCCGTCTTTGGTTAAGAACATCTCTACGGCTAAAATGCCCACTATTTGCAGGTTTTGCGCAATTTTTAAGGCTAAAGCTTCGGCTTGTTTCAATATCCCGTCAGGTAATTCGGATGGAGAGATAAGGAATTCTACCAAATTTAAATGCGGATTGAAATCCATCTCTACCAAAGGGAAGGTTCTCATTTCTCCGGCTTCATTGCGGGCAACCATTACGGCTACTTCCTTTTTAAAGTCTACCCATTCTTCTACTAGGCTAGGCGCCTCGAAAGCCTGCTCAAAATCTGCAGCAGCATGGATTTTATATACTCCTTTGCCATCATAACCATCTTTTCTTAGTTTTTGAATAAAAGGAAAAGAAAGAGAAGTGTTAGCTAAATCCTCTTTTTTATTAATGAGTTCGAAAGGAGAAGTAGGAATATCATTTTCTTTAAAAAAAGCTTTTTGTGTGCCCTTATCCTGAATTAGGCGGATAACTCTGGATTGTGGATAGACTTTTACGCCTTCCTGCTCCAGCTTTTCTAAAGCGTCTACATTTACTTTTTCAATTTCGATGGTGAGAAAACGGGCATGTTTACCAAATTGATATACCGTGTCGAAATCAGTTAATGAGCCCCGAACAAATTCAGTGGCGAGGTGTTTGCAGGGTGCATCCTCGTCCGGGTCTAGCACCCGGCAAGAAATGTTTAAATTAACAGCTTCCTGAATGAGCATGCGTCCTAATTGGCCGCCGCCCAAAATGCTTAATTTAAGATCTCCTTCCATTGATGTGGCGAATTTACAGAAAAGCCCTTGCATTGCCAATTTAAACACCATGCGTTAACATGTGGAAAAGTAATGTTTCGCCAAGCCTACCTAAACCTTTAATATTGTTTTGCTTTTGGTTCCCGATTTTTTCGGGATTAAAAGGGAATCCGGTGCAATTCCGGAACTGTCCCGCAGCTGTAAGCTCCAAAACCAAGCCCAATCTTTTGTCACTTTCCCTTTCGGGGGATGGGAAGACCGGGCTCAGGGGAGTAAGTCAGAAGACCTGCCAATGCAATTTACAATTCATAGCTTTCGGGGATTGAAGCTTGAGTGATCTACGTTTTGTATTTCATTTAAACACCTTCTTTACTGTTCGCTGTGGGAAAAACTCACAACAATGAACAAAAAAAACATTAAAGTGCTGGCAGGCCTGGGGTTTGCACACTTGGTATTGCTAACAGGTAATGCCTTTTCGCAAGAAAAAATCAGTCAATTAGATGAAGTAGTGGTTACGGCCAGCCGTTCGCCGCGTAAACAATCAGAAACAGGTAAGGTTGTTCGGGTAATCAGCTCCGAACAGTTGGCGCAAAGCCAGGGAAGAAGCCTTACTGAGTTGCTGAACAACGTAGCCGGTTTAACCATTGGTGGTAATGGGATTAATACCGGAGAGCTAAAGTCGCTTTATTTAAGGGGGGCTTCTGCAGGAAACACCTTAATACTAATTGACGGTGTTGCCGTTAATGATGCTTCTTCTGCAAGTGGAGAATATGATATTGCCGCTATCGCGATAGACCAAGTGGAACGTATAGAAATTCTAAAAGGAGGAAACTCTACTTTATACGGTTCAGATGCGGTTGCAGGAGTAATTAACATCATTACCAAAAAGGGGGCAGGTAAATTAACTCCGGGTATGCTGACCACCGCCGGTTCTTACGGCACTTATAAGCAGGCTTTGTCTTTAAACGGAGGCTTGGGTAAAACCCAGATCGCTTTTAATGCATCTCACCTTACCTCAAAAGGGATTTCTGTGGCTGTGCCGGCTGCAGGTAGTCAGAACGAATTCGAAAAAGATGAATTTAAGCAGCAGGGTTTAAGTCTTAATATCCGCCAGACCATCAATCAGCAATTCAAAGTTCAGGCCAATATACAGGCTAATTTAAACCGCTCTGACCTGGATGCCGGAGCCTATGTTGATGCTCCTGATGATTATTACAAGAAAAATGCCTCGCTATTTGGCTTGGGAGCACAATATATTGCCGGTAAGGCGGTAATGGACATCAACCTGAGTCAGAATAATGTGCATAATACGTTTTTTGGCTTCGGTCAGCTGAGTAAGGCAGAGGCTAAGATTGCTAATATAGAAGCCAATGTATCTTATCCTTTGACCAATTTTGTGGATATGGTAGGCGGATTAAGTTATAAGCGCTCAGAAACCAAACAGTCTTCGTATAGCGATTTTGACGGGAATAATAACCTGAAAAGTATTTACAGCTCCTTCTTCTTTAAAATCGGCGATCGTTTCAGAACCGAATTGGGCGGCCGGTTTAACGAGCATAGCGTTTATGGCACCAACCTAACCTACACTTTTAATCCGTCTTATTTAATTGCCAATCGGCATAAACTTTTCGTTAACCTGTCTTCGGCCTATAAAGTACCCACCTTATATCAGTTGTTTTCAGAATATGGAAATCTTAATTTAAAACCCGAGAGTACAAATACCATTGAAGCCGGAGCAGATCTTGACCTCATTGCTAATCGTTTAAGGCTTAATCTGGCCTATTTCGATCGCAATATTAAAGATGTGATCGACTTCGATAATGGTATGTATGTTAACCAAAACGAGCAAAAAGACCATGGTTTTGAGCTGGAGTTAAACTATAAGCCTCATGCCAAACTCTATGTTGATGGTTTTTATGCTTATGTAACCGGCAAGCAAATTCAGGGAAATCAGTCAGAAAATAATCTATATCGCCGTCCTAAACACAGTTTTGGCTTAAATGTAGGTTCAACCCTGGGCAGCCGGTTCACCGCTTCATTAAATTTTAAATGGGTAGGAGAGCGGGTCGATAATTTTTATGATGCCTTTCTTGATCAGTCAGTTAAAGCAACATTAAAGCCTTACAGCTTGGTAGATGCCTATCTGCAGTATAAGCATAAATCGAATTTTACGCTGTTTGCAGATGTGAAAAACCTGTTTGATACCGATTATGTCGAATATTCAGGCTATACCACTAAAGGCATTAATTTTAATGCAGGCTTTAAATGGGATATCAAATAATTTATCCTGTCCGGAAGAGTCTTTTGGAGAGATTGTCGGAGGGTGTAGTTATGCCTCACCTTTCGACAAGCTCAAGGTGACCGGTTTTACAACAAAAAAGCCCCTTCCGCCAGCTGGCGGAAGGGGCTTTTTTGTTATGGTGCAGATAGATTATCTGGCCAACACGGGATATCTCTTTTCTAATAAATAAAGACTGCCAAACAAGATGGTTCCGTAAATTAAATTACCGGCAAGCATGTTATTGATGAATGGAAGTCCGGCAACATATGAAGCCATAATACCAGACAGGTTGTGAGGATACATGTTGGCAGGATAGAATAGAGCAAAATTAGTGATGAGGTAAAAAATTATTGCTCCACAAATGCTGCTTAAAAAAAGATTGGCGATGGTCTTTTTGTTTCTAACCAATTGCCCGCAAATTACCATTGCTATAAATGCACCATACACAACTAAGCTAAATCCATTACCAATAAATAGGTCAGAAATAGCCATCGCTGCTAAAGGCATAATGAAGGCCAAACGTCTGTCGTTAAACTGTGCACCGGCAAAAATAGCCAGGGCTCCAACTGCAGTAAAATTCCATGTATGGGGTAGGAGTAGGGGCAGGGCACGGGTGGCCGCCGCGGCTAAAACCAACAGGGTTAAAATCAAAAATCTTGGGGTTCTTATTGCGTGATTCATATACAAAAATAGGATTTTTTTTAATGGGGTTAAAATTTTAATTCGGTAAGCAGATTGGATATTGATTCTCTAAAACTTTTCATTTATTTGGCGTTTTTTTGATTCAAAATTTTGTTTTGTGAATTTTGTAATTAATTGTTTATCAAGTTTTTGTGTTATTTAATATTAACTTATACTTTATTTATGGTTAATTTATAGCTTTTAAAATTGCATATTTTGCAGAATATTATTTTGTTTATCAATATATTAATTTGATTTACAGTGTTTTAAATTATATTATATGAAGTAAAATTTAGAACTCATGTCTTTGGTACGCAGCATGAAAATCGTCATGCATTTTCTTAAATCTCTCTATCACTCCAACCATAAATTCTTCGTCCAAAATTTGAAATACCCCGTTCACTCCTTCACTCACATCGAGCTCGCTTAACTTGTAAGTTTGTTCAAAAGCACCCCGTTCTATTTTGACTAAAAATTTTTGGTTCATCGAAAAGATGGTGATCTTACATTCGGGGTGCGGCAGTTCTGCAATGGCTCTCATAAGCTATTTTTATTTTTAATCTTGATGCGGAATATTTAGTTTTTCCAGCGGGTTGGATTGTTGAATTTTTCCTAATGTTTTTAAAGGTTTAAACCGGGCAAAAAGTTCCTCTTTGTACCAGTCTTCTTTCCGGGTTTTTCTAATTACACTAGCATGCTCTGCAGATTGGTAAGCAAATGCTTTTACCTTATCCAAATCGTCCCAAACAGAGAAAGTTGCCTGTAAATAAAATGGGGCTTCGCCAATGCCAACAGAATATTGATATCCTGGCGCTTTAGCCATCATTTGGCTAACATGCCCCACGTTTGCCCAGAATGCTTTCAATTTACTTAAACGTATCTCTGCACGGGTTAACACGGCTACAGGGCCCTGGTAGTTTTGGTCTACATCAGGATGGCCAAAAGGTGCTTTCCCGTTCCATTCGCCGTGGCTGCTTAAGGGTTCGCATAAAATGGTCCATTGCTCCTGGCTAAAAAAACGCCACCATTTACCAATGAATGAATGTTGATAGAATTTTTCAAAATCATTCTCTGTTTCCCATGCGGCCAATAATCCCCATTGCTGCCAATCTGGATTGAGGTCGAAACTTCCATTTTTGCCGCAGCCCATCAGTTTCCAGAAGCTGCAGTTTTTGCGGAGTATCAGGGGGATGCGATGAATAGCCATGGCCAATAGGGCCAAGGGAATGGCTATTTTTCTATATCTGATCAGGGTTAAGGAAACGATCATGCTTTTAAAGCGAATTTTGCATTCAAAAATAGCTTAAGCAGGCTTTCTAAAGGCTAATATTCTTTCCACATTGACAGGTATTATGCACATTTGATTAATTAATAGGACTAATGGCCTAACCTTGTTATTTTTGTTTGCTATGGCCGAAGATTTAAAAATTATAAAAGCTGCTAAATCCGAACAGTACCAGTCTATTATTCCTCAAATTGCAGCGCTATTACAAGGCGAAACCGATTTAACCGCTAACCTGGCTAATATTTCGGCTGCATTAAAAGAGCAATTTGGCTTTTTCTGGGTCGGTTTTTATTTGGTAAAGGGAGAGGAGTTGGTTTTAGGGCCTTTTCAGGGGCCGGTGGCTTGCACCCGTATTGCTAAAGGTAAAGGTGTTTGTGGACAAGCCTGGGCGCAGGGTAAAACGTTGCTGGTGCCTAATGTAGAAGAATTTCCGGGTCATATTGCCTGCAGTTCGCTTTCTCAGTCTGAGATTGTATTGCCCATCTATCATCAGGGGCAAATGGTAGGTGTTTTAGATGTAGATAGTGAATTTCTAGATCATTTTGATGATATTGATGCACAATACCTCGACAAAATTCTCCAATTAATCCCTTTTAACAATTAAACTTATTTTTTACGTTATCTATAAAAAACAAATGATGAACAAAAAAACAATATTAGTAGTAGCGATCCTGGTTTCTGCAATCTTTGTAAAGGCGCAAACCACTAAAACCGACAGTGTTAAAACCAAATTGGGCAGTCAGCTTGATTCTGCCAGCTATGCCATGGGCTCTGCCATTGCAAAAGATCTAAAATCGAGGTCATTAACTCATATTAACTATGATTTATTTGTGCAGGCGATGCAGGATGTGTTTAAAGGGATAACACCTGCATTGAGTATGGAGCAGGGCCAGCAGGCTATTATGGCTTGCTTTGCAGATGTTAAAAAGAAAGCTTCTGAGCCCCTAGTTGCCGAGGCTACACGTTTTCTTGCTGAAAATAAAAAGAGAAAAGGGGTTATTGTAACCGCTTCGGGTCTGCAATACGAAATATTGAAGTCTACTCAGGCTCCTAAGCCCAAAGCTACCGATGAGGTAACGGTGCATTATAAAGGGACCTTAACCAATGGTAAGCAGTTCGATAGTTCTTATGATCGTAAGGAGCCTGCAAAGTTTCCGCTAAATCAGGTGATACCGGGTTGGACCGAAGGGGTGCAGCTTATGACCTTAGGTTCTAAATTCCGCTTTTACCTCCCATATCAATTAGGTTATGGTGAAAATGGTGCCGGTGCAGATATTCCTCCCTATAGTGTTTTGATTTTTGAGATCGAGTTGCTGAAAATTGGTAATTAACCTGCTTTAAAAGTTTGTTAACCTATGCAGTTTGAAAATACGCTCGATTTTGCCCGGGATCTGGATGTAAAAGATCCTTTAAAGACTTTTCGCTCTCGTTTCCTAATTCCTAAACACGAGAGAGAGGAAATTATTTACCTGTGCGGTAATTCTTTAGGATTGCAGCCAAAAGATGCTAAAACACTGCTTAATGAGCAATTAGATAATTGGGAAAACCTGGCAGTAGAAGGGTGGTTTGAGGGTAATACGCCCTGGATGACCTACCATAAAGAACTACAGCAGTTGCTGGCGCCTATTGTGGGTGCCCTGCCTGCAGAGGTTATCCCGATGAATAACCTGACGGTGAATCTACACCTCATGATGGTGAGTTTTTATCGCCCGAAGGGCAAAAGAAATAAAATTTTAATGGAAAGGGGGGCCTTTCCTTCAGACCAATATGCGGTAGAAAGCCACTTGCGTTTTCATGGAATAGATCCGGAGGAGGCCATTATTGAAGTTAGCCCCAGGGTAGGAGAAGAAACGCTAAATACGCAAGATATTGTTGAAGCCATTAGCCAACACGCCGATGAATTGGCGCTAGTTCTTTTTGGCGGCATAAATTATTATACCGGACAGTTTTTTGATTTGGGAGCTATAACCCAGGCCGGACATGCGGTTGGCGCCAAAGTTGGCTTCGATTTGGCTCATGCGGCCGGAAATGTCCCCTTAAAACTGCATGATTGGGAGGTTGACTTTGCCTGCTGGTGTTCGTATAAATACATGAATAGCAGTCCGGGTGGAATAAGTGGCGTTTTTATTCACGAAAAGTATTTTAACGATCCCGAATTGAATCGTTTTGCCGGATGGTGGGGCTACGAAGAAGCTAGCCGATTTAAAATGACCAAAGGCTTTGTTCCAGAAAAAGGTGCTGAGGGGTGGCAATTGAGCTGTAGCCCCGTTATGTTAATGGCCATTCATAAGGCGTCTCTTCTTTTAATTAAAGAGGCAGGAGGAATACCGGCTTTGCGCAAGAAAAGTGAACAGCTAACGGCCTATCTGGAATATTGGATCCAAAAAGTGAACAACGAATTGGGTTTTGAACAGTTTAAGATCATTACCCCTACTGATCCTGCTTCCCGCGGATGCCAGCTCTCGCTTATTGCGAAGCAAAATGGTAAACAGATATTTGATGAATTGGTAAAAAGCCGCATAGTGGGCGATTGGCGTGAGCCTGATGTGATTCGTATAAGCCCTGTGCCTTTATATAATTCTTTTCAGGATGTATTTCGTTTCGGAACAGAACTTGCTAAGATTTGTAAAACTTTGAATTAAAAAAATGATTAAACAAATTCGACTGCGAGCCATTTTAAACGCAATTGCTTTCTTTTTTGCATTTGTAGTGGCTAATTTGAGCCAATGGGGCCTCATGG
>JBJTNQ010000102.1:0-5687 GCA_046074105.1 Sphingobacteriaceae bacterium | reverse complement strand
TATGCTTTTCAAATTGAGATGAAATTCACCGCCATTCAGCATGGATTTAAGGTGGTAGAAATTCCCATCATTTTTACCGACCGTACCGAAGGAACCTCCAAAATGAGTCCCCGTATTTTTAGGGAAGCTTTTTTAGGCGTTATTCAAATGAAGATCTGGTCCTGGTTCAGGAAATATCCAAAACCGTCGAAGAATTACTAATTTAGTACCATGTTGAACGAAAACCTGGATCCGAATCCTGAAAATCTTTCTCCCGCTGAGCGTGATATTGAAAAAGTATTGCGTCCGCAGGCTTTCGAAGATTTTACAGGCCAGCATAAAATTCTGGAGAACCTGCGTATTTTCGTTCAGGCCGCCAAGCAGCGTGGCGAAGCTTTAGACCATGTATTATTGCATGGCCCTCCGGGATTGGGTAAAACCACTCTTTCGCATATTATTGCCAATGAAATGGGTGTGGGTATTAAGATCACCTCGGGTCCGGTACTAGATAAACCCGGCGACCTGGCCGGCTTATTAACCAACCTGGAAGAAGGCGATATTTTATTTATTGATGAAATTCATCGTCTGAGCCCGCTGGTAGAAGAGTATCTGTATTCGGCCATGGAAGATTTTAAGATCGATATTATGCTCGAAACCGGCCCTAATGCCCGTTCGGTGCAGATCTCACTCAATCCCTTTACCCTAGTAGGCGCCACTACCCGTTCGGGATTACTGACCGCTCCTTTAAGAGCCCGTTTCGGTATTAATTCCCGTTTAGAATATTACGATGCTAAATTGCTTACTACCATTGTACTGCGTTCGGCACAAATTTTAAAAACACCTATTAATGATGAGGGTGCCTACGAAATTGCCCGCCGCAGCCGGGGTACTCCTCGTATTGCCAACGCTTTACTGCGCCGTACCCGCGATTTTGCCCAAATTAAAGGCGACGGACATATTGATACTCCAATTGCCCAATATGCCTTAAATGCCTTAAATGTAGATGAGCACGGTCTGGATGAAATGGACAATAAGATATTGAGTACCATTATTGATAAATTTAAAGGCGGGCCGGTTGGCTTAAAGACCATTGCCACGGCTGTTGGAGAAGACGAAGGTACCATTGAAGAGGTTTACGAGCCTTTCTTGATTCAGGAGGGTTATATGATGCGTACTTCCCGTGGCCGCGAATGCACCGAATTGGCTTATAAACATTTGGGCAGAAGCAAATCGGGATCTCACCCTTCATTGTTTTAATTGGAGCATATTATGCTCAGTCCTAAAGAAAAATACACCCAATTGATTAAACAGGAGGCTGCCGAACTGGGCTTTTTGTTTTGTGGCATTTCTCCGGCCGGATTTCTGGAATCAGAAGCTCCGTTTTTAGAAAAATGGCTCAAATCTGGCTATCAGGGCGAGATGAGCTATATGGAAAATCATTTTGATAAACGCCTGGACCCTCGTTTACTGGTAGATGGTGCCAAATCGGTAATCAGCCTGGGGCTGAATTATTATACCGATGCCCTGCAAAGTGATGCCGAAGCGCCAAAGATATCCAGCTATGCCTATGGCGAGGATTACCATTCGGTGATTAAACAGAAACTCAAGATCTTATTAGAGCGTATTCAGGTGCAAATTGGCGAAGTGAACGGCCGTGCTTTTGTAGATTCGGCTCCGGTACTGGATAAGGCCTGGGCCAAAAAATCGGGTTTGGGCTGGGTAGGCAAGCATACGAACCTGATTAATAAGCAAGTGGGTTCTTACTTCTTTTTAGCCGAACTGATCATAGATTTAGAACTGGCTTATGATGTGGCCCCGCAGGCCGATCATTGCGGTACCTGCACCCGCTGCTTGGATGCCTGCCCTACCGAGGCCATTGTGGCGCCTTATGTGGTTGATGGCAGCCGCTGTATTTCTTATTTAACTATTGAACTGAAAAACGAGATCCCCAATGAGTTTAAAGGCAAAATGGACAACTGGATGTTTGGCTGTGATGTTTGCCAGCAGGTTTGTCCGTGGAACCGTTTTGCAATCCCGCATAAGGAAAAGGCTTTTGAACCGCATCCGGACCTGTTAGGTATAAGTAAGAAAGATTGGGAAGAAATTAGCGAAGAGGTTTTTACGAAGCTTTTTTCCAAATCGGCAGTAAAGCGAACGAAGTTTGCGGGTTTGAAGCGGAATATTTCTTTTCTTGCTAAATAGATACCGTCATTTCGAATCCCGATTTTTTATCGGGAAGAGAAATCTCTTTGGCAAGAGAGATTTCTCCTCATCCGCTGTGCGGAATCGTCGAAAAGACGTGTGAACCTTAAAACATAAACCCGATTGAAGCGCATAGCGGTTGGCGGCAGGTGTTTTGCCAAACGTGTTTATTGATGCTGTGCGCTAACCGCCCAACGCTTGTAGCGGAAAGCGGGTCTGAAGTCCGCGAACGGCAGCTGGCTTTAGTTTTCTAAATAAAAAAACCCTCCGCCAAATTGGGGAGGGTTCTGTTTTCTAGTATTCGTCTTCATTAAAGAAGAAATCGTCTTTGGTTGGATAATCAGGCCAAATTTCTTCGATATTTTCATAAGGCTCACCGTCATCTTCCAGGGCCTGCAGATTTTCTATTACTTCTACAGGAGCGCCAGAACGGATGGCATAATCGATCAATTCATCTTTGGTTGCCGGCCAAGGCGCATCTTCCAAATGAGAGGCTAATTCTAATGTCCAGTACATAGGCTTAACATTTACGGTTTAATATTTCGCAAAAATATAATATTATCATTCAATTCATAAAGAAGTTTTACACAATCGTTTAGATGCGTGGAATCCATTTATTTTCCTCTATTTGACTGTCGAAACAAAGTTTCCTGGCCAATACAAATAAATAGTCGCTTAAACGGTTGAGGTAAACAATTACCTTTTCTTCTACTTCGCTTTCTTCGTTCAAATGCACACAGATACGCTCTGCACGGCGGCATACACAACGGGCTATGTGGCAAAAGGAAACAGCGGTATTTCCTCCCGGGAGGATAAAATGGCGCAACTCGGGTAATACTTCATTCATGGCATCGATCTCTTTTTCTAAGAATTCGATATCGGTAAGGTGCAGATCGGGGATCTTCATCTTGGATTTTTCGGGGTCGGAAGCCAACATGGAGCCTATGGTAAAAAGCCGGTCCTGGACCTCTTTTAATATCTGCTGCTGGTGTAGGGTAATTTGCTGGTCGCGAATGAGGCCGATATAAGAGTTCAGCTCATCTACCGTGCCGTAGCTTTCTATACGTAAATGGTGTTTAGGCACCCTTGTACCGCCTATGAGGGAGGTAAGCCCCTGATCACCCGTTTTAGTGTATATTTTCATAAGGTCGAAATAACGAAATTTTAAATAGAAACATTGCCCTTAAGCATCAGCCTAAGGTCATTTATTTTTTAAGTTTAACACCTTTCGGGATTATAACCCTGCAATATAGCTCAGAACAATAAATCCGATAATAAGCACCGGAGTTTTAATACGGGTAAAAGCCAATAGTAAAAAACTGGAGAGCATTAAGGCCATTGCTATCCAATTTAAATCTTGAGACTGCAAAAGAAAAAGAACTGCCGCACCTAAAAAACCTACCGAAACGGCGTTAATACCTGAAAGCGAGTTTTTGATCTGGCTTATTTTCTTTAGATCGTTCCAGAAAGGAACAATAAACAGTATGAGTATTAATCCCGGCAGGTTTATACCTATTACTGCAATTAAACTTCCCCCTATTTGCCCCAATAAACCATAGCCGGCATTTTTAAGGCTTAAGGCTCCTAAAAAAGAAGAAAACGAAAAGGTTGGGCCGGGCAGGGCTTGCTGCAGGGCAAAGCCGGAAAGAAATTCGGACGAGCTGAGGTAATGTTTCATCTCTACAAACTCGGTAAACATATAGGGTACCAGCACCTGCCCGCCACCAAATACCAGGATACCGTTTCTGTAAAAATTCTCGAACAAACGAATAGGTAAACTAAATGGCGATGTTCTGCTAATTACTGCACCTAATGCGGCGAAGAACAGCAAAACACCAAGAAAGTAGATCACCTTACGCGGATTGATGTTGGCGTACAGTTTAGAACGGAGCAGACTCTCTTCTAAAGGTGTTTCTAAAGCCGAAGTAACAATTCCGCCAATTAATATGAGTAAAGGAAATACATAGGCATTTTTTAAAATGAGGGTAACTGCCAATGCGCTTATTGCCAGTACAATGGTAACCTGCGATTTCAGGATGGTTTTGGCGAACTGATAGGCGGCATAAGCTACAATTCCGATGGCCATGGGTTGCAGCAAATTCAAAATTCGCTGAAAATGGCTCTGATGGTCTAATAGTCCATAAGATATGGCTGCAAAGGCCATGATGGCTGCCGAAGGTAATATCCAGATAAGGAAAGTAACGATGGCCAGCCAAAGCCCTCCCACCTTATAAGCCATGCCCACCAGGGTTTGGGTAGATGCCGGGCCCGGCAATACCTGCGACAGGGCATTTAATTCTAATAACTCCTGCTCTTCTATATACTTTCTGCGTTGCACAAAATCTTTCAGCATCATGCCAATATGTGCCTGTGCCCCGCCAAAAGCAGTGAACGTATAAAACAAAACGTCTTTAAGAAAAAGGAACTTTCGTTTATGCAAAATGCTAACAATTAATCGTCTTCATAATTTAAGCCCATAGCCGTATTGTATACTCCCTGCAATTCGCTAAATGCATGCATATTATTGGCCTTACGGGCAACCTGCATACCAGTTTTGTAGGTTGTAATAGCCTCTTCTTTACGGCCAAGCTGCTCGTAAAGGCCTCCTAAATGGTAATAAGTACCTACATAATCGGGGTGGTTTTGGGTCAGGTCTTCAAAATATGTCAGGGCTTTAACCTGGTCGTTCAACGACAGGTATTCGGTTGCTAAAGCATACTTTAAAAAAGGATCTTCAGGTTCGTTTTGATAAAAATTAAGGAGCTTTTCTAAGCGGTTAGACTGCATAATTGTTTCGCTTTTTTAACTAAATTTGGAAAAAAATAGCTTATGAAAATACTAGTTTGTATAAGTAACGTACCCGATACGACTACAAAAATAACCTTTACTAATGATAATACCGAATTCAATACTGCCGGTGTACAATTTATCCTTAATCCTTATGATGAGATTGCACTTTCCAGAGCTATTGAATTTTGCGAAGGCGGTAAGGGAACAGTAACAGTCATTAACGTTGGCGAGGCCAGCACCGAACCGACTATCCGTAAGGCTTTGGCCATTGGTGCCGACGATGCCGTTAGAATTAATGCCGCTCCGCGGGATGCTTATTTTGTAGCTTATCAGATTGCGGAATATGCCAAAGATCAACATTTTGACATGATCTTAATGGGCCGCGAATCTATTGACCATAATGATGCACAAGTACCGGCGATGGTGGGCGAATTTTTAAATATCCCATCGGTATCGGTGATCAAAAAATTAGATTTTGATGGTAAAACTGCCACCATTAACCGCGAAATTGAAGGCGGAAAAGAAGTATTGGAAGTAGAAGCACCATTTGTTGCCAGCTGTGCTGAGGGTGTTGCCGAGTGGAAGATCCCGAACATGCGGGGCATCATGTCGGCCAGAACTAAACCTTTACAGGTGTTAGAAGCTAAAGCCATTGATCAGGTAAGCATCGTACAGAAGTACGAAACCCCTGCCCCAAGAAGCGCCGTTAAAATGGT
>JBJTNQ010000101.1:0-36005 GCA_046074105.1 Sphingobacteriaceae bacterium | reverse complement strand
AATATCATGAGCAAGATCGGGGCACCACAGCAAGCCGGATTCGACCGGATTAAGCCAGCGCCACCTAAAAAAGATGAACAGGAAATTTATGGTCTTTTACCCGAAAACAGGGAAAAGCCTTACGATATGCTCGAAATCATTCATCGCTTAGTAGATGATTCAGATTTTGAAGAATACAAACAACTCTATGGTCAAAGCATCATCTGCGGTTTGGGCCGTATAGAGGGATGGGCCGTAGGCATTGTGGCCAATCAGCGTAAAGTCATCAAAAATAAAAAAGGCGAAATGCAGTTTGGCGGGGTTATCTATTCTGATTCTGCCGATAAGGCCACCCGCTTTATTATGAACTGCAATCAAAAGAAAATTCCTTTGGTCTTTCTGCAAGATGTAACCGGATTTATGGTAGGCAGCCGTTCTGAGCATGGCGGAATTATTAAAGACGGTGCCAAAATGGTTAATGCGGTAGCTAATTCGGTAGTTCCTAAATTCACTATCGTGATAGGCAATTCTTACGGAGCCGGAAACTATGCCATGTGCGGCAAAGCCTACGACCCCATGCTGATCTATGCCTGGCCAAGTGCCAAAATTGCGGTGATGGGCGGTTCACAGGCCGCTAAAACACTTTTGCAGATCCAGGAATCGTCTTTAAAAGCCAAAGGCGAAGAAATTACCGAAGAAAAAAAGCAGCAATTACTAAACGAAATAGCCGAACGATACAACAGCCAGACCACGCCTTATTATGCCGCTTCCCGCTTGTGGATAGACGGGATTATCGACCCACTGGAAACCCGAAAAGTGATTGCCATGGGTATTGAAGCCGCTAACCAGTCGCCCATTACCCGGCCTTTTAATGTGGGGGTCATACAAACCTAAATAGATTGCGGGTTTAAAATTGATTATGTCGGGTTAGTGATTACAGATTTAATATTAAAATTACGTCATTTCGAATCTACGGCAGTAGATGAGAAATCTCTTATCCTTGCTTCGTGCAGATCCTAAATTTGACCTTAATGTGAGTATTTAATGCTGTTGTGGAGAACTAATCGCTTTCTGATGGACTTGAATCTGTAAATTTACAGACCAAATACTATCGTCCATGTCACAAGAAACCGAACACGTAAAATGCCTGATCATAGGTTCAGGCCCTGCCGGATATACTGCTGCTATTTATGCTGCCCGTGCCGATCTGAAACCCGTTTTATATACCGGAATTGTTCCCGGTGGTCAGCTGACCCAAACTACTGATGTAGAGAACTTTCCGGGCTATCCGGATGGGGTAATGGGACCCGAAATGATGGAAGATTTTCGTAAGCAGGCCGAGCGTTTCGGAACCGATATTCGTTTTGGTTACGTAACCAAGGTAGATTTTTCTCAAACCCCACATCAGGTGGTAATAGACGAGATTAAAACGGTTTTAGCCGATACCGTTATCGTTTCTACCGGAGCTTCGGCCAAATGGTTAGGATTAGAGAGCGAGCAAAAATATAATGGCTTTGGTGTTTCTGCCTGTGCCGTTTGCGATGGTTTCTTCTTTAAAGGTCAGGATGTGGCCATTGTAGGTGCTGGCGATACCGCCGCTGAAGAAGCGACTTACCTGGCTAAATTATGTAATAAAGTACACATGATTGTTCGTCGTGGCGAGTTCAGAGCATCTAAAGCCATGGTTCACCGAGTGGAAAATACGCCAAACATCGAAATTCACTACCATACCGAAACTCAGGAAATTTTGGGCGACGGGCAGAACGTTACCGGTATCAGGATAAAAAATAACCAAACACAGGCTGAACAAGAATTGCCCGTTACTGGATTTTTTGTCGCTATTGGCCATCATCCCAACACGGAATTGTTTAAAGGCTGGTTAGATATGGATGAGACCGGTTATTTAATTACCAAGCCAGACAGCACCCAAACCAATATAGAGGGCGTATTTGCCTGTGGTGATGCTCAGGATAAACTCTGGCGCCAGGCGGTAACCGCTGCAGGAACCGGATGTATGGCAGCTTTAGAGGCCGAGCGTTACCTGGCTGCTAAAGAGCATGCCTAATATTAGGACGTTGTTTCTATAGCTTGCTTTAGTTAGATTTGGTTTACCTAAACCCGAAGCATGATCAAATCGTTCTGGCTTACCTTATTTTTTGTTCTGGCAATCAGCTGTTTGCAGGCACAAAGCGTTAATCCTAATCTGGGAATTATACCTGCGCCGCAAAGTATCAGAGTTAATGCCGATCAGTTTGTACTAAGCCCGCAAACGCAGATCATTTATCAGGAAGAGGAAAACCTTTCGGTAGCTCAATTACTGCAGGACCACATTGCTTCTAAATATGGTTTTAAGCCAGCATTGATTAGCAGATCTGATAAATCGTCATCCAGCCAGATCCTTTTAAAGGCCGATCGTTCGACTAATTATAAAGCCGAATCTTACCAATTAACTATCGGAGCCAAAGAGATCAGCATCAGCGGCCGACAGACAGGCTTATTTTACGGATTTCAAACCTTCCTACAGTTACTTCCTGAGCCAGAAGGTAATGTAATCATCCTTCCGGGATGTGAAATTACAGACAGTCCCCGTTACAGTTACCGCGGTATGCACCTCGATGTTGGCCGTCATTTCTTTCCGGTAACTTTTATTAAAAAATACCTCGATATTCTTGCTCAATATAAATTAAACACATTTCACTGGCATTTAACCGACGATCAGGGTTGGCGCATAGAGATCAAAAAATATCCTAAACTAACCGAGGTGGGCGGTTACAGGGCACAAACCTTGGTAGGTAATTACCACGACCGCATGCCGCAGATATTTGATGGTACGCCTTACGGCGGATTTTATACTCAGGAAGAGGTAAAAGAAGTAGTGGCTTATGCCAAAGCCCGTTTTATTAATGTAATTCCTGAGATTGAAATGCCCGGGCACTCATTGGCTGCTCTGGCTGCCTATCCGGAACTGGCCTGCGGCGATAATCCGGGGCCTTTTCGGGCTGCAGAAAAATGGGGCGTTTTTGAAGATGTGTATTGTGCCGGTAAAGAACAGACCTTTCGTTTTCTGGAAGATGTATTGACCGAGGTAATGGCTTTATTTCCGGGTAAGTATATCCATATTGGCGGCGATGAATCGCCAAAGGCTCGTTGGAAAACCTGTAAATATTGCCAAAAACGTATACACGATCTGCGTTTAAAAGATGAACACCATTTACAAAGCTATTTTATCCAGCGAATGGAAAAATTCCTGAATAGTAAGGGGAGAAGCGTAATTGGCTGGGATGAGATCTTAGAAGGCGGATTGGCACCTAATGCTACGGTAATGAGCTGGCGGAGCATTGATGGCGGTATCGCGGCAGCAAAACAAAACCACGATGCCATTATGACCCCTGGTAATTTCATATACTTTGATCATGTGCAAGGGAAAAGCAACCAGGAGCCCCTAAGTATTGGGGGCAATACCACTTTAGAAGAAGTCTATTCTTATAATCCAACACCTCCGGAACTTAGTCAGCAGGCACAAAACAGAATCATCGGGGTTCAGGCCAATGTGTGGACAGAATACATGACCAGTCCGGCTAAAGTAGAATACATGATCTTTCCGCGGGTTTATGCTTTGTCTGAAATTGCCTGGACAAATCCCGATAGGAAGAATTGGGCCGACTTTTCTGCGGTCAGGGTGCCCGAACATTTAGCCAAGCTCGATAAAACTGCCACCCTTTATCGAGTGCCTACTGCCATTGGCATTAAAGATACCACCTTGCTGGGTTCAACGTTTAATATCGAACTGAAGCCGCCGGTAAAAGGGGCAAAAATATATTACAGTTTGGATGGATATAATCCCGACGAAACCACCCGTTTGTATGAAAAGCCTCTGAATATTAATGTTCCCGAGGGTATACAAAGGGTTTTAAAAACCCGGGTAATTACTCCTTCGGGTAAGCAGAGTGCTTATACTACTACTTATTTAGATCATTCGGCTCCATTGGCTCCAGTAACTGTAGAGGCTAACTCACCAGGGTTAAACTATTATTTTGTACCTGGCGATTTTGCCTATACCAAAGAAATAGATACCCTTAAAGCCACAGAAAAAGGACAGGCCAACCAGTTTAATATTGCAAAATTCAGGACTAAAGCCCGAACTTTTGGTTTGGTTTACGAAGGCTATATCCAGATTCCGGATGATGGGATCTATACGTTTTCTACCACCTCTGATGATGGTTCTGCTTTATGGATTGATGAGCGTTTAGTGGTAGACAACGATGCCAAACACGCCTCTTATTCCTTAACCGGAGGGCTTAATTTATTAAAAGGAATTCATAAATTTCAACTAAGATACTTTCAGGCGGGCGGCAGTGCAGAACTTAAAGTTTGGATGGCCGCTAGCAATGGTCTACGTACAGAAATCCCGATAGGATTATTCATGCATTAATTTATTTTGAAAAATATGTTTAGATCAAACTGTCTAATCGTTTTAATAGCTGTTCAAACATTAATATTATCGTCCTGTGGCGGTAATGAATCAGGAAAAAGTAAGGCTCAGCATTTGGAAGCCCCCTTTAGGTTTCATCGTAAAATTGAGGTAAAACCAGGACTTATTTATGATTTGTTGACCTGGGGAAGAGGAGATCAAGCTATTTCCGGCTTGGTCATTCTCCGGTCCGATTCTACCCATAAGCAATATGGTGCCATTTCTGTTGAGATTGCAGGTAAGCCTGTTGATATCTGGGATATGGACCTGGATACTGATGGTAATCCGGAAATTGTTTTGCAGGTGCAATTGGCAAACCAATTAAGCGATCTGTATATCTATGAGTTCGATAGATTTGGGAACGCCGTGCCTATCCGTTTTCCAGCCTTATCAGCTAAGGCTATGAATGGCTATAAAGGTAAAGACAATATCTACATTAAAGAGGGTAATCTTCGTCGCGATTTTCTGTTTCAGGATCCGAACAATAAGGAGGCTAAAGCCATTACCCGAACACTCGAATACCAGCTTTGGAATAATTTGTTTTATGTAAAAGAGATTAAGGAAGAGCAGAAAAAGTAATTTATTCTTCTCCGAATTGTTTTTGTAATCTTTCCAGGTCTTCTATCATTTCGTTTAGGTAATTTTCTTCGCGGCGTATGTATCTGCGCATGAGCCAGAAATAGCAGCATATAATCCAGGCAATAGAAAGTCCTAACCCCAGGATGGTAAACCAGGCAGAAGCCACAAAAAAGATCTCTACAAAAAACAAAAGCAAGCCTAAACCTAAAAATAAGGTATAAACTCGATATTTCTGAGTGTTAAGCTGATGCCGTTCCTGTTGGTACTTTTTCAGGTATTGAATATACGATTCCGGTTTATCCAGCAGGTCGCTACTTGAATTTATTCGGCGATAATCGGTTAATTGGGCAAAAAGTACAAATAAAGAACTAGCCATAAATATAAGCAGCGATAGGTGGGTAGTCCACATTCTGAAAGGGATCATGTACCAGGCATAGCTTAATACCGCTATGGTAACACTCATCAATAGCACCTCGGCTAATAATTTATTAGCCAAACGGCTTTTAGAGCGTTTTACCCGCTTTAAAATTTCCTCGTGATTCAGCTTGGGGTCTTGCTGTTCCTGCCAGATATTTTTTATCTCATCAAAATCTCTCATATCTGTTATAAAGTTCAGTTAGTTTCTGTTTAATCCGGTGAATTTTAACCCGTAGGTTTCCTTCAGAAATGCCCGATATTTCCGCAATTTCGGCATAAGGCATTTCATCCAGCACCAGCGTAATAATGATACGTTCGTTTTCTTCCAGCTTGGCAATGCAGCGGTAAAGTAAAGACACCTGCTCGTTCTTGTCAGAACTTTCCTCGGCCTTAGAGTCAATAATTTCTTCTGTAAGTTCGTCTTTAGCCTGGCGTTTTTCTACCCTTAAATAAGATAAACAGGTATTTACCGCAATACGGTAAATCCAGGTAGAGATCATGGCCTGATTGCGAAATTTTTCAAGATTCTGCCAAACCTTTAAAAAGGTTTCCTGCATCAGATCATTGGCAGCATCGGCATCGCCGGTATAGCCCAAACACAAATGGTAAATCTTTTTAGAATTTGCCTGAAAAATTTCTTTAAAGAGTTTTTCTTTGTTTACCATGTAGTAATGTCACTTTTTAGAGTGCCTGTTGGGTTTAATGTTACAGCAAATCTTATAGGTATTTATACCAGTTTGTTTTGTGTAAAGCTAAGTTATGTAATTTATCCAGCTCTTGACGTATGTCAAATTGCAGGTCTTCATGCATTTTTCCGGCTATTTTCCCGATCTTTTCCAGCTGCCTGACCAGTAAATTCTGTAAAGCTTTATTACCGGTTTTCAGATCTACATATTCCAGATATTGCCGGCAAAACCATAATAAAAGATCGGCCTCCAATTCGGGTTGGGCTATATATTTGGCCTGCCGGCCGATAACTCTTAATATTTTTCTTAACGATTTTGTAGTATAATAACTCTGAGGATTCAGGTTGGCGAATTCTATCTCAAGATCGGTTTTAATAGCTTCTGTGTAAGCAGCCGGATCGTGCTGATGAAAAAGCAAATAGTTGAGTAGTTCTTTATTTTCTTTTTTATAACGGCCCAAACGCAGGCAAAGTTCTACCAATTCACCTGTTTGCAGATGCTTGAGTTCTTTTTTTTGCTCTTGAAGGCCGCTAATTTGCATAGTTTAAATAGATTTTATTGTAGTTTTACGCTTATTGACAGATCAATTATGCAAAAAAACAAACTCACCTTATTCATTTTTATCGCCCTGATAGGCGGTGTACTTGCCGGTTATTTAATTAATGTAAATTGGATAGGCCAATATAACGAACAAATTATCAAGGCCGATAAACTGGCCGAAAAATATGAGGTTCAGATCAATAAATCTGCTGATACAACTACATTAGCCTACGCCGATTTAAAAACTGCCCGTAAAGAACAGATCAGTATTCGTAAAGAGAACGAAACGATCCGTGAAAAGAAATTGGAACCCTTTACCTTATTAAGCGATATCTTTCTTCGATTGATAAAAATGATCGTGGCGCCTTTAATTTTCACTACGCTGGTGGTTGGGGTTGCAAAAGTTGGCGATATTAAAGCCGTTGGGCGTATTGGCGGTAAAACTTTATTATGGTTCTTAAGCGCCACTTTATTGTCATTGGCTTTAGGGATGGTTCTGGTTAACTTTTTCCGCCCGGGCGAAACCATGAATTTACCATTGCCCGATGCCAGTTTAAATACCGGCATTCAGAAAGCAGCACTCTCATTAAAAGATTTCATAGCACACGTTTTCCCTAAAAGCTTTGCCGAAGCCATGGCAAATAATGAAATTCTTCAGATTGTGGTTTTCTCCCTGTTTTTTGGAGTGGCTACGGCTGCCATAGGAGAGAAGGGCGAAATTGTAATTAAGGCGATGGATGCTTTTGCACATGTAATTTTAAAAGTAACCGGCTATGTAATGAATTTTGCTCCATTGGCAGTTTTTGGTGCCATGACTGCAATTATTGCTAAACAAGGACTAAGTATTTTATCTACCTACACCATTTTCATTGGCGAATTTTATTTCGGATTGCTCATACTATGGCTGCTGCTTATTTTGGTGGGCTTCCTGATCTTAAAATCAAGAATATTCCGACTGGTAAATGGCTTAAAAGAACCCGTTTTGCTAGCTTTTAGTACGGCAAGTAGTGAAGCTGCATATCCTAAAACTTTACTTCAATTAGAACGTTTTGGCTGTAAAGACAAGATCGTAAGCTTTGTATTGCCCTTAGGATATTCATTTAATTTAGATGGATCGATGATGTACATGACCTTTGCCTCTTTATTTATTGCACAGGCTTATGGTATTCATTTAGGTTTCGACCAGCAATTAACCATGCTATTGATCCTGATGCTAACCAGTAAGGGTATTGCGGGTGTGCCCAGAGCATCGCTGGTAGTTATTGCCGGTACCATTGCAACATTCGGTATTCCTGAAGCCGGATTGGCTTTATTAATCGGTATCGATCCATTATTAGATATGGGCCGTTCTGCTACCAACGTAGTTGGAAATAGTGTAGCAACAGCAGTAATTAGTAAGTGGGAAGGCGAATTAGCGGAACATCACGATTAATTAATATCATTATGACAGATAGAGGAAAGAAGATCTTTTTAGCCATATGTATCATCGTGCCCTTTTTGGTGTACTGTGTGTACTATTATGGCATTATGATTAAAAATGCACCTTACAAGTTTTCAGAAATGGAATCGATAAGCCTGAAATATGGTTTGGGCGATAGTTTGGTGAATCAGTTCGACAGTAAATCAGGTACTTATCAGTACGTTAATGATCAGGATTCTATAGTAAAGGCACAGGTTAATCTTCGTAAAGATGATCTGTTGTACCTTCACCGTAAAGCTGCCGAATTAGGCTACTGGAATTTTCCGGAAAATATGAGGGGAGATGCTGCAGGACAAAAAATGCCGAATGCACCTCATTATATTTTGGAATATAAGTATCAGCACAAAATTAAACGAATAGATTTCGACCTAAATTATAACGGAGATCCTAAATTGAAAGAAGCTGCTAAATCGTTAATTGATATGGTCTCTGCTACCATAAATGATGCAGAAGACAAACAGCAGAAATAGTTTAAAGTTAATTCGGATATAAAATAGAAAAGAGCAACTGTTCGCAGAAATCCTGCTGTCAGTTGCTTTTTTCTATTTAACTATTGTCTGTTAGAATAATGGATCTTCATCTATATCATCCATACGGGATGGTTTAATGATGAAATTATTAGGTTTCTCAAATCCTTGGGAAGGGGCCATTCCGGCCATCGGATCCGGATTGCTAAATCCGCTTGGATTACTGTAATCTTCTTCCAGGTCCACAAATTTTACATATTTACCTACAAAGCGAAGCGGAACCGTACCGGTTTCACCGTTACGGTGTTTGGCAATAATTACTTCGCCGATACCGGCAGTAGAACGTCCCTGTTCATCTTCTTCTAGACCATAATATTCCGGACGGTATAGGAATAATACCATGTCGGCATCCTGTTCAATTGAACCCGATTCACGTAAATCGGAAAGCATGGGCCTTTTGCTGCCGCCCGGTCTGTTCTCTACAGCCCGGCTCAATTGCGATAGTGCAATTACCGGCACATTTAATTCTTTGGCTACCGATTTTAAAGCTCTTGAAATACTACCGATCTCCTGTTCACGATTTCCGCCTTTACCATCGCCCTTACCATGCATTAATTGCAGGTAATCGACAATGATCATCTGGATATCGTATTGCGATTTTAAACGGCGGCATTTAGCCCTGAATTCAAAAATGTTGAGGGCAGGGGTATCATCTATAAAGAGTGGGGCTTCTGTTAATTTTCCAATTTTAGAGTGCATTTGCTGCCATTCCCACTCGGCCAGGTTCCCTTTACGTATTTTTTCTTGTTCAATTTCTGTTTCTCCAGATATTAAACGATTTACCAGCTGTACGGATGACATCTCTAAAGAGAAAACAACTACCGGTTTATTGAACTGTACAGCCGCATTACGGGCACAGCTTAAAACAAAAGCCGTTTTACCCATTGCTGGACGGGCTGCAATGATAATTAGATCTGAAGGCTGCCATCCGGAGGTCATGCGGTCCAGGCCGGTAAAGCCCGAAGCAACACCGGTTAATCCATCAACTTTATCTTTTAACTTCTCTAATGTATCCAGCGATTCACGGATAATATCATCCATTTTGCGTGAATCTCTACGGAGGTTATTTTGTGCAATTTCAAATAAATTCTTCTCTGCATGATCCAGAAGGTCAAAAATATCGGTAGTATCTTCGTATGCGTTATTGATGATCTCGGTAGAGATCTTGATCAGCTCCCGCTGAATGAATTTCTGCGAAATAATACGGGAATGAAACTCGATATTAGCCGCAGAAGCCACCCGGTTGGTTAATTCGGTAATATAATAAGCACCGCCAACCATTTCCAGGTCGCCTTGCTGGCGCAACTGGGCTGTTACGGTTAAAATATCAACCGGCGATGATTTCTGAAACAAGTTGTGTATGGCTTCGAATATTTTCTGATGTGCCTCTTTGTAGAATATTTCAGGTTTTAGAATATCAATTACAGCAGAAAGCGCATCTTTCTCTAGCATTAGGGCGCCTAATACGGCTTCTTCCAGATCCAGAGCTTGCGGAGGGAGTTTTCCCAGTCCGCTCACCATATTGTTTAAACGGGTACGGTTAGGGCTTACAGTACGTTTTTGTTCTCGGCTATTTTCTTGTTCGTTGTCCAGGCTCATCTCTCAAAAATATATATTTAAAAACAGGAGTTTATATTAAGTTCTAAACACCACAAAAAATTAACAAAATACACAATTGGCCTAAACTTATATTTTAAAGATTATTATTAACAGCAATTGTGGAAAAAATGTTGGAAACTACGGCAAAAGCATCATGGTTACTATTAATTGACCCTGTTTAAATTTATCGTAAATGTGAATAAGCCCCTTAACCTTTAGTTTAAAATTACGAATTTTCTGCCCAAAACTTAATTTATATTACCTTTGAATTCTATACCCAATCAGCATATGTACACTAACTCCCCCAGACCAAAAAGAGAACATAATCAAATGGTGTTCGGTATTAGAGCCGTAATAGAAGCCATTAAAAGCGGGCAGGAGATAGAAGGTCTTTATGTACAGCGTGGTTTAAAGGGCGATATTTTCCATGAATTGAAACAATTGATGGCTGAGTATCAAATTACAGCACAACAGGTACCTGTAGAAAAGCTGAATCGCATTACGCTCAAAAATCATCAGGGAGTAATTGCTTTTATATCTCCAATTACCTATCAGAAAATAGAAGATATTATCCCTCAGATCTATGAAAAAGGAGAAACTCCTTTAATTTTGATCCTGGATGGCATTACTGATGTGAGGAATTTAGGAGCCATTGCCCGTACGGCTGCTTGTGCAGGTGTGCATGCCTTGGTGGTGCCTTCAAAAGGCTCGGCACAAATTAATCCGGATACGATAAAAACTTCGGCAGGGGCCTTATATACTATCCCGGTATGCCGCCAGGACAGTTTGCTCAAAGCAGCTAAATTTTTACAAGAATCGGGGCTGCAACTGGTAGCTTGTACCGAGAAAACAGAAGATTTTCTTTATAATCCTGACTATACAGCACCTACCGCTATCATTCTAGGGTCGGAAGATGATGGTATTTCAGGCGAATTGATACGAATTTCGGAACATTTGGCTAAGATTCCTATGTTTGGAGAAATAGAATCTTTGAATGTGTCGGTTTCGGCAGGCGTAATTTTATACGAAGCTGTTAGACAAAGGATGCCGTAATAGTCATCTTGACCCTGTCGAAAGATGACTAAATATATTCATTCCCAAACTTCTGCTTTACATCGCCCACAATTTGCTTCACACTCTGCTCTTCGTTTCTTGGGCATATTAATAGCATGTTATTATCTTCAACCACAATAAAATCGTGTAAGCCCTGTAGCACCACCAATTTGCCCTTAGGTACATTAACCATACAATTGGAAGAATCGTACATCATTACCCGATCTGCCGGTACTACTGCATTACCCACGTAATCTTTATCAGTTAAGGAATAAACGGAAGCCCAGGTGCCCAGGTCAGACCAGCCAAATTCAGAAGGAATTACATAAACATTGGCTGCTTTTTCCATAATGCCGTAATCTATAGAAATATTGGTGCATTGGTAGTAAGCTTTCTGGATGAACTCTTTCTCTTTTGCAGTATTATAAACCCCAATACCTTCTTTAAATATTTCGTTCATTTCTGGCAAGTGTTTTTGGAATGCCTGAATGATGCTTTTTACTGACCACACAAAAATGCCGGCATTCCAAAGAAAATCTCCGCTTTGTAAAAAGGTTTTGGCAATTTCCAGGTCGGGTTTTTCTGTAAACGTTTTCACCCGGTGAAAATCGTCGGCTAATTTATCTGTATTGAACTGAATATAGCCATAGCCGGTGTCTGGTCTTGAGGGTTTTATCCCCAAAGTAATCAGGCAGTCGTTTTTAGATGCGGTATCTAAAGATCTTAAAATATAGTTTTTAAATGCTTCTTCTTCTAAGATCAAATGATCTGAAGGAGCAACCACCACACAGGCTTCCGGATTTAGCTGGCGTATTTTATACATGCCGTAAGCAATGCAAGGGGCTGTATTGCGCATTACCGGTTCTGTTAATATTTGCTGATCGGTAATGCTCGGAATTTGCTCTTTAACCAGATCGCTGTATTGTTCATTCGTTACAACATAAATATTTTCTGGTGGAACTATTTTCGAAAAACGGCTGTAAGTGCTTTGAATAAGTGTTTTCCCGGTACCCAGAATATCAATAAATTGTTTGGGTTTGGCGGTTCTGCTAATTGGCCAAAACCGGCTACCAATACCGCCGGCCATGATAAGCACATAATTATTCTTCATGTTATAATATTAAATAATTCCTTCTTTCAGTAAATCGTGTAAATGGATAATACCCGTATACTTTTTATTATTAGACACCAAAAGCTGGCTAATGTTAAACTCTCGCATAATTTGCAGCGCATTCACCGCTAATTCATCGGCATCTATCAATTTTGGATGTTTACCCATAATATCTTTTGCACACAGCTGGGTGATATGTTCCTCTTTTTCGAGCATTCTTCTAATGTCGCCATCAGTTATAATGCCTACTATCTCGTTATTCGAAACAACAGCAACCGCACCCACCCGATTTTTAGTAATCTCAATGATCACCTCTTTTACAGGAGTTGAGGGAACTACTTCTGGTTTTTCGTTTTGTTTGGCTAAGTCGCCTGCCTTCAAGTACAAGCGTTTGCCTAAAGAACCACCTGGATGATAACGGGCAAAATCTTCTGTACTAAATTCGCGGCACTCTAAAAGACAAACCGCTAAGGCATCGCCTAGGGCTAATTGTGCCGTAGTGCTGGTAGTTGGAGCCAGATTATTTGGGCAGGCCTCGGGTACCGAACCGGTATACAATACCAGATCGGCATGCTTGGCCAAAAATGAATCGATATTTCCTACCATCCCGACCAAGGTATTCCCAGACTGTTTTAGTAGGGGAGTTAAGATCTTAATTTCAGGGGTATTGCCACTTTTAGAAATGCAGATTACCAGATCATTAGCCTGTATGATACCTAAATCGCCATGAATAGCATCGGCTGCATGCATAAATACCGCAGGAGTGCCGGTAGAGTTAAAAGTAGCCACAATTTTTTGTGCTATAATGGCGCTTTTGCCAATTCCGGTCACAATTACCCGGCCTTTTAAGTTCAATATCAGGTTTACCGTTGAAGTAAAATCTATATTTAATTCATCAGAAACATGTTTAATTCCCTCAATTTCAAGCATTAGTGCTTTTTTTGCCAATGCTAAAATATCGTCCCTGTTTTTCAATGGTAAATTATTTTTAAAAAGTTAGATTATTCGGCAAATTTATGTTATTTTGAAGTTTAAAATCACACAAATCTCAAACATTCCGGTACTCTCTTTATAAATGGAAGTAAAAAAGTCATTATTTGACAACTTACAGAATTTTTTCGGATTTGATAACTTCAAGGGCGACCAGGAAGCGATCATAACCAGTATACTTCAAAAGAAAGACACTTTCGTAATTATGCCTACTGGTGGAGGGAAATCTATATGTTATCAATTACCAGCCCTTATGAGCGAAGGTACAGCCATTGTGATTTCGCCATTAATTGCCTTGATGAAAAATCAGGTAGATCAATTAAGGGCTTTTGGTGGTACCAATCACATTGCTCATTTTCTAAATTCTTCTTTAAACAAAGCCGAAATAGCTCAGGTAAAACAAGATATTACCAACGGTGATACTAAATTGCTTTATGTAGCCCCCGAGTCGCTCTCTAAAGCAGATAATATAGAGTTTTTACAGTCAATACCCGTATCGTTTGTGGCAGTAGATGAAGCGCATTGTATTTCTGAATGGGGCCACGATTTTAGGCCAGAATACCGTAAAATTCGGCAGGTAATTAATAACCTGGGCGAGAATATTCCCATTATTGCTTTAACCGCTACCGCAACCCCAAAAGTACAGCAGGATATTCAGAAGAACCTGCAAATGAATAATGCCAATCTCTTTAAATCATCTTTTAACCGCCCTAATCTGTACTACGAAGTACGGGCCAAGAGAGATGTGATGAAAGAGATGATTCGTTACATTAAGAATCAGCCCGGAAAAACAGGTATTATTTACTGTTTAAGCCGTAAAAAAGTAGAAGAAGTAGCTGAGGCACTTAATTTAAATGGCATTAAAGCACTGCCTTATCATGCAGGCTTAGAACCTAAAACCCGTGCCGAAACTCAGGATGCTTTTCTGATGGAAGACGTAGATGTAATTGTTGCTACCATCGCTTTTGGTATGGGAATAGATAAGCCCGATGTACGTTACGTCATTCATCATGATATTCCCAAAAGTATGGAGGGGTATTATCAGGAAACCGGACGTGCCGGCCGCGATGGCGGTGAAGGGGTTTGTATTGCTTTTTATTCTGAGAAAGATATTGATAAACTGACCAAGTTTATGAAAGATAAGCCTGTTTCTGAACGTGAAATAGGTACTCAGATTTTAAAAGAAGTTATTGATTATTCAGAATCGTCTGTTTGCCGCAGACAGCAGATCTTGCATTATTTTGGAGAAAACTTTAACGATGCCGGCTGTAATGGCATGTGCGATAATTGCCGTGCAGAGAAAAAACACTTCGATGCCGAAATTCAATTGCATAAAACCCTAAGTATTATACGTGATTTTGGAGAAAAATTTGATGATCAGTATATCCTAAACTTTATGCTGGGAGTTGAAAATCAGCAAATCCTATCGTATGAACACCATAAACATTCCTTATTTGGAAGCGGAAAGGCAGACGGAGAAATATTATGGAAATCTTTATTACGCCAGGCTGTTTTAAACAATTACCTCAAAAAAGATATTGATAATTATGGCCTGCTAAAATTAGGCAAGAACGGCGATTCATTTATTCAGAACCCACATTCGGTAAGGTTTATCTTAAATAATCCGATGGAAAGTGCCGATGCCGATGCCGACGATTCTACTCCACAGGGTTCTGCAGCCATAGATATGCAATTGATGGCTTTGCTTAAAGACTTACGTAAAAAGATATCTAAACAGCAAAATCTGCCTCCCTTTGTCATCTTCCAGGATCCCTCTTTAGAAGAAATGTGTACGCATTATCCTGTTAATATTGATGAATTGAAACAAATTTCGGGGGTAGGTACAGGTAAAGCCATGAAATTTGGCTCACCGTTCATATCGCTCATCAAATCGTATGTAGAAGAGCATGATATAGACCGCCCAATAGACCTCGTTATTAAAAGTGCGGCAAACAAATCTGCGTTAAAAGTTTCCATCATTCAAAATATAGACCGACAGATCGCGTTAGAAGATATTGCTTCAGCTAAGGGAATTACCTATGATGATGTTTTACGTGAAATAGAATCGATTGTGGGTTCGGGTACCAAGTTAAATCTTAATTATTATATCGATGAGATGATAGACGAAGACCGCCAAGATGAAGTTTATGACTATTTTCGTGGTGCCGAAACCGATTCTATAGACGAAGCATTGAACGATTTGGGTGACGATGATTATACCCGCGAAGAAATTCAGCTGATGCGAATTAAATTTTTATCTGAACTAGGAAACTAAATGCTATTACATTCTCTACCTCAACTTAAATTTACCGGTTCTGGTCATTTCTTTCTGATGGCCGGGCCTTGTGCCATAGAAAGTGAAGATATGGCTATGCGCATAGCAGCGCAAATTACAGGCATTACCGACCGGCTTAAAATTCCTTATATTTTTAAGGGATCTTACCGCAAGGCCAATCGCTCCCGGATAGATTCCTTTACGGGTATTGGCGATGAAAAAGCATTAAAAATATTAGCCAAAGTAGGCAAAGAATTTGGTGTGCCTACCGTAACAGATATACATGAAAGTGGGGAAGCAGCCATGGCTGCCGAGTATGTGGATGTCTTGCAGATCCCTGCATTTTTATGTCGACAAACGGACTTATTAGTGGCCGCTGCTAAAACCGGAAAAGTAGTTAATATTAAAAAAGGACAGTTCCTTTCTGCTGCATCTATGAAATTTGCGGTAGATAAGGTGAAAGATTCGGGTAACCCCAATGTGATTCTAACCGACCGCGGTAATACTTTTGGTTATCAAGATCTGATTGTTGATTTTAGAGGCATACCTGAAATGCGTGAATTTGGGGTGCCGGTAGTAATGGATTGTACGCACTCCCTGCAACAGCCTAATCAAGGCAGCGGTGTTACCGGCGGAAAACCGGCCTTAATAGAAACCATTGCCAAGGCAGCCATTGCAGTAGGTGCCGATGGTTTGTTTATCGAAACCCATCCCGATCCTTCTCAGGCCAAGTCTGATGGAGCCAATATGCTGCCATTAGATCAGTTGGAAACCTTATTGATTAAACTGATCAGGGTACGTCAGGCGATTTTATAGATTTTGTCATTCTGAACGGAGTGAAGAATCTTAAGATCCTTCATTTTACTCTGGATGACAAACATCCAATAAAAAAGGCGATAAGATTTCTTATCGCCTTTTTCTTTTTATGCCTGAAGCATTAAACCCTGTAATGATCTGCTTTCCAGTTCCTAATGGCTTGCTTGATCTCCTTTTCAGACAAATTCTCTTTTAAGGCTTTTTCTACCAATTTCGGGAATTCCTCATCTGAAGCGAAACGCAAACCAATGATCTGGCGGATGCGCAATTCAGTTGGGAGCGCTTTGCCTGTCAGGATGAAATATCGTAAGCCTTCTTCGGCTTTTATAGCTCTGTCTTGTGCCTTCAAAGCAAAAGTGCGGGTAAAAGCAGCTATCAAAACTGCCACTAAAAATAAAAGTGTAATTAAGGAGGCCGAGTAATAAGCCGCCGTACCGTTAGATTGGCAAAGGTTTATGATAGAGCCTATTAAACCAGTTAACAAGAATAAACTTAATACATAGTGGTAACCGGGTACCATGCGCCCGTGATTTTTAACGTTTTGTTCCATTTTGTGTGTTATGTTTAAATTTAGTGTGCAAAAATTTCGCTTAAAAATGATTTTAAACGTTCCCAAGAACGTTGGTCGGCCAAGGCATTATAAGCTGCACCTTTACTGTTATCGTTTCCTGCTGCCACTTGTGTAAAAGCATGAACGGCATTGGCATAATAAACCATTTCCCAATCGGCTTTTCCTTCTCGCATTTCCTGCTGAAAGTCTTTTATCTCCTGTTCAGTTTCATAAGGGTCATCGGCACCATGTAAAACCAATACTTTTGTTTTAATAGGACCATTAGGTCTGGTTTTAGCTTTTAACAAAGAACCGTGAAAAGAAATAACCCCACTTACAGGAAATTGGGCCCGTGCCGTTTCAATAGCACCGGTACCGCCAAAGCAGTAACCCATTACAGCAATATGCTTAGGGTCGGCACCCAACTTAATTAATTGATCGATAGCTGCTTTAATACGAGATTGGAATAAGGCAAAGTTGCCTTTATATTTTCCGGCTAACTGGCCGGCTTCTTGCTGGCTTTTAGGTAGTACACCTTCACCATAAATATCCGCCGCTAAGGCGTTATAACCTAAAGTGGATAATTTATTAGCTGAGTTTTTTTCATGATCTGATAAGCCCATCCATTGGTGGATAATTACAACTCCGGGTGCTCCGGCAGTTTTTGCTTTAGCAAAATAACCTTCCAGCTTGGTTTCGCCATCTTGATATTTAATTAATTTACCTTGCGCTTGTATGCTCTTCATGCTAATTAAAGATAAAGACATTACTAAAATTGTTTTTAAATATTTCATTTGTTTCTATTTAGGGGATGTTTAAGTACTTGTGAGTTTGCAACGATATTTCCCATTTGGGATTTTCTTTCACATAATCAATAATCAGCGGGGTCATCTCATCAGATTTAGACCACTCTGGCTGCAGGTATAATTTACAGTCTGGCGATACATGCTTTGCATGTTCTTCCGCCCAGGCAAAATCACTTTTATTAAAAACGATCACTTTCAATTCTCCTGCAAGGGGTAAAATATCTGGCCGTGGCGATTTAAATTTCTTGGGCGATAAACAGATCCAGTCCCATTTACCTGAAAGGGGGTAAGCGCCCGAGGTTTCAATAAAGGTTTTGATGCCTCTTTGCTGTAATTCGGCAGTCAGATAATCCAAATTGTATAAAAGAGGTTCACCTCCGGTTATGACCACCGTTTTACCTGGATACTGTTCGGCATTTTTAACAATGGTGTCGGCAGGGGTGAGCGGATGCAGTTCGGCATCCCAGCTTTCTTTTACATCGCACCAATGACAGCCCACATCGCATCCGCCTAAGCGAATGAAATATGCGGCTTTACCCGAATGGAATCCTTCACCTTGAATGGTGTAGAATTCTTCCATGAGTGGTAATAAAGTGCCGTCGGGCGGAATTTGGTGTGACATGATGTAAATTAGCTTACAAATATACAGCAATCTGTGTTAGCACATGAAGTGGATTAAACTATTCGGGAAAGAAATATTGGATAAAGATGATTTTATTCGTGCCTTAACGGTAGAGGGTAGAAAAATATGCCTTATCCGGAACGAGGGAATATTTTATGCTACCCAGCGAAAATGCCCGCATGCCGGTGGCGATCTTTCGCAGGGCTGGTGTAAGAATGGAAAACTAATTTGCCCCATTCATCGTTATGAATATGAACTTCTAAATGGGAAGGGATCTCCCGGACAGGGCGATTATATTAATACGTATCCTCTTGAAGTTAGAAAAGACGGTATTTATATAGGATTGGAGGAAAAATGGTTAACAATCAGGAAGCTATTTCGCTTGCTACGCAGATCCAGCAAATAGACCACCTTACTGAACACTTTTATTTGTTTAAAGGTTTTGATGCCGAACATTATTTTAAAGCAGACGCTTTACAGCAATTGTTTTTTGGAGATGGCCATCTGGTTGATGCCAGTTTTGTTAAACCTATGGAATTTACCTTAGCCAGTTTTTCGCAGGCCATTTCCAAACAGATAGAAGAGGGCAATGCTCAATTTTTTGTTCAGCAGGAAATAGCTGATAAAACGCACATTCATGGCCATATAGCGCAACGCTTAAGTGTATATGAGTACACTAACACCAAAGATACTCAGGTGAAATGGAAACGAGGGGTAAATCTCATCCATTATATTTATATCGATAAAAGATGGTTGATAACAGCCATGATATGGCAGGACGAAAGCAAAGATTCTCCAATAAATGAGTCTTACCTTTCTTGATTTAGGCGTAGATATCTTTACGGGCAGCCGCCAGGGTGTTTTTTAATAAACTAACAATGGTCATTAAGCCTACACCACCCGGAACCGGAGTGATCCACGAGGCTTTTGGCGCTACATTTTCGAAATCTACATCGCCAAATAGTTTAAAACCTGATTTGGTTTCGGTGCTGTTTTCGCGGTTCATACCTACATCAATAATTACGGCACCGGGTTTCACCATATCGGCGGTAATAAAGTTCTTTTTGCCTATGGCTACGATCAAAATATCGGCATTTTGAGTGTATTGGGCCATTTTTTCGGTTTTGCTATGACAAAGTGTTACGGTACAGTTACCGTATTTGGTGTTTCTGGCCATCAGAATACTCATCGGTAAACCAACAATCTGGCTGCGGCCAACCACCACGCAATGTTTGCCCGCTGTTTCAATACCATATTCTTGTAGCATAAGCGTAATGCCATAAGGCGTAGCCGGAATAAAGCAAGGCAGGTTACGCTGCATACGTCCCAGGTTAATGGGGTGGAACCCATCTACATCTTTACGGTAATCTATTTTTTCGGTTACTTTTTCTGGATCGATGTGTTTAGGTAATGGTAATTGAACAATAAGTCCGTCTACATCGCCATCCACATTTAATTTTTCAATTTGATTCAACAACTCAGTTTCGGTAACAGTTTCTGCAAAGCGGATAAGCGTAGAACGGAATCCCACGGTTTCGCAATTCTTCATTTTACTGGCCACATAGGTTTCGCTACCGCCATCACTGCCAACTAAAATAGCAACCAAATGAGGCTTACGTCCTAATTTTTGCGTTACAGCAGCCGCTTCTAAAGCAATTTCTTGCTTTAATTTGTTCGATACATATTTACCGTCTAATAGTTGCATAAAGCTTGTGGGTTACTGGTTGTGAGTTGTATGTTTAGGATTTAAGTTTTACCTACAACCTAAAACTCACAACCCACAACTCAATTAATCTAATTTCAACACCGCCATGAACGCCGATTGCGGAATTTCTACATTACCCACCTGGCGCATGCGTTTTTTACCTTTTTTCTGTTTCTCTAATAATTTCCGCTTACGCGAGATATCACCACCATAACATTTAGCAGTTACATCTTTACGTAAAGCCTTTACGGTTTCGCGGGCAATGATCTTAGCCCCAATAGAAGCCTGAATGATGATTTCAAACTGCTGACGCGGGATGAGTTCTCTTAATTTTTCGCAAATCTTTTTACCAAAATCATACGAATTGCTTCGGTGAATTAAGGAAGAAAGCGCATCAACCGGTTCGCTGTTCAGGCGAATATCCAGTTTAACCAAGTCCGACTGGCGGTAGCCGATCTGATGATAATCAAAAGACGCATAGCCCTTAGAAATGGTCTTTAAACGATCGTAAAAATCGAATACGATCTCGCCCATAGGCATTTCAAAAACCAATTCTACCCGGTCGGAAGTTAAGTAAGACTGGTTCATGATGATTCCTCTTTTTTGGATACACAGCGACATCACCGGGCCTACAAAATCGGCTTTGGTAATGATGCTGGCCTTAATAAAAGGCTCTTCAACATATTCTAATTTACTCGGATCGGGCAGATCTGATGGATTATGCACTACAATTTCTTCGCCTTTAGTAGTGTAAGCAATATAGGATACGTTCGGAACGGTGGTGATCACCGTCATGTCGAATTCACGCTCTAAACGCTCCTGGATGATCTCCATATGAAGCATACCCAGGAAACCGCAACGGAAACCAAAGCCCAAAGCGGCTGAGGATTCGGGTTCAAAAACGATAGAAGCGTCGTTCAACTGCAATTTATGCATGCTTTCGCGAAGCTCTTCAAAATCTTCAGTATCTACCGGATAGATACCCGCAAATACCATTGGTTTTACCTCTTCAAAACCCTGAATAGCTTTTTCCGTAGGGCGTTCTACCGTAGTAATGGTGTCTCCAACCTTTACCTCACGGGCTTCTTTAATGCCGGAGATAATAAAACCTACATCGCCCGTTTTAACTACTTCTCTCGATTCCTGATTCAGTTTTAGGATACCGATATCTTCTGCATAATATTCTTTGCCCGTAGCCACAAATTTTACTTTATCGCCTTTGCGAATTTCGCCATTCACCACTTTAAAATAAGCAACAATACCACGGAAAGAATTGTAAACCGAATCGAAAATTAAGGCTTGTAGCGGAGCTTGGGGATCACCCACCGGAGGAGGAACCCGATGTACAATGGCTTCCAGAATTTCGTTTACACCCATTCCGGTTTTACCCGAAGCAGCTAAAATATCTTCTCTTTTGCAGCCAATCAAATCAACAATTTGGTCTTTTACCTCTTCGGGCATCGCCCCCGGCAAATCCATTTTATTTAAAATCGGAATAATTTCCAGATCATGCTCTAAAGCCAGATATAAATTAGAAATGGTTTGCGCCTGAATACCCTGAGCGGCATCAACAATAAGCAATGCACCCTCGCAGGCGGCAATAGAACGCGAAACCTCATAAGAGAAATCTACGTGTCCGGGAGTATCAATTAAGTTAAAAATGTATTTCTGCCCATTCAGTTCATAATTCATCTGAATGGCGTGGCTTTTAATGGTGATACCACGTTCACGCTCCAACTCCATATCGTCCAGCAATTGGGCCTGAGCCTCCCGCTTAGAAATGGTGTTGGTATATTCTAATAAACGATCAGCCAATGTGCTCTTACCGTGATCGATGTGTGCAATAATGCAAAAGTTCCGTATATGCTCCATTTGAACGGCAAAGATAGGTTATTGACCGCAGATTTAGAACCTAATATTAAAGGGGTTTAAGCATTTGAAATTAAAACCTAAATTCGCTGAATGAATGCTTACGATGCCGTTATTATTGGGGGAGGTGCCTGTGGCCTGATGTGTGCCATTCAGGCCGGTTTTTTAGGTAAGAAAACCCTCATTTTAGAGAAGAACGACCAAGTAGGTGCTAAGATTCTGATTTCGGGCGGTGGGCGTTGTAATTATACCAATTTATACGCTTCCGCGGATAATTTCATTTCTCAGAATCCACATTTTATTAAATCTGCCTTTTCGCAATGGACGGTAGAGGACACCATTACCTTTTTCGAAACCTATGGCATCACCGGGCAGGAGAAAACCTTGGGCCAGCTATTTCCAACAACCAATAAGGCTAAAGATGTGGTGGCGGTTTTTGAACATCTGTGCCGCGATCTGGATCAGGAGATCCGATGCAATGCAGAAGTGCAATCGGTAAAACCAATTGAAGAAGGTTTTGAGGTAATTTTTGAACAAAACGGGCAAAAAAAGAGCCTTAAAACACCTAAAGTGGTGTTAGCTTCCGGCGGATTACCCATTGCAAAAATGGGTGCTACCGATTTTGCTTTGCGTACTGCCCGATCTTTCGGTTTAAAAATTACAGAGACTGCTCCGGCTTTGGTGCCCTTAACCATTACCGGAAAAGATGCCGAATGGTATGCCCAGCTTTCGGGCAACAGCGTTTTTTGCAGGGTATATAATGATGTAATCAGTTTTCAGGAAAACATTCTATTTACCCATTGGGGCCTCAGCGGACCGGCCATTTTGCAAATTTCTTCTTACTGGCGCCCCGGGCAGACCTTTACCATCGATCTGCTGCCCGATCGTTCCATTCTAGCTTTGATTGAAGAAGAACGGGCCAAGGGTGGAAAGCAGCTTCTGGTTAATTTCTTAGCCAATATCTATACCAAAAAACTGGCCGAAGCCATGGGTAAATTTCTGCCCTTAGATAAGAACTTGGCTTCTTTAAACAAAACTGATTTGGAGACTCTTGAACAGCTTATCCATCATTTTAGAGTAAAGCCTGCCGGCGATAAAGGTTACGATAAAGCCGAAGTGATGCGAGGGGGAGTTTCAACGGACGAATTATCTTCAAAAACCCTGGAAGCAAAGCAAGTGCCTGGTTTATATTTCGGTGGTGAGGCGGTAGATATTACCGGATGGCTGGGCGGTTATAACTTTCAATGGGCCTGGGCCAGCGGCTATGTAATTGCCCAAAACCTTTAAGTCTATTTCTTAAAAATGAAATAAACGGCCAATATTAAAAAGATAAAGCCTATCACGTGGTTTACCCGAAGGCTCTCGTTTTTAAATACGAAAATGGTGAAAATGGAGAAAATGATCAGGGTGATCACTTCCTGAATTACTTTTAGCTGCCATAAGCTAAATGGACCACCATTGCCTTCAAAACCAATTCTATTAGCCGGAACCTGTGCCATATACTCAAAAAGTGCAATGCCCCAGCTCAAGAGCACAATGGCCTGCAAGCCCCAATTCTGAAACCAGCCCAGTTCTTTAAACTTTAAATGGCCATACCAGGCCAGGGTCATAAATATATTGGACACCATGAGTAATCCGATGCTTAAAATTCCTCTCATTTTATTTTTAAAATCATAAAAGTACATAAAATGCGATTTGCACAATAATTCATAGTTTTGAAATTCATGACCATTCAGCAAGTTTTAAAACAATATTGGGGATATGATGCCTTCCGGCCATCGCAGGAAGATATTATTCAATCTGTTTTGGAAGGGCATGATACGCTGGCATTACTGCCTACGGGAGGCGGAAAATCGATCTGCTTTCAGGTGCCGGCCATGGTTCAGGAAGGCATTTGCATAGTAGTTTCGCCGCTGATAGCCTTAATGAAAGATCAGGTAGAAAATCTAAAAGCCCGCGGTATAGATGCCATGGCCATTGTTTCTGGCATGGGTAAACGAGAGATAGACATTTTACTCGACAATTGCATCTACGGTAACGTAAAGTTCCTTTATATATCGCCGGAAAGACTCTTATCACCTTTGGCAAAAGAACGCATCAGGCACATGAAAGTAAATTTGTTTGCCATAGATGAATCGCATTGTATTTCACAATGGGGTTACGATTTCCGCCCGCCTTATCTGCATTTAGCCGCCCTGCGGGATTTGCATCCGAAAGTTCCTTTTCTGGCTTTAACGGCTACCGCAACTGATAGGGTGGCTGAGGACATTTGTACCAAGCTAGCATTTAGAAAAAATCATCAGGTTTTTCGTAAGTCTTTTGAGCGTAGCAACCTGAGTTATGTGGTTGCCAAAGAGGAAAATAAATTCCGCCGTTTAATGCGGGTGGTTAATCAGGTAAAGGGCAGCGGTATTATTTATGTCCGTAACCGGCGTGAAACACAGGAAGTAGCCCGGCATTTACAAGTGCAGGGCATCGGGGCAGCATTTTATCATGCTGGTTTAAGTGCAGAAGAGCGTACCAAACGTCAGGATGATTGGAAAACCGGCAAAGTACCTCTGATAGTAGCTACCAATGCTTTTGGTATGGGTATTGATAAACCCGATGTGCGTTATGTGGTTCATTTAGATTTGCCCGATAGTTTGGAGGCTTATTATCAGGAAGCTGGCCGTGCCGGTCGAGATGAAAGAAAGGCCTATGCCGTTTTATTGTATAACGAAGCCGATATTTTACTGCTGGAGCAAAAACTGGCGCAAAGTTCACCTACCTTAAAAGAAATTCAGCAGGTTTATCATCACTTTGGGAATTACTTTCAATTGGCTTATGGAGCAGGCGAGGGGGTAATTTTAGATTTCGATTTGGCTGATTTTTGCAAACGATATAAGCTGGAAGCCATTAAAACCTTGAATGCGCTTAAAATATTAGAAAGAGAAGAATACATCGCGTTAAGCGAAACAGTTTATCTGCCTTCTCGGCTCAAAATATTGGTCGATCATGATACATTGTATAAATTTCAGGTAGCCCAGCCCACATACGATGCATTAATAAAAACCATGCTGCGCTCTTATGGCGGTTTGTATGAACATTATGCGCCAATTAAAGAATCGGAACTGGCTAAACGTGCCGATATCAGTCGCAATGAAGTAAAACGCATGTTAGAAAACATGCAAAGCATGGAATTGTTGAGTTATATTCCGCAAACCGATCAGCCACAAATTACCTTTTTGCGGCCCAGGGTAGATCGCGAACATTTGGGTATAGACCATCAGCACCTGGCCGAACGATACCGCATTAACCAGCATCAGGTAGCAGCCGTAATTCAATATGTACGTTCGCAAAAATGCCGTTCGCAGCAATTATTGGCTTATTTCGATGAGCTAAATGCTCCGGCTTGCGGGGTTTGCGATTTTTGTTTATCACAAAAGAAAAGTACCCTCCATCAGCATACAGAAAATGAAATTCGGGAAGAAATGATTTCCCTGCTAAGTAAAAAACAGCTTAAACTGGAAGAACTGATCCCGCAATTGAAACTGGGAAATGAAGAACAACGTTTGGCTCAGTTCAGGGAATTGCTGGATGCCGGTGAAATAAAAACGGAAGGAGAACATTTTTTTATTTAATGCAAACAATAGCTGCCGCATATTGTTCTTAGATATATAAACTCCATCATATATCTGGAAGAGTTGTTCTAAGGGACAGCTCTTCTTTTTTTGCTGTATTTCTTGCATAATACTTTAATGCTTACTTTAGTCATAGTATGCAAGAAAAAAACAATCCTACAGTTATTCGGTCATGGGCCATGTTCGACTGGGCCAATTCGGCTTACAGCTTAGTCATTACTTCTACTATTTTCCCGGTTTATTATACCATTATCACCACAACAGAAGCACATGGAGATAAAGTGCAATTCTTTGGCTATACCTTTGTAAATACGGCTTTATCTAACTATGCCATGGCTGCTGCCTACCTGGTAATGGCTTTATTGCTTCCTATTTTATCGTCCGTGTCCGATTATCATGGTAATAAGAAAGCTTTCATGAAGTTTTTCACTTACGTGGGAGGTTTTGCCTGTATGGGTTTGTACTTTTTTAAGTTAGATACGCTTGAATGGGGAGTAATTTGTTTTGCTTTAGCAGCTGTGGGCTGGATAGGCGGCGTTTTGTTCAGTAATTCCTACCTGCCCGAAATTGCTACGCCCGACCAGCAGGATAGGGTAAGCGCCAAAGGCTTTGCCTGGGGATATGTGGGCAGCGTAATTTTGCAGATCATTTGTTTTGTTTTTGTTTTAATGCCCGAAACCTTCGGCATTAGCGATGCATCTTTTCCGCCACGACTTTCATTTTTATTAGTTGGCCTTTGGTGGATCGGTTTTGCACAGATCCCTTTTGCCAAGTTGCCGGCAGGAAGTAATAATTATGAAAAATTAAATAAAAACATGATTCATAGTGGTTTTCAGGAATTACATAAAGTATGGATTCAGGTGAAAGAAATGCAGGTACTCAAGCTATTCCTCCTGGCTTTTTTCTTTTATTCTATGGGTGTACAAACCATTATGCTGGTTGCGGCCAATTTTGGAGAGAAGATATTACACCTGGGAACAACCAAGCTGATTGCAACTATTCTGATTATACAATTGGTAGCCATTTTCGGTGCCTATCTAATGTCTTACTTTGCCGGCCGTATTGGCAACTTTAAGGTTTTAATAGGAGTGGTAGGTATCTGGATTGTGGTATGTATTTGCGCCTATTTTATCAACAACGAAAATCAATTCTATGTGCTGGCAGCCATTGTTGGCTTGGTAATGGGAGGTATACAGTCACTTTCGCGGTCTACTTATTCTAAACTATTGCCTGAAAACACGCCTGATACGGCTTCATTTTTTAGTTTTTACGATGTAACCGAGAAACTGGCCATCGTAATCGGTTTATTCAGCTTTGCCTATATCGAGGAATTTACCGGAAACATGCGCAATTCTGCTGCCTCGCTGGTTACCTTTTTCGCTATTGGTTTAATTGTTCTCTTAATTATTCCGAGTCAAAAAGTGCCGATCTCCGCTAAATAATTGATTTATTTTTCGAAATTTAGGCCGAATACCACATAGCCGAATGACCGTAGAACTTTTTATTCCTTGTTTTTTAGATCAGGTATATCCCGAAACAGCCCAGAAAACGCTTCAAATTCTCGAAAAAGCAGGTTGTAAGGTAATTTACAATCCAGAGCAGACCTGCTGCGGACAGCCCGCATTTAATGCCGGTTTTTGGGATGAAGCAAAAGAAGTAGGTAATAAATTCCTAAACGATTTCTCAGGCAATCATTATATCGTTTCGCCTTCTGCGTCATGCACCGGTATGGTAAAAAACTATTATAACGATCTGTTTACCAATACGGTGGTGCATAATAAGTGCCGGAGCATTCAGGGGCAGATATTCGAATTATCTGATTTCTTGATCAATGTGCTAAAGAAAGACTATTTCGGTGCCGAGTTAGAAGGCCGGGCAGTTTATCACGATTCTTGTGCCGCTTTAAGAGAATGTAAAATTAAAGATGAACCAAGGCAATTGTTAAGCAAAGTGCATGGTTTAGAATTAGTAGAAATGGCTGAAACAGATACCTGCTGCGGCTTTGGAGGTACTTTTTCGGTCAAATTCGAGGGTATTTCCAGCGCAATGGCACAACAAAAGGTAAATCATGCCTTAGATGCTAAAGCCGAATATATTATTTCTACCGATGCTTCCTGCCTAATGCATTTACAGGCGTATATCAATAAAGAACAAATTCCTTTAAAGACCCTGCATCTGGCAGAAGTGCTTACCCATGGTTGGGGAAATGTTTAAGTATTATTTAACGTTATTTAACACTATCTAATACTGGCTACACTTAAATTTGAATCATAAAATACATAATCATGACCAAACAATTTTTCACCCTTATTTTATTCTGTACAGCGCTAAGTTCTTATGTTTTTTCTCAGCAAAAAACTACGGGCGTAATTTACTACGACCAAACCATCGACTTTAAGGCAATGACCGCTCAGCAAAGTGCAGATGGACAACAAAGACGCATAATGATGGGAGGCAATATGCCCGATAAGATCACCAATAAGTTCGAAATTATTTTTAACCCCAATGGTGCTAAACTTCAAAAATCGGTAATTGAAGATAATGCAGCTCCTGCAGAAGGTGCAACCGGTGGCGGAGGTATGACCATGATGCGTTTTGGCGGCGGTGCAGACAGAGAAGTGTTTTTTACAGGAAGCACCAAAATAACAGAGTCTTTTGAATTAAGCGGAGAACCTGTTTTGCTTGAAGCAGAACTAGGTAATCAATCTAAAGAAGCGGAATTAAGCACTGAAACCCGTAAAATCATTGGGTTTGATTGTAAAAAAGCCACCATTACTGGCCGTAATGGCTCTAAAACTACTATTTGGTATACCAATGCCCTGCCACTTAAAGCATCGCCAATGCCCGCCATGTGGACCGAAGGGGTAGTTTTAGGTATAGAAAACGAACGCATGAAATACTTTGCCACCTCAATAGAATATAGCAAAGTGAAAGACAGCGAAGTAGCTACCCCCAAAAAAGGCAGAGTAATTACCCAGGAAGAATACCAGAAAAAAATGGAAGAAATGCGTTCCAGATTTAGAGGGAACGGCCCTGCCGGACAACGGGAGATAAGAATACAACAATAATAAAAAGAAAGCCCCGATAATACCGGGGCTTTCTTTTTATTCCTAACACCCAACCACTATGCTTTTTCCCAAATTATGCTATTTTTGCACACATAAAATCAGTTGTATTGATTTTCAATAATTCATTTTTTACGAACTTTAAATCATATTGTAGATGATTAAAATTACCCTTCCGGATGGCTCCGTACGAGAATACGAAAAAGGAACCTCCGCCCACCAAATAGCCTTATCTATTTCAGAAGGCTTAGCCCGCAATGTATTGGCAGCCGAAGTAAACGGCGAAATATGGGATTCATCGAGACCTATTGATACCGATGCCAGTCTGCGTTTATTAACCTGGAACGATACCGAAGGAAAAGCTACTTTCTGGCATTCGTCTGCCCACTTAATGGCCGAAGCATTAGAAGCGCTATACCCAGGCGTTAAACTAGGTATAGGTCCGGCTATAGAAACCGGATTCTATTATGACGTAGATTTTGGCGAACACGAATTTTCTTCTGATGATTTTAAGCAAGTAGAAGAAAAAATATTAGAGCTAGCCAAAAACAAAGCGGAATATAGCCGCCAGCCGGTAAGCAAAGCCGAAGCAGAAAAATATTTCACCCAAAAGGGCGATGAATATAAATTAGACCTCATTAAAGACCTGCAAGATGGTTCTATTACCTTTTATACCCAGGGTAATTTTACCGATCTGTGCCGTGGGCCGCACATTCCCAATACCGGTTTTATTAAAGCAGTAAAGCTAATGAACGTGGCCGGAGCTTATTGGCGTGGCGACGAAACCCGCAAGCAATTGACCCGTATTTACGGCGTAACCTACCCGAAGCAAAGCGAGTTGACCGAATACCTGGCCATGGTTGAAGAAGCCAAAAAGCGTGACCACCGTAAATTAGGCAAGGAATTAGAATTGTTTACTTTTTCTGAAAAAGTAGGTATGGGTTTGCCAATGTGGTTGCCTAAAGGTGCCGCATTACGAGAAAGACTAGTAAGCTTTTTGCAAAAAGCCCAGCAAAAAATGGGTTACGAGCAGGTAATTACCCCGCATATTGGCCATAAAAACCTCTATGTAACTTCAGGCCACTATGATAAATACGGTGCCGATTCTTTCCAGCCTATTAAAACACCGCAAGAAGGAGAGGAGTTCTTCCTAAAACCGATGAACTGCCCACACCATTGCGAGTTGTATAAGACCAAACCACGTTCTTATAAAGACCTGCCGGTTCGCTTTGCCGAATTTGGTACCGTTTACCGTTATGAACAAAGTGGCGAATTACACGGTTTAACCCGTGTGCGTGGATTTACTCAAGATGATGCCCACTTATTTTGCCGTCCAGATCAGGTAAAAGAGGAATTTAAAAAAGTGATCGATCTGGTGCTTTATGTACTCGGAGCATTAGATTTTCAGAACTATACCGCACAAATTTCGCTTCGCGATCCTAATAACCGTACAAAATACATTGGTTCTGATACCAATTGGGACCTTGCCGAGCAAGCCATCATTGAGGCAGCCGAAGAAAAAGGTTTGCCTACCGTTGTAGAATATGGCGAAGCCGCATTTTATGGCCCTAAACTGGATTTCATGGTACGCGATGCCTTAGGCCGTAAATGGCAATTAGGTACCATTCAGGTAGATTATAACCTACCCGAGCGTTTCGAATTAGAGTATACCGGCAGCGATAATGCCAAACACCGTCCGGTAATGATTCACCGGGCACCCTTCGGCTCATTAGAACGGTTTGTGGCCGTATTAATTGAACATTGTGCCGGTAACTTCCCATTATGGTTATCGCCAGAGCAGTTCATCGTATTACCCATCTCAGAAAAATATGAAGATTATGCTAAAAAAGTTTTAGAATCCTTAAATAATTCCGATATTCGCGGGCTAATCGACGGTAGAGACGAGAAAATAGGACGCAAAATTCGCGATGCCGAAATCAAGAAAATCCCTTACATGTTGATTATCGGAGAGAAAGAGATGGAGGAGAATAAGGTTTCAGTTCGAAAACATGGACAAGGCGACTTAGGAAGCATGACCATACAAGAGTTTGAAAACCAACTAATTAACGAAACTAAAATTTAATACATAACATTGGCATTAGGAAGACCAGGTTTTAACAGAGGACCACGCCCACCTTTCAAAAAGAAAGAGGCAGAGCACAACATCAACGAGTTTATCAGAGCAGCCGAAGTTCGCTTGGTTGGCGATAACGTAGAAGTAGGTGTATACCCTTTGCAAAAGGCTTTAGCCATTGCCGATGAGTTAGAATTAGATCTGGTTGAGATTTCTCCAAACGCAGTTCCTCCTGTTTGTAAAGTAGTGGATTACAACAAATTCCTTTACGAACAGAAGAAAAAAATGAAGGAAATCAAGTCGAACGCTAAGCAGACGGTCATTAAAGAAATTCGTTTCGGACCCAATACCAGCGATCACGATTTTCAGTTTAAACTAAAACATGCCATCAGCTTTTTAGAAGGCGGCGAAAAAGTTAGAGCTTACGTTCATTTTAAAGGACGAGCCATTGTTTATAAAGAGAAAGGCGAAATTTTACTATTAAAATTTGCGCAGGCATTAGAAGAAGTAGGAAAAGTAGAACAATTACCTAAATTAGAAGGCAAGCGTATGTTTTTAACCGTAGCCCCAAAAGCAGGTAAAAAATAATTTGTCAATTTGCTAATGAGACAATTTCTCAATTAGCTAATTTGTTTTCAGACCCTCAATAAACTTGGTCGAATTGACAAATCAACAAATTGAATAATTAACAAATAAATAAAAATAGGTTATGCCAAAAATGAAGACCTGCTCCAGTGCCAAAAAGCGTTTTAAGCTTACTGGAAGTGGTAAAATCTCAAGAAAGAACGCCTACAAAAGCCACATCTTAACCAAGATGAGTACAAAACGTAAGCGTGCTTTAGGACACACCAGTTTAGTGTCTGACGCTGATATGGGCAACGTTAAACGTATGCTTTGTATCGGAAAGTAATTAATTAAGTATTTAACCAGGTACTCGGTTTACAAGATTCGCCAGCTGGCGAACACCGCTTACCAAAAAACACCACACTATGCCACGTTCGGTTAACGCAGTAGCGTCAAGAAGAAGAAGAAAAAAGGTGCTCAATATGGCCAAAGGCTATTGGGGATCAAGAAGCAAGGTTTTTACCGTTGCTAAAAACACAGTCGAAAAAGGTTTGCAATATGCTTACCGTGACCGTAAAACCAAGAAAAGAGAATTCAGAGCACTATGGATCCAGCGTATTAACGCCGGTGCCCGTCAGCACGGAATTTCATACTCTCAATTAATTGGCAAGTTAGCCACCAAACAAATCGGTTTAAACCGTAAGGTATTAGCAGATTTAGCGCTAAACAATCCAGATGCTTTCAAAGCAGTAATTGATGCAGTAAAATAATTGCATTTCATTGCAAAACAAAAAACCTTTCCATACCGGAGAGGTTTTTTTGCGTTATACCCTCTTGTTATGCGCCAATTAGTACAACAACGCTCGGATAGCAATCCTATGCTTTAACAAGCTTAACAAAACAATAAGAAAATAGCTGTTTCCAAATTTTAGCCCCTGCAGCCCCGCTTTCCACTTCAAGTCCTCATTTCGCTCCGCTCACTGCGGGCTTTCCGTTACAATCGGGTTTAATCATTCACGTTATTTATTCTTATTAAGAGTTGCCCGTTTGTTCTAACCCCAACCCTTAACATACATGGTCATTCTGTCCAAGGGACTCTTTCGAAGAGCTTATCCAAGAATAATCAAGCACTCATCTTTCGGCAAGCTTAATAGGGTGTTATTTAGAATTATTTTAAATAAGTGTTTGCATATTTCGATTTGCTGTTTATTTTTGCACTAATTAGAATTAATCTAAATAAATATATGAAAGCAAAGCTTATTAAACACTGCTTAAAAATTTACACCACACTAATTGTTTTATTTATCACTACTACGATAAAAGCACAAACCACTGGCAGTCTACATGGAAAGATCGTTACTTCCGACGGATCGCCGGCAGCTTTTGTAAACGTGGGATTAAAGGATAGTGATAAAAAGACCATCACCCTAGAGAATGGTACCTTCAGCCTCAGAAATATAACCACCGGCACTTACACCTTAAAAATATCGGCCGTAGGCCTAAATACTTTAGAAAGAGAGGTGGTAATTAATGATAAACAAACCAGCCATATAGATATTGTACTTTCAGTAAGTACTGCCCAGCTCAATGAGGTTATCATCCGCGAAAGCAAAACCTTAAACGATCAGCCCTTAAGTATTGGTAAAATAGCTATTAGACCAATGGACTTGCCCCAAAGTGTGTTGGTAATTAATAAAGAGGTACTAGACCAGCAGCAGGTACTGCGTTTAAGCGATGCCCTTAAAAATGCCAATGGCGTTTACCAAATGGGCAATACCGGCGGCACGCAGGAAGAAATTGCTGGCCGTGGTTTTGCTTTTGGAAGCAATAATACCTTTAAGAACGGAACCCGTTTTAATAATGGCGTGATGCCCGAAATTAGTGCACTAGAAAGGGTAGAAATACTTAAAGGAAGCAATGCCATTCTGTTTGGCAATGTGGCTCCAGGCGGGGTGTTAAACCTGGTAACCAAGAAACCTCGTTTTGATCGTGGCGGCGAATTAAGTTACCGTTGGGGCGAATACAATTTTAATAAGCCCAGCATCGATATTTATGGCGCTGTAAATAATAGCGATCAGGTGGCCTACCGCATGAATGCTACCTACGAAAATGCCGAAAGTTTTCGCCGTAATGTAAGTTCTGAACGGATATACGTTAACCCATCTTTGATGTATAGGTTCTCTAACAAAACCAATTTACTTATAGAAGCCGATTACCTGAAAGATAAGCGTACACCTGATTTTGGCATTGGGGCTATTAATTATACCATTTCCAATATTCCAAGAGCCAATTTTCTGGGTGCGGCCTGGGCCAATTATGAAACCACTCAAAAATCTATTACGGCCACTTTATCGCAACAGCTGAGCAATCATTGGAATATCAGGGCTATGCTTACCCAGCAGAATTATTTAAGTAATCAATACAGTACTTCACGTCCAACGGGAATAAAAACCGACGGCACCTGGGTACGCAGCCTGCAGCGTAGCCGTACAGATGAGCAATACCGCTTGGCGCAGGTAGACCTTACCGGCGAAGCATTTACCGGATCTGTTAAGCATCAGTTTTTGTTTGGTGCCGACGGGGATCGCTATTTTACTCAAACTCCTACTTTTGCCATTATTTATAACCCCAATAATCTTTCGGCCAGTACTTACGATACCATTAATATCTTCGATCTGAGCCAATATGTTCAGCGAACAGATATTCCGGCTGTAAATGTTACTAAAATGACCAGCAGCCCGGTAAACAGGGTAGGTGCTTATGTACAAGATTTAATCAGCTTAAGTGATCAAGTTAAAGTTTTAGCCGGGTTGCGTTATACTTATATGGATACCCGTAGCCGTGTGCTTACCCTTGCCGACCAAAGCAGTGTAGAGGCTGCTCCGCGTTATGCTGATGCTTTTACGCCCAGGGTAGGTTTGGTGTATCAGCCTTTAAAAACGATGTCTTTATTTGCCAGTTATGCCAATTCTTTTAACCTGAACACCGGTATTGATAATACGGGGGCTCCTTTAATGCCTTCTTTTATTGATCAGTATGAAGTGGGTATGAAGAATGAATTGTTTAAGGGTGTGTTATCGGCTAATATCACGGCTTACCGTATTGTAAATAGTAATCTGGCCCAAACCATTCTGCCGGGTGCGCCTAATTATAATCCTAGTTTTGCTACCGCTCAGGAACTGGCCGGCGAGGTTACTTCTAAGGGTTTAGAGATCGATCTGATGAGCAAATCCTTTAATGGGTTTACGCTTATGGGCGGCTATAGCTTTAATGAAACTAAATACACCGAAAGCAATGTTTATGAAATTGGTAGTAAGCTGCGTTATAACCCGGCACATACTGCTAATTTGAGCTTAAATCATCAAGTTGGTAATGGTAAGGCTAAAGGTTTTGAAAGCGGTTTCAGCGTCTTGTACTTCGGCGAGCGTTTTGCGGGCCGTTCTACTCGTTTAAATGTGCCGAACGATGCGTATAAGCTCATTCCTTTATCTGCTTTTACGCAGGTAGATATTAACCTGGGTTATACTGTAAAAAGATTAGGTATCCGGATGAAAATATCTAATTTATTGAATGAATTGAACTATTTTGCACACGACGATAATAGTATTAACCCAATAGCGCCCAGACAAGTGGCTACTACTTTAACTTATAAACTTTAAACCTTACATGAAATCTTTTTTTCGTTCTATTCATTTGTATTTAGGACTGGCCGCAGGCCTGGTCATTATGGTTACCTGTTTTACGGGTGCAGTGCTGGTTTTTGAAAAAGAACTGGAGCAGGCTCTTCATCCGCAGCGTTATCAGGTTGCGGCAGGGCCGCAGCGGTTAAGCCTCGAAACTTTGGCCAAACAGGTTAAAGATGCTGTTCCGGGTGCTAAAATATCGGGCTTTAAGGTGTATGCAGACCCTAAACGCTCGGTGGAGGTTTCTTATGGGTTAAAGGATAAGCAAAAGGCAGGTGAAAAGCGGGCTGAAATGGAAAAAGGCAAGGAAAAAGAGGGGAAGAAAAAGGAAGGGGAAAAGGATAAAGAGGGCGGACGTAAAATCGCTTTTGTAAATCCTTATACGGGTGCTGTAATTGACCTGTATGCTTATAATGAAACGTTTTTCTACCAGATATTTGCTTTGCACCGCTGGTTATTAGGTGGCGATGTGGGTAAACTGATTGTGGGTACTTCTACTTTGTTTTTTGTTTTCATTCTTATTACTGGATTTATTTTGTGGTGGCCTAAGACCCGCAGTGTGTTAAAACAGCGTTTGGCGGTTAAATGGGACAGTAACTGGAAACGCTTAAATAATGACTTACATATTGTTTTCGGTTTCTATTCTTCCATCTTTTTGTTTGCATTTGCCTTTACCGGTCTTGCCTGGTCGTTCGAATGGTTTAATAAAGGTATTTATACGGTAACGGGGTCTGAAATGAAAGGACCTAAGCAGGTGGAATCTGTGTATGTTGCTGAAAAGAATAAGGTGGATACCGATACTATTTTATTGGTTCTACAAAAGGAACTAGCCGGTGTTCAGAGTTTTCAAGTGAATTTACCCAAAGATTCGGTAGGTACCTATACCGTGAATGTGTTGCCTAAAGGGGTTTATGAAATGCAGGG
>JBJTNQ010000100.1:0-7242 GCA_046074105.1 Sphingobacteriaceae bacterium | reverse complement strand
GAAACTGATCTGCGTTCCGGCAACGGCAGGCACGGGCAGCGAAGTATCCCCCAATGCCATTTTAGTAGACGATGCAGATAATCAGAAGAAAGGCATCATCAGTCCATATTTGGTCCCCGATATGGTCTATGTTGATCCTTTGCTTACCATTTCTGTTCCGCCCGCTATTACCGCCGCAACAGGAATGGATGCCCTGACCCATTGCCTCGAAGCTTATACCAATAAATTTGCCCAGCCCTTCATCGATCTTTTTGCCTACGAAGGCATGCGTCTTATTTCGGCCAATATTGTGACTGCCGTGAAGGACGGAACCAACCTGGAAGCAAGAGAAAAGGTAGCCATGGGCAGTTTATACGGTGGATTTTGTCTGGGTCCGGTAAATACGGCAGGGGTTCATGCCTTGTCTTATCCTTTGGGCAGTAGGTATCATCTGGCGCATGGCTTATCTAATGCAGTATTATTACCTTACGTGATGGAATACAACATGGTGGCCAGCCCTGAGCGCTATGCACAGGTTGCAGTAGCCTTGGGTTGCAGCCGTGAGCCGGATATGATGGTAACAGCAAAAGCCGGAGTAAATAAAATAAAAGAACTGAACAAAGCCTGTGGCATACCTACTACTTTGAAAGAAGTAGGAGTGAAAGAAGAAACCATTCCGCAAATGGCAATGGAAGCCATGAAGATCCAGCGTTTGCTGAAAAATAATCCGAGAGAAATTACCGAACAGGATGCGGTAGCCATTTTTAAATCTGCATTTTGATGAAGAAGACCAAGAATTTTTCAGGAATTATTGTACCGGCAGTTACGCCGCTTACCACAAATTATAAGATAGATGAAGCAGCCGTTGCAAAGCTGCTCCATAGTTTTTATCAGCATCAAATTTCGCCGTTCATTTTAGGCACCACAGGCGAAGCGGCTTCTTTGCCCTTATCGCTTAAAGAAGCTTATGTAAAAGCGGCGGCAAAAAACAAACGGTCCGGAACGGTATTGTATGCAGGCATTTCATCAAACGTGCTGAGCGAGTCTGTGGAGTTTGGTAAATACTGTGCCGACCATGCGGTGGATGCCCTTGCCCTTACCCTGCCTTCTTACTATGCCTTAACCGAAACACAGATGAAGCGGTATTTCGAAACCCTGGCCGATGCTTTACCATTGCCCATGATCATCTATAATATTCCGGCTACCACGCATATGAGTATTCCGCTACCACTTATTGATGAACTGAGCCATCATCCCAATATCATAGCCACCAAAGATTCCGAACGTAGCGAAGAACGTTTAGCACAATCGCTGGCGCTGTGGAAAGACCGGGAAGATTTCGGTCATTTTCTGGGCTGGGCGGCAAAATCAGCCGAGGCCCTGATTGGCGGCAGCGATGGTTTAATTCCGAGCACCGGCAATTTGGTTCCCGAGATCTATGAAGAACTATTGCAGGCAGTGGCAGCGGGCGATGAGGCAAAAGCTTACGAAATGCAACACTGGAGTGATGTATATGGCAATCTGTATCAGAGCGGAAAAACCCTAGGCGAAAGTTTATGGGCATTAAAAGCACTCATGCAGCATAAAGGTTTATGCGAAGCGGTGGTCATGCCGCCTCTGCAAGCTATGGGAGAAGCGGAAAAACAACAATTAATCCAATCGTTCGAAAAAATAAAAGAATAAAGTATATGAGTTCATTACCGATTTTGGCCATCACCATGGGCGATCCGGCAAGTATAGGGCCCGAGATTGCAGTAAAATCATTATTACAAAAAGAAATTCATGCCATCTGTAAACCTCTGCTGGTTGGCGATGCTGCCGTATTCCAACAGATTATAGATAAACTGCAACTGCCGGCAACTGTACATGTGGTGAGCAAAGTAGCCGATGCAAAATTTCAATTGGGTACTATTGATGTATTCGATCTGGGCATTACCGATATCAATAAACTGGAGTTTGGAAAGATTAGCGCCATGTGTGGCGAAGCTGCTTTCCAAGCAGTGAAAAAAGCCATTGAGTTAGCCCTGGCCAACGAAGTTGACGGAACGGTAACAGGCCCCATCAATAAAAAATCGATAAACGAAGCCGGTCATCATTATGCCGGCCATACCGAGATCTATGCACATTATACCGGCACCAAGAAATACGCCATGTTGCTGGTAGAAGATAACATCAATGTGATCCATGTAAGCACCCACGTTTCGCTTCGCCAGGCCTGCGATCTAGTAAAGAAAGAACGCATTGTGCAGGTGATCGAATTGATCGTAGATGGATTAAAGCGGCTGGGAAAAACAAATCTTAAGATCGGCGTTGCCGGATTAAATCCGCATGCCGGCGATAGTGGCTTATTTGGCACAGAAGACGATGAGGAGATTTTACCTGCGGTAGAAGAGGCCAGACGCTTAGGTTATGAAGTGGAAGGCCCCGTACCGCCCGATACCATGTTCGCCAAAGCCGCAATGGGAGCCTATGGCGGTGTGGTAGCCATGTATCACGACCAAGGCCATATTCCTTTTAAACTTTCCGGCTTTAAGTGGAATGCAGAAAAACAGCAGATGGATAGCGTAAAAGGAGTAAACATCACTTTAGGGCTGCCCATTATCCGTACCTCGGTTGATCATGGAACTGCTTTTGAGATTGCCGGTAAAGGAATTGCCAGTGCCGATGCCATGACCCTGGCCATAGAAAGTGCCGTACAGTTAGCAAAACATAAAAAATGATCGCAGTAATGGCAGATGATTTTACCGGAGCGGCCGAACTGGCCGGAATTAGTCTGCGTTACGGACTGAAGGTAGCATTGTTTGCCGATGAGCCTGCTGCAACAGATGCAGAGGTAGTCATTGTATCAACCAACAGTCGTTCTTTGAATAAAGCAGCAGCGCTTCAAAAAACTGAACATATTTTGAGGCAGCTCATCCAATCAAATCCATCTTTTATTTATAAAAAGATCGATTCGGTATTGCGTGGTTATGTGCTCGATGAATTAAAGTTGCAAGTGCAGCTGATGCAAAACACCAAAGCATTCATTCTTCCGGCTAATCCATCACTCGGAAGAACTATCAGCAATGGTATTTATTATGTAGAGGGAAAGCCGATCGGCGAAACAGGCTTTGCCACCGATCCGGAATTTCCTGTCAGTAATTCAGTTGTAAAATCGATATTAAAAGACGATGGTATAAAGGTGTTGAAACCTAAGGAGGCATTGCCAGAAAACGGCATTATTGTGGGCGAAGCAGAGAACGAAACCGACGTGCAGGCCTGGGCCGAAAAACTGGATGAAACTTTCGTGCTGGCCGGTGCCGGCGATTTTTATACCGCCTTGCTTAACAAACAAAACCAGCAAGTACAACAAAAAGCCTGGCAGATTGCAGGCAATTTATTGTATGTAAGCGGTACCGCTTATGATCGTTCGGTAAATGATATTGCTCAGGCCCACAAGCAAGGCCAGCCGGTAGTGTACATCACCAGAGAGATGATTGAAACCTCAACGATCACTACCGAATGGTTAACACAGTTCACTACTTTAATGCAGCCAAAAAAGAAAGCCATTTTGGCCTTTAATCCAGACCAAATACCTGCCCAGGCCAGTGCTGTACATCTGAGAAATATCATGGCCAAAGCAGTGAAAGCAGTGCTTAAGCAGCATCCCATCAACGAAATGTTTATTGAAGGAGGAGCTACCGCAACGGCCATATTAAATGAATTAAATATAAACCACCTTACGCCCATCAATGAATTAAAGCGGGGGGTGGTGCGAATGAAAATTAACCAAACTTATATTACCGTTAAACCCGGCAGTTATGAACTGCCAATAGAATTAAAAGAACAGTTCGGCAGTTCATATGCCCATTAGAAATTTTGTTTATGGATCATTTACATGTTATTGATTACGCCATTATTCTGGCGGTATTAGGAGTTACCATTTATCTCGGTTTCCGTTTTGCCAACAGGCAGAACACCACAGAGAACTTCTTCTTATCTAAAGGAAATTTCCCTTCCTGGGCATTGGGATTATCCCTTCTGTCAACCTTGATCAGCAGTGTTACCTTTCTGGGGTATCCGGCGCAAGGCTATACCAGCAACTGGATACTATTGGTGCAGGGCCTCATGGTACCCATAGTGTTATTAGGAACCATTTGGTTTATCGTACCCCTATTCCGTAAAGTAATAGGTTTAAGCACCTACGAATATTTTGAAAAGCGCTTTGGCGGATTTGCCCGCTATTATAGCTCTACCTCGTTCATTATTCGCCAGTTTGCGGGCATGGGAACCGTGCTATTCTTAATTGCGGTAGCGATTCACGAAATGACCAATATTAGCCCCTTTATTATTTTGGCGGTAGTAGGTTTTGTCTTAATTATCGTAAACCTAAAAGGCGGAATGCAGGCCGTGATCTGGCTCGATGTATTTCAGGGATTCATGTTATTTGCAAGCGGAATGATCTGTCTGGTCATTCTAATTTTATCTATTAAAGGCGGAGTGTCCGAAGCCATTAAAATAGCATCCGAAAATGATCGGGTAGGTTTTGGTCCTTACGATTTCAGGTTCGATCAGCTCACCCTAATCGTCATGATCATTAACGGAGCGTTCTATGCCATACAAAAATACGGCACTGACCAAACCGTGGTGCAGCGTTACCTAAGCGCCAAAACAGATAAAGCAGCAGAAAAAGCCTCCCTGCTGGGTATCGGTTTAACCGTTCCCATCTGGACCATTTTCATGCTCATTGGTACCGCCTTGTTTGTATTCTATAAACAAAACCCTTTACCGGCAGATCTTAAAGCAGAAGCCGTGTTCCCACACTTCATCATGACCCAACTGCCAACAGGAGTTATTGGTTTTATTGTGGCAGCCCTCATCTCTGCAGCTATTTGCAGTTTGAGTGCCGACTTAAATTCGCTGGCAGCAGTAGGCATAGAAGACTATTACAAAAAAATACGCCCAGGCAAGACCGATCAGCAGTACCTCTCTACCAGTAAAGCCTTTGTGGTACTGTCGGGTTTAATATCCATAGCAATAGGGGCGTTCTATTTATTAGCCGGCAACGAAGGCGTACTCGGTATCATCTTTACCATTTATGCCATTTTTTCTGGTGGTATTGTAGGTATTTTCCTTTTGGGCCTGTTCAGTGCCAGAGCAAATCGTCAGGGAGTGAACATCGGTATCATAGCCTGTATCCTTTTTACCGCCTGGGCATTCTTAACCAGTACCCCCATCGGAATAAAAAATCCTAAATTATTGCTCGATTTAGGTAAATTTAATTTTACACACCATAAATTAATGCTGGGAGTTTATAGTCACCTGGTCGTAATTATAGTAGGTTATATAGCCAGTTTATTTTACAGCAAGCCTGTGCTCCAACCCAATTTGTTATACAGCAGCTGGAAAGCCAACAGGCATAAACAATAAGCATCATGAAACAAATCATTAAAAATAAATGGCCAAAACACTGGCTACTTAACCTGAAATCCGGGCTTCTTTTTAGCCTCCTGTTTCTGGGTTTTGGGGCATTGGCACAAAGTACAGACGATCAATACGCCAAGCCCTTAAAAGAAGTGCTGCTGCAAATACAACAACGTTACCATGTGCTCATCAAGTTCGATGCCAAGCAAGTAGCCGATAAAACGGTAAACTATGCCGACTGGCGTTTCAGACCCACCGTAGATGAAACGCTCGAAAAAGTATTGGCGCCATTGGACCTAAAGGTGAATAAAGAAAAACCCGGAGTCTATAAATTAAAAGAGTTCGAATATTACCGCTGGAACAAAGAAGACGGCTGGGCAGAATTAGACCGGATAGCCGCCCTTTATCACGATAAAGCAAGCTGGGAGCAACGCAAAGCAGAAATAAAGCCTTGCCTTATGCAGGCTCTAAAATTATCGCCGTTGCCTCCCAAGCCCCAAAGCAAACCCATTTTCACCCAAGTACGCAAATTTGATGGCTACACGGTACAAAATATCGCCTTAGAAGTTTTGCCCGGTGTTTGGGTCAGCGGATCGCTTTACCGTCCTGAAAAAGTAAAAGGAAAAATACCTTTGGTCCTGTGTCCCGATGGCCACTGGATGCAGCACCGTTTCCGCGAAGACTGCCAGATCAGGTGTGCCACTATTGCCCGAATGGGCGCCATGGCATTTAGCTACGATCTTTTTGGCTGGGGAGAATCCATGCTGCAGTTCAATTACGAAGATCATAGAAAAAGCCTATCCATTACTAAGCAAACCTTAGACGGCATACGCATCTTAGATTATTTCCTGAGCAGAAACGATGTAGATCCCAATAGAGTAGGCATAAGCGGCGGTTCAGGCGGCGGCAGCCACACCGTTTTAATGACCGCTATCGACGATCGCATCAAACTCAGCGCACCCGTGGTTTCTGTTTCCTCCTATTTCTATGGCGGTTGCCCCTGCGAAAGCGGACTGCCCATCCATTGGTGCGGAATGGGAACCAATAACGTAGAATTAGCCGCATTTGCTGCGCCAAAACCACAGTTATTGATTTCCGACGGTGGCGACTGGACAGCCGATATGCCCCTGCACGATTTCCCTTACCTGCAAAATATGTACAGTTATTATGGAGCAAAATCGAAGGTAGAAAACGTGCATTTACCCAACGATGTGCACGATTTCGGCATTACCAAACGCAAGCCGCTCTACGACTTTTTGGCCCGTAATTTTAAGCTCGATACCTCCAAATTAGACGAAACTAAAGTCACCATAGAAAAAGAAAATGCCCTGCATGTTTTTGGCGATCATGGAGAAAAACTACCGCCAAACGCCATGAAAGGCTATGCCCAACTCGAAAAATATTTTGACAGCCTGGTAAAATGAAATTCGAATTAAAGCATCTATTTTGGGCGTTTAAACACGCTGTCCGCTGTATCTTTTTGGCTCTAAACGCCAAAAAGGATGCCGCTCCCATCGTTAACGCAGCAAACCGAAATACCCCAAATTATGCCGGTTGCTTGGCTATGCTCCTGGTTTTAACATTCATGGCACCCCTGGCTATACAGGCCCAGCAGAAAAAAGACTATAAAATTGCACTTATAGACCTCATGCTGCTTAAAAGACAAAAAGTAGGAGCCATATCGCTGGCGGCCGAACTAAAAGCCGATGGCCTGGAAATAGATATGGGAGGATTAGGCAGCCGCGAAACTTTCGATAATAAACTTCAAAACGATTCCATTCGTCAGGAATACCTTAACAAAGCCAAAGCATTAAATATCGAATTCTGTGCCATAGCCATGACCGGGTTCTATGCACAATC
>JBJTNQ010000099.1:0-3332 GCA_046074105.1 Sphingobacteriaceae bacterium | reverse complement strand
TCTCGAGAACAGTTTAGTATCGATAACCACACCTTGTATAGAAGGCGGAGTTTTTAAAGACGCATCTTTAACATCTCCGGCCTTATCACCAAATATGGCTCTCAATAATTTTTCTTCTGGTGAAGGATCAGATTCTCCTTTCGGAGTGATCTTACCGATCAGGATATCACCTTCTTTAACCTCAGCTCCTACACGGATCACTCCGTTTTCATCTAAGTCTTTAGTAGCCTCTTCAGAAACGTTAGGAATATCTGGTGTTAATTCTTCTTCGCCACGTTTGGTATCGCGAACTTCCAGTTCGAATTCCTCGATGTGTAGCGAAGTGAAGATATCTTGAGATACTACACGCTCAGAAATTACAATCGCATCCTCGAAGTTATAACCTTGCCATGGCATGAAAGCCACTTTTAAGTTACGACCCAAGGCCAATTCGCCATTCTGAGTAGCATATCCTTCGCAAAGTACTTGTCCTTTTTCTACCTTCTGGCCTTTTTTAACAATTGGCTTCAGGTTGATACAGGTACTCTGATTGGTTTTCTTGAATTTGATTAATGAATATGATTTCACTTCACCTTCAAATGATACCAATACATCATCAGGGTTACGCTCATAGCGAATACGAATTTCGTTAGCATCTACATATTCTACTACCCCATTGCCTTCGGCATTGATCAGGGTACGAGAATCGCGGGCTACACGGCCTTCTAATCCGGTTCCAACAATTGGTGCCTCAGGACGTAACAATGGTACGGCCTGGCGTTGCATGTTTGAACCCATCAGGGCACGGTTAGCATCATCGTGCTCTAAGAACGGAATCAGCGATGCCGCAATAGAGGTGATCTGGTTAGGAGCTACGTCAATTAATTCTAATTTTTCTGGCTCAATAACCGGGAAATCGCCTTCGAAACGTGCTTTTACACGTGGCTCGGCGAATTTTCCTTTATCATCGTAAATAGCATTAGCCTGAGCGATAGTTTTACCATCTTCATCTTCGGCAGAAAGATAAGTTACTGGTTCTTCTACTACTACACGGCCTTTTTCTACTTTACGATATGGGGTTTCGATGAAACCTAAGTTGTTGATCTTGGCATGAACACAAAGTGAGGAGATCAAACCAATGTTCGGACCTTCTGGAGTTTCGATGGTACACAAACGGCCATAGTGGGTGTAGTGTACGTCACGAACCTCGAAACCGGCACGTTCACGGGAAAGACCGCCTGGACCTAAGGCTGACAGACGACGCTTGTGCGTAATCTCCGCCAGAGGATTGGTTTGGTCCATAAACTGTGACAATTGGTTGGTTCCGAAGAACGAATTGATCACAGAAGATAAGGTACGGGCGTTGATCAGATCGGTTGGCGTAAATACTTCGTTATCACGAATATTCATACGTTCTCGGATGGTACGAGCCATACGTGCTAAACCTACCCCGAACTGAGCATATAACTGCTCGCCTACTGTACGTACACGACGATTTGACAAGTGATCGATATCATCCACCTCGGCTTTGGAGTTGATTAACTTGATCAGGTATTTAACAATCGCAATGATATCTTGCTTAGTTAATACTTTAGTCTCTTCCGGCGTATCTAATTTTAATTTACGGTTAATGCGGTAACGACCTACATCTCCCAGATCATAACGCTTATCAGAGAAGAACAAACGGTCGATGATACCACGAGCAGTTTCTTCATCAGGTGGTTCTGCGTTACGTAATTGACGGTAAATATGCTCTACCGCTTCTTTTTCTGAGTTAGAAGTATCTTTTTGTAAAGTGTTGTAAATGATGGTATAATCTCCGGTGTGGCTGCTATCTTCTTTAGATAAGATGATAGATTTTGCTCCAGAATCAATAATTAAATCGATATGTTCATCATCCAGCACTGTTTCACGCTCCAAAATTACTTCGTTACGAGGAATAGAAACTACCTCACCGGTATCTTCGTCTACGAAATCTTCTACCCACGATTTAAGTACTCTTGCAGCCAGTTTACGGCCTATATATTTCTTTAATCCTGATTTGCTAACTTTTACTTCGTCAGCTAATTCAAATAATTCTAAAATGTCTTTATCAGAATCGTAACCAATGGCACGCAATAAAGTGGTAACCGGGAATTTCTTCTTACGGTCAATGTAAGCATACATCACGTTATTTACGTCGGTTGCAAACTCAATCCAAGATCCTTTAAAAGGAATTACACGGGCTGAGTATAATTTGGTACCATTGGTGTGGCGGCTTTGGCCGAAGAACACCCCTGGTGAACGGTGTAACTGTGATACAATTACTCGTTCTGCACCATTAATTACGAAAGTTCCTTTAGGAGTCATGTAAGGGATAGTTCCCAAATACACGTCCTGAACTATTGTTTCAAAATCTTCGTGCTCTTCATCATTACAAGATAAACGAAGTTTAGCTTTTAATGGAACGCTATAAGTTAAGCCACGTTCAATACATTCCTGAATATCGTAGCGTGGCGGATCTACGAAATAGTCCAAAAATTCTAAAACAAATATGTTTCTAGAATCAGATATGGGGAAGTTTTCTGAAAATACTTTAAACAAACCTTCTTGATGACGGTTGTCTGAAGTGGTTTCTAATTGAAAAAATTCCCTGAATGATTGCAATTGTACATCCAGAAAGTCAGGGTAATCCAACACATGTTTGCTGGTTGCAAAATTGACTCTTTCGGTATGATTATTTTTGTTTGCCAAGGGATTGAGATTTTTAGTTTAAAAATAAACTGCGACTTGTTTTTCCGGCATTTAAGCAGGATTTGTAAGTCAAACAAAAATGGGTACTATACAAATGGCAATAGACCCCGGTGAAAACCGGAGTCTAAGGCCATTAATTGTTGAGTTTAAAATTAGTTAATCTCAACAACAGCTCCGGCTTCTTCTAATTGTTTTTTCAAAGCTTCAGCTTCGTCTTTAGATACACCAGCTTTTAATTCTTTTGGTGCAGCATCAACTAAGTCTTTAGCTTCTTTCAAACCTAAACCGGTTAAATCTTTCACTAATTTTACTACTGCTAATTTCTGACCACCAGCGTCTTTCAAGAACACGTTGAATGAAGTCTTCTCTTCAGCAGCACCAGCAGCAGCGCCACCAGCAGCAGGAGCAGCAACTGCAACAGCTGCAGCAGCAGGCTCGATACCATACTCATCTTTAAGGATTTGAGCTAACTCGTTAACTTCTTTTACTGTTAAGTTTACTAATTGCTCAGCAAACGATTTTAAATCTGCCATTTTATTTAATTTTTAAATTGAAATACTTGTTTAAATTACTCAGACTTCAGGTGTCTGTTAACCTCTTTGTTCTAATGTTTTAACAAT
>JBJTNQ010000098.1:0-5133 GCA_046074105.1 Sphingobacteriaceae bacterium | reverse complement strand
GAAACATTTTGGTATTGATAAAAAGGTTTATGCCCACCATCAGCACAATGAACATAAATCGGTTACGGAAGTGATCCGTTTTTTGAAAGAAGGTCAGCAGGTGGCTTTAATTTCTGATGCCGGCACGCCGGCGATATCCGATCCGGGATTTTTATTAGTCCGCGAAGCGATAAAAAACGGCATAGAAGTTTCTTGTTTACCCGGCGCCACGGCTTTTGTGCCCGCTTTGGTAAATTCGGGCCTGCCCAACGACCGTTTTGTGTTCGAAGGGTTTTTGCCGGTAAAAAAAGGTCGACAAACCCGTTTAAAATCTTTAGTTAAAGAAGAAAGAACTCTGATATTTTATGAATCGCCGCACAGGCTGCTAAAAACGTTAGATGAATTTATTCAATACTTTGGCCATGACCGCCCCGTATCGGTATCGCGTGAGCTGAGTAAACTATTTGAAGAAACCGTTCGCGGCACCTTGGCCGAGGTTAAAGATCATTTCGAAACGCATACTTTAAAAGGTGAATTTGTGATCTGCCTGGCAGGTAAATAATCGAAATGGCTAAGAAAATTCTCCCCTTTTTTAGGGGAGATGTCTGCAGGACAGCGGGGTAATTTTACCTCCCCTAACCCCTCCTTAAAAAGGAGGGGAATAAAAGGAGTTAATAAATAAAAAACGTCATTTCGACGATCTCGATTCATAGGGAGAGGAGAAATCTCTCATGGTTATTAAAACGAGAGATTTCTCTCTACGTTCGAAATGACGATAGACTTAAAACATGAATAAAAAAACCAACACATTAGCACTATTAAGCTCCTTTCTGTTATGGCTAGCCTGGCCTCCTATACCATATACCGGCCCGGTATTACTATTTGCCTTAGTACCTTTGCTGTTGGCGGTAGATCAAATAGCCCAGTCGGCAACTAGCCACAAGGGCCGTCAGATACTCGGCTTATGTTTTGCTGCTTTTGCGGCATGGAATACTGCTTCTATTTATTGGGTTTATAATTCTTTAGCTTCCGCGATGGCAGCGCCTTTGGCGGTACTCATTTCCCTGATCCCTTTTGGTTTGGGTGCTTTATTAATGACTTTAGCCTTTTGGGCTTACTATCAGAGCCAGAAACTATTTAGCCGGTTTTGGTCTTATCTGGCTTTAATTTCTTTCTGGATCACTTACGAATGGCTGCACCAAAGCTGGGATCTGGCATTCCCATGGATGAATTTAGGCAATGGTTTCGCCCAAACCCATCAATTGGTGCAGTGGTATGAATTTACCGGGATATATGGTGGTACACTTTGGATCTTAGTAAGCAACATTCTTCTTTTCGAAATTATCAGAACTAAAATTGGTCCGGTACGTTGGTTCAGCAGGTCGGTTTATATTTACATGGCTTGGGTAATTGTTCCGCTTTCTTATTCCCTGTACCGATACTATAATTACGAGGAAAGAATTAATCCGGCAAATGTGGTAGTGGTACAGCCCAATATAGATCCTTATGCCAAATATGGCAGCATGCCGGCTTCCGTACAGCTGCAACAGCTCATTCATTTATCTGATTCTTTGGGCCAAAACAATACCGAATTTTTCATTTGGCCCGAAACGGCTATTCCCGAATTAACAGATGAAGAACAGATCCGGACGAATGCAAATTTTGTAAGTGTACAGCAATTCTTAAATAAATATAAAAATGGCAATGTGCTCTCTGGTATAGAGAGCTATCGTCTTTACCAAAGCCGGCTAACGGCTACCGCCAAATTCGATGAAAATTCTCGCCTTTATTACGATAGCTTTAATGCGGCCATACAAATAGAAAATTCCGCACAAGTTTCTTTTTACCATAAATCTAAGCTGGTGCCCGGCGTAGAGCAATTACCTTTTGCATCGGCTTTAGCCTTTATGAAACCTGCATTTGCTGCTTTTGGTGGCAGTACCGGCGGTTATGGCCAGCAGGAGAAACCTTCTGTTTTTTATGCCCAAAGCGGACTGGGTGTTTCTCCGGTTATTTGTTACGAATCTATCTGGGGGAATTACGTGGCCGAAAGTGTAAAACAAGGCGCTAGCTTCATCGCTATTATGACTAACGATGCCTGGTGGGGAAATACCTCAGGTAAAGACCAGCATCTGGCGTATGCCAAACTGCGGGCCATAGAAAACCGGCGCTGGGTAACCCGTTCGGCCAATACCGGCATTTCTGCCTTTATTAACCAGCGGGGTGATGTAGTGCAGCAAAGCCAATGGTGGGTGCCAGCGGCTTTAAAGACAGATATTAATTTGAACGAGGAAACTACTTTTTATACGCAACATGGCGATATACTGGCATCTGTAGGAGTTTTGGGTGCCTTGGCTTTTCTGCTTTTTGCGATGTTCTTATTTATCCGTAAACGTTTTACAATCAATAAATAATTATTGCCGAAAATAGCCCGATATTTGCAGCATGAAAATCGGGATTGTTTGTTATCCAACATTTGGCGGGAGCGGGGTTTTAGCTACCGAATTAGGTAAAGGCCTTGCCGATAAAGGTCATCAGGTACATTTTATTACCTATAGCCAGCCAGCCCGTCTGGATTTTTTCTCCGAAAACCTATTCTATCACGAAGTTTCGGTATCTAACTATCCTTTATTCGACTATGCACCATACGAATTAGCGTTGGCCAGTAAACTGGTGGATGTAGTGCGTTTCGAAAAACTAGATATTCTGCATGTACATTATGCCATTCCGCATGCTTCGGCCGCATTCATGGCTAAACAAATATTGGCTACTTACGGTATTCATATTCCGGTAGTTACCACGCTGCATGGTACCGATATCACGCTAGTGGGCAAAGATTTAACTTATAAGCCGGTAGTAACCTTCTCTATTAATCAATCGGATGGTGTAACAGCTGTTTCTCACGACCTGAAAGAAGATACTTATAAGCATTTTGAGATTACGAAAGATATTCGGGTAATCCATAATTTCGTAGACATGAGTCGTTTTAAACTCAAGGCCAAAGATCATTTTAAAAAGGCTATTTCTCCTAACAATGAACGCATCATTGTTCATACTTCCAATTTTCGTAAAGTAAAACGAACTCAGGATGTGATCCAGATCTTCGAGAAAGTATTGAAAAAAGTACCCGCCAAGCTATTAATGGTAGGCGACGGTCCGGAAAGAGCCCATTGCGAGCAATTGTGCCGCGATTTGGGTATTGGTAATGAAGTACGTTTTTTAGGCAAACAAGATGCCGTTGAAGAAATCCTTTCTATTGCCGATCTGTTTATTATGCCCTCCGAGTCAGAAAGTTTTGGTTTGGCTGCTCTTGAGGCCATGGCCTGTAAAGTGCCCATTATTACCTCTGATGCCGGTGGTTTGCCCGAATTAAACGTGGATGGTGTAACCGGATTTTTGGATAAGGTAGGTGATGTGACCCAAATGGCGCATCATGCCATCAGCATTTTGGAAGATGATGAACGTTTAGCCAGTTTTAAGGAAAATGCGTATAACCGGGCTAAAGAATTTGATCTTAACCTGATCTTGCCGCTATACGAAGATTACTATCAGGAAGTGATTACTGCTAAAGCATAAAAAGTAGGTCCTTTTCCTGCATTCTCATTCTGCTATTTAATAGCTTATCGTGCCAAAAAAACAAGATTTTATAAAAAAGATAATTTTTTTGTAACCTACCTGTCGGTTTTCACGTATAAAGGTTCATAACTAAAAATTAAGGACCATGAAAACCAAACCTATCCTTTCGGCAATATATGTTGTATTTATTATTGCTTTCTTATTTATCATAAGCTATTCATGTAGTAAAAATGATTTGCAATTTGGCACAAACGTAGGGAATCCGCCAAGCAAGAACCTTACAACTTCGCAAAATACGCTTATTAATTTGCCTTTTAAAGCTACTGTAGGCGCACCACTGGAGTTGAAAACCGGTATTAAGTGGATTGCAAACTATAAAAGCCTTAACGGCGGGAAAAATAAAGAGCACTTTGTTGCCTCAAAAGATTTACAAGCCATACTCCGTGATCCGGATTGCGTGGGTATTTGTCTTTATTTTGCCATTGATGATAATAATCAGGAACTGCTCATCCCGATAGGGGTAAACAGCAAAGGATATTTAATGAAAACCAGTGCTATTTCAACGTTAAATGGGCAGATTAGTTGGGAAACTGCCCAAACGTGGATAGCGAATGATCCAGGATTAATAGATGCCCGTTTTTTTGGTAGAAACACTTTTTCACGACTTTTTAACACACCAAATTGTCAAAAAGTGCGGGCAATCTATGCTCTGGATGATGATAAAAAGCCTCAATTATTATTAGTTGATGCAGCCCTTGATTATAATAAAGTAAACTTTAGTACAGCAAGTAGCAGCCAATTCCGTTTTGAGGATGCTTCCTTTCCTTGTCCTCCAGTCTGTCCATTGAGTAATTAATAATTAAAGGATAACAAAATGTATATTTTTTTAGCTTATGTTTCATTGGGCTCTATAGCAGTACCCCTATTGCTATGGCTAAGCAAAGCAAAATATAATTTTAAAATCCCTTTTTTAAGGGCGATGTTAGTATTGCTTTTGGTAACCGGGGGTTTAGATTTAATTGCTTATGTTTTGAGTAAAATGGGGATGTCTAATATTCCTGTTATTAATATCTTCTTTATTCTGCAGTTTTACTTGCTGAGCTACATCTATTCTATTTATTTGAAGAAAAATATATTTATTAAAGTTTCGGTAATTGTTTTTTCAGTATTAATCATTATAAATGCCTTGTTTATTCAGCCATTTAATCAAATGCAAAGCTGGTCTGACGGCCTACAAAGTGTATTGCTCATTTTTTATGGCATTATTTGCCACAAGTACTTGCTTAGGCATCTTTCTGCTGATGAAAGTAAAGATTATATGCTCTTTTGGGTAAACATGGCTTTCATGTTTTATTTTAGTCTTAATCTATATATATTTTTTACCAGCAATTATCTGTTCAACAATGAAACTTCTGATATTGTGATCATAGTTTGGGCTTTTCATAATTGTTTCAATGTGATTAAGAATGTGATGCTTGCTGTTGGTATTTATTATGCAGGTAAACTAAAAATCGAAAATTTGCACAAACAAATTTAAATTGAAGTAAACCACAAAGGCCCCAAATTATCGAGGCCTTT
>JBJTNQ010000097.1:0-9267 GCA_046074105.1 Sphingobacteriaceae bacterium | reverse complement strand
GGCAAAAGCCTGAGCCATTTGGCTCCGGTTACTATTTTCTATGCAAACAAAAAGGAATGTTTTCTTCATGATTTAAATTTGTTTTGTTGCTTTAGGGCCCAGTTTACAAATAAAATGAGCACAGGTACTTCAATTAAGGGGCCAATAACAGCGGCAAAAGCAGCACCAGAATTGACACCGAAAACGGCAATAGCTACCGCGATGCCTAATTCGAAATTATTTCCAGCTGCGGTAAATGCCAGCGAAGTAGAACGTTCGTAGGTAATACCCGCTTTTTTAGATAGCAAGAATGCGCCGAAAAACATGACGGTAAAATAAATGATTAATGGGATAGCAATACGTATCACATCCATAGGGATTTGTACAATCAGCTGTCCTTTTAAGCTAAACATCACTACGATGGTAAATAATAAAGCAAAAAGGGTTATTGGGCTGATTTTAGGCAGATAGACCTGCTCATACCAGTCTCTTCCCCTGCTTTTTATTAAAATTATACGAGATAGCCACCCGGCAATAAAAGGAATGCCTAAGTACAGAAACACGCTCTGTGCGATTTGAGTGATGGTTACATTTACTTCAAAACCCTTTAATTCGAACAATGGAGGAAGTTTGGTAATGAAAACCCAAGCGTAAACACTGTAAAATAATACCTGAAAAATAGAGTTGAAAGCTACTAGGCCTGCGGCATAAATACGGTCTCCTTTGGCGAGGTCATTCCAAACAATTACCATAGCAATACAGCGGGCAATACCAATCAGAATTAGGCCAACCATATATTCCGGGTAATCTTTTAGAAAAATAATGGCCAATAAGAACATGAAAAAAGGGCCAACGATCCAGTTCTGTAATAGTGAAAGCCATAATACTTTTAGGTTTTTGAAAACTGTTGGGAGTTTTTCAAATTTTACCTTAGCTAATGGCGGGTACATCATTAAAATTAAGCCCACAGCAAGGGGAATATTTGTACTGCCCGACTGAAAACTATTGATAAAGTTTCCTATTCCGGGTATTAAATAGCCGAGACCAATGCCTAGAGCCATTGCTAAAAATATCCAAAGGGTTAGGTAGCGGTCTAAAAAGGCAAGGGTAGGTTTCATGAATATTTATTAGCAGCAATTGCAGTTTTTTTGTTTCTGTAAATTACCAAACAACTTTGTGAATTCGCTGCTTAATTGTTCTAGATTTTCCCAATTGATACAATAGCATGATTTCTGTCCATCGATAGTGCCTTTTACTAACCCAGCGGCCTGAAGGTCTTTTAGGTGTTGCGATACGGTAGATTGCGCAAGAGGTAATACCTCTACAATTTCACCACAAATACACGAGTTTTGCTCCGCCAACATGCGGATGATTGCAATTCTTGCTGGATGTGACAGTGTTTTCGCGAAATTGGCCAACTCTTGGTCTTTCGCTGAGAAGTCTTCTTTTTTATTGATCGCCATGACAGTTTAATTTAATATCGTAAATATACGATAAATTATGTAAATATAAAGTATTTAAAAAATGAATAATAATCGATAAAAGAGCAGGGGGGCTTAAACAACAAAAGCCGAACCTAAGTCCGGCTTTTGTACTCGGAGCGGGAATCGAACCCGCACGCCTGTTGAGGGCACAGGATTTTAAGTCCTGCGTGTCTACCAGTTCCACCATCCGAGCAGATGATTAACAGTTTTAAACGAGCTGCTCTCGTTTGTAGGGCATCCCGATATTAGTCGGGACGTGTCTACCAGTTCCACCATCTGAGCAGATGATTAACCTTAAAAAATTAACCCTTCCACTGTGGGAAGGGATTAGAGCGAAAGACGAGATTCGAACTCGCGACCCCGACCTTGGCAAGGTCGTGCTCTACCAACTGAGCTACTTTCGCGTTTTGGTGATTGCAAATATAGAGAGAATTGCCATGCTGTCAAGATTTTTTTTACTTTTTTTAACATCGCCTATAAACCCTTGTCTTTCAATACTTCAGCTATTAAATCAGGTTCAAAACCTCTCATTTGTGCAAACTGGCTCAATTGATATCGCCGCTTAAAGGCATCAGTTTCTTTAATTAAAACCATTTTTTTATCAATCACGTCCGCTAATTTATTGAGGTATTCATCGGCATCTAAATTGTTAAGGGCTTTTAAAATTAATTTCTCCGGTACCTGTTTGAACTTTAAGGCCTGTTTAATTTTGCGCTTCCCCCAGCCTTTAATGCGAAATTTGCCTTGTGCATATGCCATTGCAAAACGTTCCTCGTTAAGAAAATTAGATTGGATTAATTCAGAAATGGTTTGCTCCACATCTGAATAATGTAAGCCCCATTGGTATAGTTTGTCACGCATTTCCTGCTGCGATCTTTCCTGATAGGCACAATAAGATTCGGCTTTTACACGGGCCTGCTGAGGGGTATAAGTCTTACGTTTAGCCGATTCGTTTTCCATATCTGTTGCTAAAATTCGCAAATAATAGCAGATTGTTAAAATTTTGATGAAATTCGTAGCGAAATGAATCATTTGTTGTATTCTACAAAAGAAATTCAGGAAGCCATTGGCGCTAAAGCCTTTATTCAGCAGGCTGATGCAGCTATTCGCACCTTATTGACCGATAGCCGGAAAATTACAGATCCGGTTTATGGTCTTTTCTTTGCCCTGCAGCAGCGCCGCAATGGCCATGATTTTATTGCCGAAGTGTATCAGGCCGGGGTGCGTTCATTCGTCATATCCGATCCTGATTTTGATCGGACTCGCTTTCCAGAAGCCAATTTTTTTTTAGTAAAAGATACCCTGCAGGCCCTGCAAGATCTGGCCGCCCATCATCGTTCTAAATTCAATTATCCGGTCGTCGGTATTACAGGCAGTAACGGAAAAACCATTGTAAAAGAGTGGCTTTCAGAATTATTGTCGCCGGTTTACCGAATTGTGCGGAGCCCTAAAAGCTATAATTCACAAATAGGTGTAGCGCTTTCCGTTTGGGAAATGAGTGCTAGTCATAACCTTGCTATTTTCGAAGCAGGAATTTCGCAAAGAGGAGAGATGGAAGCCCTGGCTAAGATGATTAAGCCAACCATCGGTATACTCACCCATATCGGTGCGGCCCACGAGGAAGGTTTTGCCTCCCGGGAAGAAAAGATCAGCGAAAAGCTGAAACTCTTTACCTTTGCCCATCAATTAATCTATCCGCAGGAAGTTATGGCGGGTTTTAAAGGCCATGGTCTAGCACTTCAGCAAATCAGTTGGGGAAATAAAAATAGTGATCTGCAAATTAGGCAACGATCACAAAAAGGCTTGGAAACGAGCCTGGAAGCCACTTATAAGAACAAAACCTATCAGGTACATATCCCTTTCGGGGATGAAGCCTCAATTGCTAACGCGATGACCTGCTGGGCTACCTTATTGGCCTTGGGACAAGAAGCACAAGTCGAACGTTTGGCTCTTTTACATCCGGTGCAAATGCGCCTGGAATTGAAAAAAGGAATTAATGGTTGTTCAATTATTGATGATTCGTACAGTTGCGATATTTCTTCCTTATCTATTGCGCTCGATTTTCTGAAACAGCAAAATCAGCACGAAAAACGCACCTTAATTTTGTCAGATATTCCGGAATCGGGAATACCGTCCGAAAATTTATACCGGCAGCTAGCTAATTTAATTGAGCAAAAACAAGTAACCCGATTGATTGGAATTGGGCCCGAATTGAGTCGATTTGCCCATTTTTTTATTGAAAACGCCGTTTTTTATCCCTCTACCCAAGACTTTCTAAAGCATTTCCCTCAGTTAGCGTTTAACGAAGAAGCCGTGTTGTTAAAAGGTGCCAGGGCATTCGAATTTGAGCATATCAGCAAATTGCTGGTTCAGAAAGTACACGAAACCGTATTAGAGATCAATCTAAATGCCTTGGAGCACAACCTTAACCATTACAAATCTGTGCTAAAGCCAGGAGTGCAATTAATGGTCATGGTAAAGGCTTTTTCGTATGGCAGCGGCAGTTTCGAAATTGCCAATCTCCTGCAATTTAATAAGGTAGATTATTTGGCTGTCGCTTACTCGGATGAAGGAGTAGCCTTGCGGCAGGCCGGTATTACCTTGCCAATCATGGTCATGAGCCCCGATCTGATGTCGGTAGATACCCTGATAGCCAACCGATTGGAGCCCGAAATCTATAATTTTCGGATTTTCAAAGCATTCGAATCGGCGTTAAAACGTCATCGGCAGGAAAATTACCCGATCCACCTGAAACTCGACACCGGGATGAAACGTTTAGGTTTTACCGTAGGAGAGGTGCCTGATTTAATTCAGGAATTGAAGACTTCGGAATTGATGAAGGTTAAAACAGTATTCTCGCACCTGGCTGCTGCCGAGGATGCTAAAGAAGATGTTTTTACCCAATCGCAAATAGATTTGTTTAAAGATTTAAGTGCCCAATTGCAAACTGCTTTAAACTATCCAATATCAAGGCATTTGGCCAATACTTCGGGCATTAGCCGATGGCCTCAAGCACAGTTTGATATGGTTCGTTTGGGCATTGGTTTATATGGTATAGATAAAGCTTTGGGCGAAAACTCGCCTTTACAAACGGTAACAACCTTAAAAACCAGTGTAACCCAAATTAAAGATATTCAGCCCGGCGAAACCATTGGCTACAACCGCAAAGGGGTATTACCCAATGGCGGCCGTATTGCTACCGTAAAAATTGGTTATGCCGATGGTTATAATCGCTTATTGGGAGAAGGTAAAGGCAAAATGCTCATTAATGGACATTTGGCGCCCACCATTGGCAGCATTTGTATGGATATGTGCATGCTGGATGTGACCGGTATAGAGGTGAACGAAGGAGATGAGGTTATTGTATTTGGCCAGGAGTTAAAAGTAGAAACGATTGCCAAAGCCTTACAAACCATTCCTTACGAGGTATTAACCGGAGTTTCGCAAAGGGTAAAACGTATATATTATTACGAATAAATATGAATAGGATAATTAAAGCTTTAGTAAATTATTTTGTAAAGGGTTTATTGGTAGTTATACCTATCGGTCTGACCATTTACTTTGTGATCTGGGCCGTTAAAGCCATTGATTCATCTTTGAACCTGAGTGATTTATTATGGTTGGATCAAACAGGAAATCCATTGTACATACCTGGATTGGGCTTGTTAAGCGTAATTGTGCTCATTATGCTGGCTGGACTTTTTGTAACTAGTTTCATTACCCAGCCCATTTATAACTGGATGGAACGCTGGCTGAAACGTTTTCCGGTATTCAGCTTTATTTATGGTTCAATAAAAGATTTTACAGAGGCCTTTGTGGGCGATGAAAAGAAATTTGATAAACCGGTTTTGATTGAAATGAACGATACCGGAGTTAAAAAGATTGGCTTTCTTACCCAAAAAGATTTGAAAAAGATAGGTCTACCTGGAGAAGTGGCGGTATATGTGCCTTTCTCTTATTCCTTTGCCGGCCAGCTCTATATTGTTCCTGCCGAAAAGGTGCAACCGCTTAAAATGAAAGCCAGCGAAGCGATGAAAATGGCTGTTTCAGGAGGGGTAAGCCAGTTGTAAGGGTAATTCCTTCTTCCTTTTTGCTTGACCAAAAAGGAAGCAAAAAGTCAAGACAAAACGATGCTTCCACCCACAAGCCTTTATCCTTGGCCCGCCGTTTTGTCTACCCAGCGCTCATTAGTTATATATGTGCGTCATTTCGAATTCAACTATAGGTTAATGAGAAATCTCTTCTGCATTAGAGATTTCTCCTCACCATGTTCGTCGAAATGACGGAAAAACAAAAGCCCCGATAATTATCGGGGCTTTTGTTTTTGAGAATATTCCCCTCCTTTTAAGGAGGGGTGTCCGAAGGACGGGGAGGTTTTTATTTCTTATCCTTCGCGATAGCGATACGGTATAGTGCAAATCCCATAATAAGGAAGAATCCGAAACCTAAGAGTTGGTACCCCTCAGAGCCTAAGGTATGTTCTAACGTAGGTTCTAAGTTTAGGTTGCCTACCGGGATGGCGGTAGTTTGGAAGGCCATCAGGAAGGCATAAATCACACCCATTAAAGCGCCTCCGGCAACCAATCCGGTTGCAAAAAGGCTTCCTTTACCCAATTCATCTTCTTCGGCAGATTTCTTCTCATCTTTGGTTTTCCAATCTACCAGGCCTTTAATTGCACCGCCGGCAAAAATAGGCAGGGTAGTTGATAATGGTAAATAAGCACCCACGGCAAAGGAAAGCGATTTAACGCCGCATAACTCCATGGTGATAGATAAAAATACGCCTACCAGCACAAATTGCCAATCCAAGTTAAAAGATAAGAGCCCTTTAATTAAAGTGGCCATTAAGGTTCCCTGAGGGGCAGGATAGTCATCGGTGCCAATGGCATGGTGTATGCCCTGGGCCAGCATTTCGGGGCTCGGACGATCTAAGATTGATAAGGTTAGCCCGATGATAGCGGCAGAAACAATGGCGCCTACAAAAAGTGCCAATTGCTGATATTTTGGCGTTGCCCCTACAATATAACCGGTCTTCAGATCCTGTGAGGTGGCTCCGGCATTAGCAGCTGCAATACAGATCATGCTGCCCACCACTAAAGCCATAGGTTCGAATAATTGTCCGGTCCAGCCCACACTAATAAACACCAGACAGGTACCCATTAAAGTGGCAATGGTCATACCAGATATGGGGTTAGAGGAGGAACCAATTAAACCTACGATACGGCTGGATACGGTAACGAAAAAGAAACCAAAAATAACCACCAATACCCCGATCAGTAATTTGTTCAATAAAGAATCGCCGGGTATTTGCGGCAGAACAGCCATTAAAATAACCAGTGCTAAACTTCCCCAAAGAACGGTTTTGAAAGAAAGATCACGATCGGTACGTTTAACTTCAGCGGCTTTACCATCGCCTTTACCCATAGACGCTAAACTCGATTTAAAAGAAGAAATAATGGTCGGGATGGTTTTAATCAAGGTAATGAAACCTCCGGCAGCAACTGCTCCGGCACCGATCTGTCGCACATAAGCACGGTAAATGGCCGAAGCGGTATCGGCAAAAGTATGTGTTGCCGGATCCCATCCTCCTGGGCCGCCTGGGCTCAGCAGATCTTTAAGGTAACCCAGCTTAACTAATTGCAGGGCAATGGTATTGGCAGGAACCAAAGTGGCTAATAAGGGAATTAATCCTAACCAGGCCAACACACCGCCGGCAACTAATACACCTGCAATTTTAGGTCCGATAATATAACCTACCCCCATATATTCTGGGGTAATTTCGCCATTTAAGGTTGCTGAGGGGAAGAATTTATTAGATTGTTTGGTAACCCAGGCCGGTGTTTCGGCAATGACGTGAAATACTTTCTGGCCAATGGCATATAAAAAAGCAAATCCTAAACCCTGATAAGCAGTTTTGGCAAAATCGCCTCCTTTTTCGCCGGCTATCAGAACCGATGCACAGGCCGTGCCTTCCGGATACGGCAGGTTATCGTGTTCTTCTACAATGAGCGAACGCCGCAGGGGAACCATCATCAGGGTTCCTAAAATCCCGCCTAAAGCGGCCAGAAAAAATATAGGCCAGTAGGAAAAAAAGCTTTCACCCTGGCTCCCTGCCGAGAGGAATAGAAATCCCGGTAGGGTGAAAACTACCCCGGCGGCAATAGATTCTCCAGCCGAACCGGTGGTTTGGATGATGTTGTTCTCTAGGATGGTGGTCTTGAAAAATTTCCGCCCGATAGAAATAGCCAATACAGCTACGGGTATAGATGCCGAAACGGTCAGTCCGGCTTTTAAAGCCAGATAAACGGTGGCGGCGCCGAAAATGATCCCGAAAAGGGCACCCAATAAAATGGATTTAACGGTAAACTCGGCTACATTGCTGCCTGCCGGTACATAAGGTTTAAATTCTTTTTGAGACATAGTAAAGTTTTTGGTCAAATTAAAGATAGTGTTATACGGAGTGATATGGTAGAAAAGGTTTTCCACAAAAAAAGCCCCTCAATAATATCGAAGGGCTTTGTGATGCTTTTGAGATTTATTATTTACCGGCAGCCTTAGCATGATCGGCCAGGAATTGAGCCAAACCGTTGTCAGTTAAGGGGTGCTTTAATAAAGCTAAAATAGCTGATAAAGGCCCGGTCATCACGTCGGAACCAATTTGAGCGCACTGTATGATATGCATTGGGTGACGAACAGATGCCGCTAAAATTTGTGTTTCAAAGCCGTAATTATCATAGATCAGGCGGATATCCTCGATCAGTTGCATGCCGTCGGTAGAAATATCATCTAAGCGGCCTACAAACGGCGAAACATAAGTAGCACCTGCTTTGGCAGCCAATAAAGCCTGTCCGGCAGAGAATACCAAGGTGCAATTGGTTTTGATACCTTTTGAACTGAAATATTTAATGGCTTTTACACCGTCTTTGGTCATTGGGACCTTAACTACAATTTTAGTATTTAGGGCAGCCAGCATTTCGCCTTCTTTAACCATGCCCTCAAAATCGGTGGCAATCACTTCTGCACTTACATCGCCATCTACAATATCGCATATAGCCTTATAATGGTTAATGATATTGGTGTCGCCAGAGATCCCTTCCTTTGCCATTAGGCTAGGGTTGGTGGTTACGCCATCTAAAATACCCAGATCCTGGGCTTCTTTAATTTGAGCGAGATTGGCGGTATCGATGAAGAATTTCATATTTTAATAGTTTATGAGTTGATTTGTCTATTTGTCGATGTGACGATTTGTTTATTTAATGTTTTAATTGGTTTTTAGAGGTGGAAATAATTTTAGTGATGATCTTTTGAATAATTTTCAAATCATTTAAAAGTATGGTTATCGCTTCTTTATCACCTATCTCTCGATATAATAACAACCAATATTCAGTTTCGTCGGCTTCTTTAGCCGCAATTTTAAATTTATGAATAAAATCTGCCTTACTTTCTGCATTCTGGGCCTCACGGGTATTTGCACCAATGGATGTTCCTGAACGTAATAATTGATTGGAAAGAACAAAATGCCGCTGTTCTTGCAACTCTTGAGAGAATTTCACAATGCTAAGTGCAAAATGAAATGTTTTGTCAACAATTAAATTGTCTTGAAGTGGAATGCCAGCCGTCATAGACAAATGGTCAAATTAGCTAATTGACAAATAAAAAAAATGGGCAAGCACCTTTTATCGCACCGCTACAACCTTCTACCCTTGCTGCGTTCCCACCCTGGGGGAGTTCAAAGGGAGCTGGTCGTAAAAGACTTGCCCGCGACAAAAGTGAGAAAAATTTAGGGATTAGGCAATGCCTAATT
>JBJTNQ010000096.1:0-24472 GCA_046074105.1 Sphingobacteriaceae bacterium | reverse complement strand
GAATGCTGCAACATCGCCCCCTACTATGGTATAGGTAAAGGTATCGCCCGCATCTACATCGGTAGTGCTTAGGGTACCTAGGGTAGCGCCTACGGTATTGTTCTCTGCAATTGAGTTATTGCTTAATGCTAGGGCGGTGGGCACCTCATTCACATTGTTAATGGTTATGGTGAAGCTCTTCTCGTAAGTCAGGTTTCCGGCATCGGTGGTTCTTACCCGGATGCTGTAGCTGTTCTTTACTTCATAATTGAAGGCTGCATTGGCTTTCAAGGTGCTTCCACTGATGCTGAAGCTGGCATTGTCAGTATCGCCTGTTCCTGATACTAATGTATAGGTAAAGGTATCGCCGGCATCTACATCGGTAGTACTTAAAGTGCCCACAGTGGCTGCCGCCGCATTGTTTTCATTAATGCTGCTGGCGCTTAAATTGATATTGCTTGGTGCCTCGTTTACATTATTTACGGTTATGGTGAAGGCTTTTTCGTAAGTCAGGTTTCCGGCATCGGTGGTTCTTACCCGGATGCTGTAGCTGTTCTTTACTTCATAGTTAAGCGATGCATTAACTTTTAAGGTGCTTCCGCTGATGGTGAAGCTGGCATTGTCGGTATCGCCTGTTCCCGCTACCAAAGCATAGGTATGGGTATCGCCCGCATCTACATCGGTAGTACTTAACGTGCCCACAGTAGCGGCCGCCGCATTGTTTTCATTAATGCTGGCGGTGCTTAAGCTGATGTTGGTAGGGGCCGTATTAGGACTAATCACCGTAACGGTAAAGCTGGTAGACTGTGAACACTGGCTGTAGGTAATTACTGCGGTACCTGGCGAAACACCAGTTACTACTCCCGTAGTAGCGTTAACTGTAGCTATACCCGTAGAAGCTGATGACCACGTACCACCTGAAAGAGGGTGTGATAAGGTAATCGTATTCCCTGCTATTACAGAGTTTTGACCTGTGATTTGTGCAAAATAACCAGACACAAAGTTACTAGTGCTACCCGTTAAAGCAAAATTCGCCAAAGTGCCATTATTTGCACTTGAGGTATTGTCCAATAAAGTGGCAATATTGGTATTGTTACCGCCGGCAATACCTTGGTTGAAATTATAATAGTTGATAAGTCCTGTTTCGCTACCTATTAATGCCGAGTTGTAATTGTTGGAAATTTCCGTGGCATTTCTTGCTACATTCCAAAAGCGTACCTCATCTATTAATCCTGCATAATAATTATCTACATAACCAATTTGATAAGGTCCATTCACGTTAACGGCTGCCGGAGCGTTTGCTGTATGCACTAAAACACCATTTACATATACTTTAAAAGAAGTAGACTCTTTAACTATCGCTAAATGAGACCATACATTCTGAAGAATGTGTGCATTAGGAGTTACAAATCCGAAATCGGCAAGTGTATTGTCTTCCCATGCCGATAAATGCACCTTACCATTCATTATATAAATAGAAGGGACTCTGGTGTTGTTGGCTCCTGATTGTTTACCAAAAATAGCATGCCAAGCTCCGTCAAAATTTGAATTATCTGGTTTAATCCAGGCTTCAATGGTAAAAGCCGTTGCGCCATCTGATATGCTGTTTGAGCTTAAATTAACCCTATCGTTAACCCCATCTAAATGAAGTGCATTGTTGGTCGACACTACAACTGGGGTTCTCGTGCTTGCACAACCATTGGCATTCACCGCCTGTGCATAATAAGTATTTCCAACAACTAAAGCCGTTGTACTTGCCAGAGCGCTTCCGCCAGTCGATGCTGCATACCACTCAACTGTTTGTCCAGCTGCAACTGTAGCCTGTAAATTAGCAACTGTACTTCCAGGGCAAATCAATTGTGTAGCTGATGCCGAAGGTGCCGAAGGCAATGGATTGACATTGATGGTTATAGAAATTGGCTCAGCACATGGATTGCTAGGGTCGATTACGGTATAAGTAGTGGTAGTAGTAGGCGTAGCTATCACTTGCGCCGTATTGGTGGCACTTAAACCTGTACTTGGCGACCATTGATAACTAGAACCACCTGAAGCCGTTAAGGTAATCGATTCTCCAGCACAAACTGCTGGTGCAGAACAGTTGAAATTTTCAGCACCAAAAGCAATGTTGGCATAGTATTCTGTAGCATTGTATTGGATGGTAATGCTGGAATGTGTTCCAGGGAATTTTACGATGGTAAACCCTTCTGCACCCGTCATAGTAGTATTGGTATTATAGGTCATACCTATGCCATTCCATAGAACCTCATAAGGTACAGAAGTATTTAAGCCTACTGGGGTACCTGGATTACCGATACTAGAAAAAGCTACCTGTGGATTATTTACCGGACTATCAAAGGTAAAAGTAAAGGTTCCCGCATTTTGATTAGCTAATGTGGTAGCATTAGGCACATTGAATTGTCCAGGGAAGCTAGCGTGTTGGTACATATATGAAGTAGTAAACAAGCCTCCGTTGGAATGGGTTACCGTAACCCCTACATTACCAATTAAACCTTTAGCCGATGTGGAAGTGACGTCGGTCCAGGTGGTAGACCAGTACAATCCTTGATTTGCACACAATGAATTTTGAATATTCAATTGTGCCACTGCATTTACCGTTCCTGAAACCGAAACGGTTTTTGTAGTAGCTCCTGTTGAAGCCACGGTAATGTTACCGCTTTTGGTAGCAGCGGTAGCTGAGGAAACAAGTCTGGCATAAACCGTAGTTGCAGCTAAACTTCCTGAAGCAGTGATAACAACCGATGAACCGAAGTCAGTTCCACTTGACAAAGAAACCTCAAAACCAGTGGGTGCGGTTACTGTAACGTTACTTGTTAAAGTTGCCCCTGAAACCGTAAACGATTGCACAGCAGATGCAGCACCCGTACATGTTGAAAATGACGTTAATGAAGAAGAAATGGTAAGTGTTGAAGGGTTTGCTCTTGGTTTAAAAATTGGGTAGCCAGATACAGCATCCATAACCCAAATGGTACTAAAATCCCAAGTAAAAAAGGTGCTCTGTGTTTTCATTTGAGCAGTGGTCTTTCCCTCCATTTTTCCAGATACGTCTGCTAATATAATAGCAGAACCAAAAGAAATTCTTGAAGCTGGATAAGCTAAGCCCGTGGTTTCTGTATCATAATAATTTACACCAAGCGTGTTAGTGTCCAATTGATACCTTCCTATGAAGCCTCCTTTAATTGGTGTAGAATTTACTGTAACCAAACCGGTTGCATAACAATATCTAATGGTAGAATTACCACTTTCTACAACCCCTATTAAGCCCCCTGCACTTTGGTAATATCCAGATTCCATATATTGCACTGTAGCCGATGCTCTAGAGTAAGAGTTAGTAATAGTCGCTGCACCGCCACTACTAACATAACCAATTAATCCCCCTACAGCAGCCGGTCCATAGGGAGTGTTATAACTAATCGCCTTCACAGCTCCTGTTGTATAACAATTACTTACTGTTCCCCTATTCATATAACCAATTAAGCCTCCAACATTGGATCTAGCTGTAATGTTGCAATTTACTAACCCTACATTTCTCACGGTAGCCAGATCAGTATATCCGAATAATCCAGCAAGCATTAGATTGGGGTCATTGATATAAAGCCCGGATATATCATAGCGGTCACCATTATAAGTTCCGGTGAACTTAGTCGTAGTATTTCCAATAGATGGGAAACCCAATCCAGAATTATAATACAAACCACCTACCGCAAAATCAGCGGAATCAAATACAATATCAGCAGTTTGCTGAAAATAACTAGCCCAATCACTAGAAGTATTGGCTAATTCTAGAAGGTCTGCCTTGGAAGAAATTTTATACGGATCGAGCGAAGTTCCGGTTCCTCCTGAATAAGTACCAGCCTTTGCTACAGTAGAGACACACATTAAAAATAAAAGGATGAAGTAATTTTTCATCTGTTTTAAAAAAAGTAATTCTTTCTTCATTTGTATTAATATCTAATTGGTAAGTATCATAAGCCTACTAAAAGTAGTAGGTTTTTTAAGATTTTAAATAAGTGCTGGTAATAAAACCATATGATATGCAATCAATAATAAGCATTTTTTCAACCCGACCCGAATACCTATCTCACTCTGATAAGCCCCAGATTAGGGTTATCTAATTAAAATACTTCTATACCGAATATTTGTATATTCTGGCTAAGGTACGCCAGCTACCGATGGCCGGTGTTATGGATAGCAAGAAGAAGAGTCCTGTTTTTAAAAATTAGGACCAGTTTATCTGTTTAGACGTATTATATTTTGGAACCCATAAGAAACAGATATTCAATATGGCGTTGATCGTTTCTCTTTTTAAGGGATTACTTTCTATCATATTAGCCGTATTCAAATGTCGAGTGAATAAGAATGTTGATAGAGCATAATCCTGATTTATGGTATCGGTAGTCTAAAGTTAGATTTTGTTTTACCGCGGCTCTGGAAATATCGTTCCATTGGCTTCGATAACTCAGGTTTAGGCGCAGACCTTCGTTCAGGCCGGCCATGGCGGGGTTAGCTAAATAGACATTGTGAAAGTATTGTGCTTCTAGGGGTTAATTTGCGCTTTTGATTTGCCTGCCAGTGAACTCAAAACAGGTATGGCTAAAACTCTTAAGCATAGTTTCATTTAAAATATTTTTTGTTGTTCAATTAACGCAACAAGGTGATATAGCCCTTTTTGATTATTCCACCGTCAATAAATTTAACGATATAATAGTATGCACCCTCCGGGAGCATAAATCCTTTAGAAGTGCCACCCCAATTATTTTGGTAATTTTTAGTTTGGAAAACAACTCGTCCGATTTGATCAAAAACAATAACTTCATTTACCGGATAAGTACTCAGGTTCTCTACAATCCAAGTATCGTTTATACCATCGCCGTTAGGCGTTAACAAATTAGTTGGAGTGATGTTATAATCTTCCATTACGTTTACGGTAATGCTAACAGTGGTTTGAATGCCATCGGTATTAGTAACGTTTACATAGTAAGTGGTGGTTTGGCTTGGGGTAACCACAGGATTGGCAATATTGGTAGCGCTCAATCCGGTATTGGGGCTCCAGCTATAGGTATTTAAATTAAAACCTGTTACACTTAACTGGGAACTGAATCCTTTGCTAATACTTGGTGTAGACTGTTTGCTTTCCGCCAGGTTACCTGTTCCGGTAATTACCGGTGCTTTTAAAATGGTTATAGTGAAATTAACCAAATGGCTTAGACCTCCTGAGTCGGTAGTTCTTATCACCATATTATAACTGCTTTTGGCGCTAAAATTAAAAGATTGAGCTGCTTTTAAACTATTATCTTCTATACTAAAGAAGCCCACATCTCCACTTTCCAAACTATAACTAAAGCGATCGCGGGCATCTTCATCAATTGTGCTTAATATGCCTATAACAGCCCCCGATAGATTGTTTTCATAAATAGCCGTTCTGCTTAAAGCAATATTGGTAGGCGCATCATTAATGTCGTTTATGTTTATGGTAAAGGTTTTATCGAAACTTAGTCCGGCTGCATCGGTACTGCGTATCACTAAACTGTAGCTGCTCTTGTTTTCAAAATTGAAACTCTGTGTTGCCTTTAAGACAGATCCGGCAATTGTAAATGCAGCAGTATCGCCACTTTGCAGCGTATATGTAAAAGTGTCTCCGGCATCTGCATCGGTGGTGCTTAAAGTAGCAACCGTTGCATTCGCTGCGTTGTTCTCACTAATACTGTTAGTGCTAATAGTGATATCGCTTGGCCTTGAGCCTAATATGGCAATATTTGTATTGGTTACACTTGCTGCCGGATTACCCAAAGCATCCTGATAAATTAGGGTAAGGTTATAGATACCTTTAGATAAAGCATTACCACTGCTTATAGCTGCATTGCTGGTTGGATTTGAAAGCGGATTTACCGTAAAATCGTAACTAAGCGCATCTGCCAAAGTCCATACTGTTGATGCACCGTTAGTTGGTGTAAAAATTAGTTTCACGCTGCCAGACAGAGGAGTTTCGGGTATAGTAGCTGAAATAGACAATGGAGAGTTTATGGATGAATTTGTTATTGGTGTATTCAGAATTGGGGGTAATGTAATATTATCGAACGTGATATTGGTATGCCTTACACTCGCTGATGGGTTGCCCAATGCATCCTGATAACTTAAGGTCAGGTTATAAGTTCCTGCACTTATACCCGAACCGCTAACTATATTGCTATTAACCAGTATTTTTGCGTAGGGGTTTAATGTAAAATTATAAGTTCTGGCATCTGCCAGCACCCAAGTGATGGGTTTACCGGAACCTGTGGTCGGCGAGAAAGTCAATCTCACACTGCGAGCCAAGGGAGTTTCGGGTAGGGTGGCTGAAATAACCAATTCAGTGCTTATTGTGGCATTTGTGGCCGGTGTGTTCAGGCTTGGGGTAAGCGTAATATCATCAAAAGTGATATTCGTATTACTTACACTCGCTGCCGGATTGCCCAATGCATCCTGATAAATTAAGGTAATAGTATATTTTCCTGCGGATAAGGCTGCACCACTACTAATAGCTGCATTGCTAATTGGATCTATATATGGGTTTAGGGTAAAATTATAGGTTCTGGCATTTATTAAAGTCCATATGATTGGTGCACCTGTAGCCGGCGTGAAAATCAGTTTCACGCTTCCAGACTTAGGGTTTTCGGGTAAAGTAGCTGAAATAGCCAATTGTGTGCTTATGAAAGAATCTGTTGCTGGCGTATTCAATATTGGGGGCAGCGTTGCAGTATCACTTGTGGTAAATATCCATGTTTTAGATTCTGCGGTAAATCCTGGATAAACAATACCATACTCGTCCATTATTCCACTAAATTCTATTGCCAAGAGGGTTAGTGATGGCAGATTTTCTGTAATTGCTAAACTAAGTGTAAGCTGATCCGAACTCAAACTAAATAGGGCACGGTCATTAGTAACAGCTAAATCGAACGTTCTGATAACGGTGGTGCCATCATAAATTTTTACGGTACCTGTATTGCTCAACCTTACTTTTCTATCAAAAGTTATACTCAGTATTGGGTTCGACCCTACATTTACCGCATTTTTTGCGGGGCTCAAATTAGTAATTATTGGAGGGGCTAGTTCTCCTCCATCAGTAATAGTCCAATTAAATGATGAAATGATACTTTGCCTTGAATTTGCAGCTAAAACAGAATATTTGGAATTTCCGGCATGAAAAACTACTCCATTGCTTAGGTTTAGGGCGGCCCAAGCCTTTAGAAGGGCATCATAATTGGCTAAAGAAAGGGTTACATTGGTAAACATGTTTTGCATGGTTGTCACCTTAGCAATATTCCAATTACTTATATTCTGGTTAAAAGATCTGGTATCAAAAAACATAGCTTCCATGCTGGTTACATTTGAGGTGTTCCAGTTGCCAATCGCCTGATTAAAAGTCCGGGCTCCTTGAAACATCCTGCTCATGTTGCTTACATTTTCGGTATTCCAGCTGCTAATATCCTGATTAAAGGCTATGGCATCTAAAAACATAGCTTCCATATTGGTCACTTTTGAAGTATTCCAGTTGCCAAGGGGCTTATTAAAAGCATACGCATAGCCAAACATAGTATACATCGTAGTAACATTTGAAGTATTCCAGTTGCCAATAGCTTGGTTGAAAGCTTCCGCATTAAAAAACATCAGATCCATCTTTGTTACCTTTGCGGTATTCCAACTGCCAATTGCCTGATTGAAGGTACTAGCCCCAGCAAACATAGAGGCCATGGTGGTTACATTTGAAGTGTTCCAGCCGCCAACAGCCTGATTGAAAGCACCGGCATTGTGAAACAAATAGTCCATATTCGTTACATTTTCGGTGTTCCAGGTACTAACATCCTGGTTAAAGGAGCTAGCATTGGAAAACATAGCGTACATATTGGTCACTTTTGCAGTATTCCAACTGCCAATGGGCTGATTAAATGCAGTAGCATGCTGAAACATGTACTGCATATCTGTTACATTTTCGGTATTCCAGGTACTGATATTCTGGTTAAAGGACGATGCAAACCTAAAAGTGCCAGTGGTTGATGTTACGGTGGCTGGTAAATCAGCAGGCACTACTTGCAAATAATTAGCTCCGTTAAAAGCGTAATTTAAGTCTTGGAGGCCCAAGCTCCCGAAACTAAGTACCTTATTTAGCATTGTTAAGTTACATTCGGGTGAGCCAAAACCAGTCAGAGTGCCCAAAATCTGTACTGTATAAGTACCTTCATTGGCATAGGTATGGCTGTGAATATCTGCTGTATAGATTGTTTCGAGAGCTGAACCATCGCCCCAATCTACCAGAACATTTACTGAGCCCGACAAGGGTAATTTAATCGTTGTGCCATCTGCTAACTCGGTATTAAATTCCAGCTTCATCGCATCATAAGAATCTATTAAAATACCGGAAGTGTTGCCCACAGAGTTTAAACTTAAATTTGCATTCAAATTCGCTGCGCTCTGTATAGTAGCACCATCAAGTACTATGGAGGCCCCCAATACAATACCATCCAAATCACGTTTATTAGCTTGTACGGTATAACGAAAGATTAAAGCAGTACTTCCACTGCCAGCTATATAACTCGCCAAAACACTTCCACCTGTATTTAAGGTAATGTTGATGTAGGGAATACCTCCGGCAGTATTCACATATACGGCCTGATTAAAATTTACTGTAAAATCCAGGTTTTGACCAGTAGTATAGGTGGCATTTGCCGGAACAGAAACGCTGCTTACTACCGGAAGCACCACCCCTTGGCCCAAATTGTTTATAGTACCGCCATGAGTGCTGGTGCGTTCAATGTCTGTACCCGCTATATAATTAGCTTTAGCCATATCTACAGAAGCCAGCAACATCAAGCTGAGGAATAATATTTTTGAAAGCCACAATAAAGCGTTTTGGGCTGGGTGCATATCAGTATTAGGACGTAGAGAGTGTTTCATGCTTTAGCGGAATAGTTGGGAGTAATTCGATTGGGTTGTGGAGCCAAAAAGGGTTAAATTATAATACCCCAAATTTTAGGGGTTATGATGTTTAAAATTAGCGCAAATATATAAAGTTTAACATGAGGCCTGGGCCTCATTATTTGAATATAGGTTGCCGATTTATGGTAATACCTGGTCTTCTCAAAAATCATCATTTAATTAAATTGGAAAGGCTTTATCCCATTAGTTTGCCGTAATGTTATTATATAGCTCGGCCCTCCTATCGGGATATAAACCATTCCGTATGTTAAGTAGCTAAAACATCGCGGGGCCGATATACTTCGGTTAAGTATGTTGTAAATGCAAAACAAGGAATTACCCTTTATAATCTAAACCAAAAATCCCCGATTTACACCGGGGATTTAAGGCTGTTTTATTGTTTACGTGCTTCCTGCATTGGGTTGGTTCCCGATGAAGCACCCCGTATGCTTTGCTGCTGCTTATATAGCTCAAAACGGGAAGGAGTGCTGCGGCGTGGCCAGCCGTTATTCACTTCATCAATATCGGCCGTTTCGCGATACGGATCTAAACGTATGGCAGCTACTTCTTTGTCTTTAGCAAACACCTTGGTAATCTTTTCTTCGTTTTTGCGCCATACATAGGCCGGAATGCGATCTACTTCGGTAGTGCCGTCGGTAAAGGTCCACTCAATGATCAAAGGCATCACTAAGCCACCTTTATTCTCGAAATCTATTTCGTAGAAATTACGCTTTTGATCGTAGAATGATTTTTCGGCCGGACTTAAAGCGGCATAGAATTTATCGTAGGCAGTTTTAGAAGCCGGGGTAATGGCATAACGATCCCATTTATTATAGAAATCCTGCAAGCTGGTATCGGCTTCTACGGCAAAAGTAAGGCCGGCATCGCGGTTACGTTTACGACTAATGATATAAGCTTCCTCATCGGCTTTTTTCTTATCGTATGTATTTTCTATGGCCGGATTTTTGGTGTTCATACGATAGTAGCGTACATCGTTAATAGCAATATCTACAGCATCTGTACTATAAAACCAACCTCTCCAGAACCAATCCAGATCTACCGCCGAAGCATCTTCCATGGTACGGAAAAAATCGGCCGGGGTTGGGTGGTGAAAGGCCCAGCGGCGGGCGTATTCTTTAAAAGCATAATCAAACAACTCGCGGCCCATTACGGTTTCACGCAGAATATTTAATGCAGTAGCCGGTTTGGCGTAAGCATTAGGGCCAAAACGAATGATGTTTTCTGAATTGGTCATGATGGGTTCCAATTCATTTTTAGGCAATTTCATGTAGTCCACAATTTTGTGAGCCGGCCCACGGTTAGATGGGTAGTTATTATCCCATTCCTGTTCGGCAAGGTATTGTAGGAAAGTATTTAAACCTTCATCCATCCAGGTCCACTGGCGTTCGTCAGAATTAACAATCATCGGGAAGAAGTTGTGCCCTACTTCGTGTATAATTACCCCTATCATCCCGTATTTAACGGTTTCGCTATAGGTTCCGTCCTTTTCAGTACGGCCATAATTAAAACAGATCATAGGGTACTCCATACCATTGGCCGCCTCTACCGAAATAGCTACCGGATAAGGATAGGCCACACTATGTTTAGAGTAAGATTTAACCGTATGTGCCACTACTTTGGTAGAATACTTACTGTAAAGCGGATAGGCTTCGGGACCATAGTACGACATGGCCATAACTTTTTTGCCTTCTACCTGGGCAGGCATGGCATCCCAAACCAAACGACGAGACGACACGAAAGCAAAATCGCGTACATTTTCGGCTGCATAGGTCCAAGTTTTCTTTGCTTTTGATTTAGATTTCATGGCCTGTTTAGCTTCGGCCAGGGTAACCACTTCTACTGGCGCTGATGCACTCTGTGCTGCTTGCCAGCGTTTGTATTGTGCCGAAGTTAAAACCTGAGCATAGTTTTGGCATTGGCCGGTAGCACCTATAATATGGTCTGCCGGTGCAGTAATATTTACTTTAAAGTTTCCGAAAGTAAGGGCAAACTCGCCAGAACCAACAAATTGCTTGTTCTGCCAGCCCTGAAAATCGGAGTAAACCGCCATACGAGGATACCACTGTGTGGTGGTGTACAAATAGTTATCATCGTCGGCAAAATATTCGTAACCGCCACGTCCGCCACGGGTCATGCGATCGGAAATATTATAAGACCATGAAACTTTGAAACGGAATTTTTCGCCTGGCAGTAATTTTTTAGGCAGTTCTATACGCATCATGGTTTGGTTGATGGTATATTTCAGCGGACTGCCATTGGCATCGCTTACTTTAGCAATTTTTACACCCAGATCTTCTTTATAACCTACAATGCCCTGCAACTCCTGCAAAGACATTTTTTCTTTCATGCTGCTTTGCGTGATCAGGTTTTTTTCGCTCTTCGGCTGATGCTCATTTTCATCCAGCTGCAGCCACAAATAAGTTAAGGCATCAGGAGAGTTGTTATAATAGTTAATGTTTTCAGATCCGATGATACGTTGTTTTACATCATCTAATTCTACATTAATTTCATAATCGGCACGTTGCTGCCAATATTTAGGTCCCGGGGCACCCGATGCCGAACGGTACATATTGGGGGTTTGTAACATGGTTCCCAATTGTTCGAATTTATTCCCGTGGTTAGACCCCGGATTGTTTAGATTTTGGGCAACAATTGTTCCGCTGAGAAACAAAAGACCTAGTGCAATACGTAAAGTTTTATTCATTATTTAAAGTTTAAGATTATACATTTTGTAAAGCCAAAAAGCGTTCTATGGCCATAATAAAAGCAATTCCAAAAGTTGCTGCCGATAAAAAGATAACCCATTCTCTCTGGGGTACTTTAAATTGTTTAACCAACAGGTGTGCCAGGGCTAATATAGCCACAACAATTAATATTTGTCCAAATTCTAAACCCAGATTAAAGGCTAATAACTGAGTAACTATAGAATTATCGGTACCCAGCAGGCTTTTTAAATAGTTAGAGAAGCCCAAACCATGTATCAAACCAAAAAACAAGGCCATAGGGTAAATCCAACGCATGTGCTGTTTTTGGGCAGCTTTAGTATTCAGATTGCTTAGTGCCGTAAGCACAATGGTTAGCGGAATCAGAAATTCTACCCAGGCCGATGGTAAAATAAGCCAGTTTAACACACTAAGCACCAGGGTTAAGCTATGCCCAATGGTAAAGGCGGTAACCAGTACCAATACCTTGCGCCAGTCGGTAAAAAAATAAACGCCGCAAAGAGCAGCAACAAACAGCATATGGTCATAGCCCCGCCATTCGAGAATGTGCTCCCGGCCTAAGGCAAAGTATAATCCAAAATCCTGCATCGTCTATTTTTTATTAATTTGGCATTAAAATAGGGTTTTGTATAAACAAGACCAAGACCACAGCACTTTAACACAATGATGTTACAATTATTCATTTACCTCATCGGCTTTTTACACCCCTACTATGTGAGTGTAACCGAAATTAAGCATAATGCTCAAGTCCAAAGCCTGGAAATAAGTTGCCGCATCAATGCCGACGACCTGGAAAATGCTTTAAAAAAGCTGAATAAAGAAAAATTGGATATTCTGAATGCCAAAAGTAAAGCACAGGTTAATGGCTTGCTGCCTAAATATATTCCACAGCACTTAAAAATTACGGTAAATGGCAAGACAACAGGTCTGGTTTATCTGGGCTACGAAATAGAAAGCGAAGCCATCTGGTGTTATTTTGAAGCCAAAGGAGTTAAAACAGTCAAAAGCATCTCTATACAAAACGATTTATTATTTGCCGAGCACCCGGAACAGATTAACATGATGCATGTAAGCGTAAAGGGCGAAAGGAAAAGCACCAAACTGGATAATCCGCAAAGCAAGGCTGACTTTAGTTTTTAACCCCCTTAGATCAGTGGCTTTTAAATCGTTTTGTAACAAAATGGTAACACAGCCTATTTTGTTTATCAGCATTTTGCCTAATTCTTAAGGAAATAAGTAGATTCAAATTATAATTTAAAATCATTTTTATATTGAATTTAAAACACCCTAATCGATGAAAAAATTTACCAGCCTGTTTATTTTATTCGCTGCCCTATTGGTTAACCTGGTTAGCGCACAGGAAACAACTTCCTATCAATTGCCTCCCAAAGAAATTGCCGATTTACTTTTGGCTGCACCCACTCCGGGCGTAAGCGTAGATGGCAAAGGAAACTTTATGCTCATTATGGAGCGTACCTCCAATCCAACGGTAGAAGAATTGGGCCAGCCGGAGTTTAAAATTGCGGGTTTACGCATTAACCCCAATAATTTTGCCCCCAGCCGCCTTAATTTTATCAAAAACTTCGTGCTTAAGAACATTAAGGCCAATAAAAGTTATCAGGTAAGAGGATTACCGGCAAATCTATCGGCATTAAACCCGGCCTGGAATCCTTCAGATTCTAAAATTGCTTTCTTTCAGGTAGAGTCAGACCGCGTAGATGTATATGTAATTGATGTGGCTACCCAAACCTGTATAAAAGTGAATCAGCAAGCTGCTAATTTGGTCTTAGGCAGTACCCTGATCTGGCTTGATAATGAAACCCTGATCTATAAAACCAATGTCAACGCTACCAGTCAGCTGGCCAAACGCCCCATTACCCCAAAAGGACCTACCATTCAGGAGAATTTAGGTAAAGTGGCTCCAAGTGTTACTTATCAGGATCTGATCAAATCTCCTTACGATGAATATCTTTTTGATTTTTACGCCAATGTACAACTGGTTAAAAACACCGGCGGTGTAGAAACTAAATTAGGTGCTCCGGCCATTATAAGCACACTAGCCTTATCTCCTGATAAGAAATATTTCCTGAGCCGCACACTGAATAAACCTTTCTCTTATTTAGTGCCTGCTGGCGGATTTGCTTCTACCGTAGCTATCGTTGATGTAAATGGCGCTCCTGTTAAAACACTTTTCCAACTGCCATCAAGCGAAGGTTCTCCCTCTGGCTATGATAATACGCAAAATGTTGCCCGTGGTTTCGACTGGAAAGATGATGAAGCGGCAACCCTAACCTATGCCATGCCTTTAGATGGCGGTATCATGAAAAAAGACGTCCCTTTTCACGATGCGGTTTATGCCCTTAGCGCTCCCTTTACCGGCGAAGCAAAAGAACTGTTTAAAACCAGTTTCAGATATGCCCGTACCAACTGGGGCGACGAGAATATTGCCTTGGTTTCCGAATCCTTACGTTCTAAGCAATATTACCGGGTAAGTATTTACAATCAGAAGGCCAATACCTTTACCACTTTATACGAAGGTAATACCACCGATTCATACAATAATCCCGGCGACCCGGTTACAGCTAAAAACCAGTTTGGCAGATCGGTAATTAGTACCATTAAAAACGGACAGGCCATTGTAATGAATAATACTACCGGTGCTTCTGCCAAGGGCGATTTACCTTACTTATCTATTTTCGATCTGAAAACTAAAAAGAACGACACCATTTGGCGCTGTGCCGAAGATCGGTTCGAATATGTGGTTGATGTATTGGATCTGGATAACCTGACTATTTTAACCCGCAGAGAAACAGAAAGTCAGGTGCCTAATTATTACATCACCAAGCTAAAGAAACCTACTTCATCTGTTGCCATTACCGACTTTAAAAATCCTTATCCCGGCTTAGTTGGCGTAAGCAAACAGAAGATCAAATATCAGCGTAAAGATGGTGTAGATTTAACCGGCGACCTGTATTTACCAAAAGGTTATAATAAAGAAAAAGACGGACCATTACCCACATTGATCTGGGCTTACCCACGCGAATTTACCAATGCGGCAGATGCCAGCCAGATTAGAGGGAACCAGCATAAATTTACCATGTTAAGCTGGGGATCGCCAGTATATTACGTAACCCAGGGCTATGCCGTTTTAGACAATGCCGAAATGCCTATTGTGGCTACTTCTGCAGATAAAAAACCGAACGACGATTTTGTAAATCAATTGGAATTAAATGCCAGCGCAGCCATTAATAAATTAGCAGAAATGGGCGTTGGCGACCGTAACCGCATGGCCGTTGGCGGCCACAGCTACGGTGCTTTTATGACTGCTAATTTATTAGCACATACCAATTTATTTAAAGCCGGTATTGCACGCAGCGGTGCCTATAACCGTACGCTTACCCCATTTGGATTTCAGAATGAAGAACGTACTTTCTGGCAGGCGCCTAAATTATACATGGAAATGAGCCCTTTTGCTTACGCCGATAAAATTAAAACGCCAATTTTATTGGTACACGGCGAAATGGACGACAATACCGGTACTTACCCTATTAACAGCGAGCGTTTATATGCGGCTATTAAAGGTCATGGCGGTACCGCCCGGTTTGTATATCTTCCGTACGAAGCCCACGGCTACCGCGGTAAAGAGAACCTTTTGCACCTATTATGGGAGCAAGGCCGATGGTTAGATAAATATGTAAAAGGAGCTAAGAATTAATTTTTAGCAAACGAGTAGCATTTAAGCCGGAATGGTAGCGTTTCAACAATCAGACGCTGCTATCCCGGCTTAATTATTTTAGATCAGATGATTGGGGAAATCGGCCACCCTTTCGCAACAGATCTGCTCCATTACCTGCTGTAATTGAATTTTGGTCATACCGATGGCGTGGTTACCGCCGGCATTGCCCAGGGCTGCTACACTATACATGAAGGTGCGGCCCATAAAAGTGAAATCGGCGCCAGAGGCCATAGCCCGGGCTACATCCGGACCAGATCGAAGACCGCTATCGAGCATAATTTTGATCTTCCCTTTGTATTTTTCTACAATGGGTTCTAATGACTTTATAGATGACTGTCCGGCATCTAGCTGTCGGCCGCCATGGTTAGACACAATTACACCATCCAGACCCAAACGAATAGCCATATCGGTATCTTCGGGCGTAGCTACACCTTTTAAAACCAATTTACCCTTCCATCTATCGCGAATGCGGGCCAGTTTTTCTTCACTTACCCTGCCAGAGAACGTTTGGTTCATATAAGCCCCCAAAGCTTTCATATTTAGATTTTTAGGCATATATTTTTTCATGGTAGCAAAATTAGGCTGCCCATGAATCAGGGTATTGATGGCCCAACGCGGATGCGTCATGATCTGTAAGATATTGTTCAAGGTCATTTGTGGTGGCATGGCCAATCCATTGCGGATATCACGTGGCCTGAAACCAAAACTAGGCACATCACAAAGTACCACCAGCACGTCCGATCCGGCCGCTTCTACCCGGTCCAGTATATCATCGCGAAGGCTGTCTGCTGCCGGATGATAAAGCTGGAACCAGAATTTTCCCTCCGTAATTTCGCCAATACGCTCTATACTGGACGTGGTTACCGTGCTAAGTATAAAAGGCACATTTTGCTGAACCGCTGCTTTGGCCAGTATCTCGGGCGAATTAGGCCAGATTAAGCCTTGCAAACCTACTGGCGCTATACCAAATGGGGCATCGTATTCGTGCCCAAATAGTTCTGTTTTCATAGAAGAACCTGTATGCTTGCTGAGGTAATAGGGTTTTAACTCTACGGCTCTCAGTTCGGCTGTATTTTTTATCAGGTTTACATCTTCATTACATCCACCGTCTACATATTCGAAAACAAATTTTGGGATCCGCTTTTTGGCAAGATTTCTTAAATCATCTACCGATGGATATTGGGTATTGTATGCCGTCATATTAGCTGTATTTTTTTATAGATATCAGATTATTGGGGAGCGGTTTAGTATTCCAGCTTTGATGTATAACCAGCGCTGCCCCTAAGGCGCTGGCCTGTGGAATTTCGGCTGCATAGATCTCTATTTCGGGATAGGCTGCTGCCAGCAGGTTCATAAATACTTCATTTTTAGAAAAACCGCCATCAACAAATATGCGCTTTACGGCCGAATCTGTTAAAATAAGGTTAGTAGAGATGACCTGCTTATTCACCAGGGTTTGAATAAAGGAATGATACTGGCTTTCGTAGCTCTGGCCGCTTTCTTTTTCCCAGTTGGGGTTATAAGCAACCGTTTTGTAATAGTCGTTGGGTACTTGCCAGTTATGGGCTAAGCTAAAACATTCATCTTCATGCTCCTGCCCAGAAAATAATCGGGAGGCCTTGACCGGGCTCCCTTGATAAGTAAGGTAGCAAAGGCAATCGGCCGCCAATTCCTGATTAGTAAGCAGAATATGGTTAAAAGGATTAAGCGAAATATTCCAGGTTCCGGTAGAGAGCAACAGAAAAGGTTCTTTAAAGTTGAGCATGTAGGGTATCATGGCCGATGAACTGTCGTGCAGCCCGGTACCTACCCGTATGCCCTGCTCTATTTCCACTACGTCACTCGCCGGCACAATAGGAGCCAGCTTAGTATCAATACCCTCTTTGTTTACCCATTCATGGTAACTGTGCTTGGTAAAATCCCACAAATTGGTATGGCAGCCTATGCTGGTAATATCAGAACAAGTTCTGCCAGAAAGGAAAAAACTGAGGTATTGCGGCAAGTGCAGGCAATAACGTATCTGGTTAAACACCTTCGGTTGCTCGGCCTTTAAACGGTATATCTGCAAGCCCGAATTCAGGCTTCCTAATATTGGCGAAGCACAGGCCAGCGATACCGCATCGGCTCCGCCATATGCTGCATAGAACTGCTCGTTCAGTGCTTCCGGATAAGGTTTAAGGTAATTATAAAGTGGGGTAAGCACTTTGCCTTTTTCATTAAGGTAAACAAAACTGGCACCATAGGTGCTAAAGTTGAGGCCCTTAACTTGTATGTGCACAAAACTTTTAATCTCCTGCCAAGTAGCTAATATCCATTGGGTTAAATAGTTAAGATCTTCGCAGGGATCCCCATCTTCATCTGTTGTTTCATTAAAATTTTCGGATCTCTCCCAAATTATTTCGTAATTCTCATTAAAAAGAAAAACCTTTTTATTGGTTTTACCGATGTCATAAATCGCGACCGCATTCATTGCCATTACACCCTTCTGTTTCCTTATAATCCTGTCGAGTTAGACTCCGATCCTCTTTCTTTGATCAACTCATTACGTACCTGAAGCGAACGATATAATGCCGTTGGATTTAATGCCGCCCCGCTGCGTAAACGGGATTCAGCTACCAGCGCCCGAACATCGGTGCGGAAAGCATTTTGCAATATTTCCTGTGCTTTTACGATATCGCTATTTTGCTGGGCTTCGTTCAGTTGTTTTCTGTCTACCGATAAAGCCTGGGCATAAGCCAGGGTAATGGCATCTACCGACTGCAACAGGTCTTCTAATGGATCTTTCACATTGTGGGAAGCATCGATCATCCAGCCCAGATCTTTGGCATGATCCATCCCTTTGGCATCCATTCCTTCAACCAATTCGTTGAAAATAAGGAACAGCTGATAAGGCTTAATAGATCCGGCGGTTAAATCGTCATCGCCATATTTAGAATCGTTAAAGTGGAATCCGCCCAGCTTGTTCTCCATTAATAATAAAGAAACGATCTGCTCGATATTGGCATTAGGTAGGTGATGGCCCAGATCGACCAGGGTAAATGCTTTTTCGCCCAGTTTCTGGACCATAGAATAAGACATTCCCCAGTCGCCCACGGTCATGGAGTAGAAATTAGGCTCAAAGGCCTTGTACTCCAGGTAAAGTTTCCAGTCTTTGGGTAAGGCCGCATAAATTTCCTGCAAACTTTCGAGCGTATGCTGGTAGGCTTTCCGGAAATTCAATTGTCCCGGAAAGGTAGAACCATCTGAAAGCCAAACCGTTAAAGATTTAGATCCCAAAGCATCGCCATGCTTAATTACTTCAATATTATGGGCTATGGCCTGCTTGCGTACAGCTTTATCTACGTGTTGTAAAGAGCCGAATTTATAAGAATGTGCCTGGCCCGGCTGATCCTGAAAAGTATTGGAGTTTACCGCATCGAAAGCCAATCCGTGCTGGCCGGCCAATTGTTTAATGGCCGCATAATCTTTGGGAATATCCCATGGAATATGGAGCGATATGGCTCCGGATGATTGATTCAGTGCATGGATCAATCCTACATCTTCCATTTTTTCCTCCAACGAACGGGGTTCTCCACCCATTTTAAATCGTCCGAAACGGGTACCGCCGGCACCTAATGCCCAGGAAGGGATAGCGATCTGAAAATCGATGAGTTTCTGTATAATTTCTTCTGAAGAAGCTACTTCTATTTGGGTATAGTTTAGCTTATCGCGATGATTTTTTAACAGGGAATCATTGTGCGCAGCTATCTGTTCTTTATTGATGATCATAACCGTTTTATTTTTTTTAAATAAGGGGACGGGGTTTTTACCTTATCGGTAAAAGCCCATGCTCACTCCTCCATCAACGTTTAGTGCATTACCGGTCGATTTATTGAGCAATCCGCCTACAAAAGCAAAACAGGCATTGGCAATATCTACCGGAAGAATAATCTCATTTAATAAGGTTCGTTTGGCATAATAAGCCGGCAGGTCTTTTACCTCAATACCATAAGCTTTGGCTCTGCCTTCTGCCCAGCCTCCGGCCCAGATATTAGAATCGGCAATAACGGCATCCGGATTTACGGTGTTCACCCTGATCTGATCTGCACCTAATTCGGCAGCCATGAGGCGGGTTAAATGTGCCTGTGCAGCTTTTGCCGAACCATAACCCGGATTGTTCGGGCCGGCCACTACGGCATTTTTTGAAACGATATTAATGATATCGCCTCCAAAACCTTGCTTGCGCATAACGGCTATGCCGGCTTTAGATACAATAAACTGGCCTTTAACCAGGATATCGTATAGTCTGTCCCATTCCTCGAGGCTGTGTTCCGCTATAGATTTAGAGATACTGATACCGGCATTATTCACCACAATATCAACTCCACCAAAAGCTAAAGCTGCTTCATTTAATGCCTGCAGGGTGCTGTCTTCGTCGGTTACATTTAAAACGGTGCTGGCAACAGCATCTTTACCAAAAAGTCCTACGAATTCGGCCTTTGCCTCGGCCAAACGATCGGGGTTAATGTCGTTTAAGATAACGCATGCCCCTTCTTCGGCAAATTTCTTTGCAATAGCCTTTCCAATTCCTCCTGCCGATCCGGTAACCAATGCCACCCTTCCGGAAAGGGCTTTGGGCTTAGGCATGCGCTGCAGTTTAGCTTCTTCTAATAACCAGTACTCGATATCAAAAGCTTCCTGACGTGGCAGCGAAGTGTAAGAGGAAACCGCTTCGGCCCCTTTCATTACATTAACCGCATTGATATAGTATTCTGAGGCCAGGCGTGCCGTAGTTTTATCTTTAGAGAATGTAAACATCCCTACTCCGGGGTATAGAATTACTACCGGATTAGGATCTCTGAGAGCCGGCGAATTGGGATGTTTACAGGTATTATAATACTCGGTATACATGGCCCGGTAAGCCTCAAATGAAGAAATGAGTTTAGCTTTAATGGCCTCCACATCCGAAAGATCTTCTTCGGGACTTAAATTCAGTACCAATGGCGATATTTTGGTTCTCAGGAAATGGTCGGGGCAGGAAGTTCCCAGCGGGGCCAATCTTTCCAGATCATTAGAATTGATAAATTCCAATACCCTTTCATCATCGGTAAAATGACCAATCATTTTACGTTCTGAGGAGCAAAGGCCTCTGAGAATCGGGGCAATTTGCGCTGCCTGGGCTTTTCTTTTTTCGCCCGGAAGGGCCGCTATTTTCTGTCCTCCAAATACATTTTTATAATTCTGCTCCAGGTATTCGGCACAGGCTTCTATCACTTCCAGCGTATTCACATAACTTTCGTATGCGGTATCGCCCCAGGTAAATAAACCATGCGAACCCAGCATAATGCCTTTTAGTTTAATGCCTTTTGCTTCGGCTTCTGCCAGGCAGCTGTGTAGTTGCAAGCCCAGGTCAAAGCCGGGGCGCTGCCAGCCTACCCAACCTACCTGTCCGCCGAATAGTTTTTCGGTAATGGCTTTACCATCTTTAGCGGCGGCAATGGCAATGGCTGCATCGGGGTGCAGGTGGTCAATATGTTTAAATGGGAGAAATCCGTGTAAGGGCGTATCAATAGATGGTGCTTTAGAATTGAGGTCGAAAATGCAGTGGTTAAATAGTTCTACCATTTCATCTTCGAATTCAATTCCGCGGTATACGTTCTCCAGGTTACGCAGCCGCTCCAGGTACAATGCTGCACATCCAGATTTTTTTAAGGTACCAATATCTCCGCCCGAACCTTTGATCCACATCACCTCGGTTGCTACTCCGGTCAGGGGGTCTTTATCTGTTATCTTCACAGAGGTGTTTCCTCCGCCGTAATTGGTTAATCTTAAATCGGCACCCAGCAAATTAGAACGGTATATAAACAGATCTACTTCATTGGTAATTTGGGAAGCTTTTGCTTCTTCCCACAAATACGACACGTGTTTAAATTCTCTCATCATCAATAGTTATTATTTATTTTTTATTGCATTACATGGAATTTCCGATACCTACCAATACGATAGATAAAAGGATCATTCCTATTCCGAACAAAAAGGTTCTGAATGTTTTAGATTGTACTCCCGACCATTCTTTAAGGTATAAACCCCATAGGTTGGCAGTAAGAATAATGGTGGCCATATGCAGGATCCAGGAGCTGGCACCATTTCCCAGTTTGCTTTCGCCCATTCCGTAAAAGAAGAATTGTAAGAACCAAAGCGTTCCGGCTAAACCTGAAAAACCAATATTGGCTAATCGCGGGGTTTCGGAATTGGTATAATCGGTATACGACTTGTTTTTAAAGCTTAGGTAAAAACACCAAATAAAATTAGTGGTTAAACCTCCCCATAGCAATACGATATAGGTTACGTTATTTTGGAACAAAGGATTTGAACCCTGTCGTACGGCTTCTTCGGCCATGGCTTTTCCGCCTTCGATACCGAAGTTGAAGAAAGAGCTTAAAATACCGGAAACCACCGCTATGATGAGGCCTTTTACTAAACTGAACTCCGAAGCATCTTTGGCTTTATCGGCTTTCAGATCGCGTTCTTTCATCATTCCGGCTTTACCAGAAATGGCTATCCCGATAAGGCATACTAAAACACCCAGTAAAACCAGTTGTCCGCCGCTGGTTTGAAGCATTTGGTTAAAAGATACCTTACCTTCTATTGGATTGAAATTATAATAGATAGAAGGGACCAAGGCACCAAAAGCGGAACAGAAACCTAGTACGATAGAGTTACCCAATGACATACCCAGGTAACGTACGCCTAAACCGTAAGTTAAGCCGCCAATTCCCCATAATAAACCCATAGCGTAGGTAAAGTTCTTTACGCCGCTATCTGCAGATGAAATGATGTCGGCAAAGCCCGGAACGGTAAGGTAGGCGGCCAATGGCGGCAGGATTAACCAGGAGAATAGTCCCCCGACAAACCAAAAAGTTTCCCACGACCATTTTTTTACTTTATTAAATGGCATGTAGAAACTACCCGATGAAACTCCACCAATGGTGTGAAATAGGATACCTAATAGTACTTGCATAATGATTTAATTTTTTCGATTGGTTAATTGATTAGTTCGTTTGTTTAATTGGTATTTTCCTGCTGTACACCTAAAAATATGCAGCTTTTTTGCACAGATCCGGGTTAATTCAGCAGGTAAATGTTTTAATTGGTTATAAATGCCCGTTTGTATATTGGAATATCATAATGTTTAAATAGGATGTGCTTTTTTTATCCAAAATGATCTCCCTATACAAGATTATTGTATTTTTTTGATAAGTTACTTATCATTACTGATAAAATATTTATACTTTTTGATATGAAAACCTTTCGCCGTTACTTTGAATTAGAGGAGCAGGATGATGATCTGAGTGTGGCGATCAGGACCCTGGGGCACCACATTCATCCTCCGCAAACGGCCTATCCGGATATCAAACACCCGGAATCTCATTATTTTAACTGGAGTAAGGGAAGGTATTTAAAAGAGTTTCAGTTATTGTATATCAGTGCGGGTAAGGGAAAGTTTGAGGCTAACGGGATGCCGCCAAAAGAGATAGAAGCAGGTACGGTAATTTTATTGTATCCGGGCCAGTGGCACCGCTATAAGCCATTAAAAAGTACGGGATGGGAAGAATATTGGGTGGGTTTTAATGGGGCTTATGCCAAGCATTTACTGGAACAGGAATGCTTTAACCCTCAAAACCCGATCCTTAAAGTTGGCTTTAATGCCGAATATATCGCCGCTTTTGAGCGCCTGCTGGATATTGTAGAAAAGAAAGATGAATCGTATCAGAAACTTACTTCCTTTATCCTTATCCAGTTATTAGGCATCTTGTATACCTCGGTTTTACTATCGAACGAGAAAATTCCGAGAAAAGAGCGGGTTATTGAAGAGGTTAAAAAATATATTAATGAGCATTGGAACAGTGAGATTGATTTCGACGAATTAGCCAAAACACACCACCTCAGCTATGCCTGGCTTAGAAAAGCATTTAAGGAGGTTACTGATACCTCTCTGCATCAATATCACTTAATGCTGAGGCTGCGTAAGGCAGAACAAATGATCCAAGAAAGCGAACTGAGCCTTTCTGAAATTTCGTATTCTTGCGGTTTTGAAACCCTGCAGTATTTTTCGAAGATGTTTAAAGCCAAGTTTCTGATCAATCCGAGCGCTATCAGAAAGAACAAGGGGAGTGTTAATTAGAAAAGTGGTCTCAGCGGGAAATTTCTCCTCTACCTAAAAATAATCAAGTGAATTATTATTGTAGCCCCGATGGGAATCCCCGCCTGAACAGGTAGTCGGGCAGGGAACTGCTATCTAAAGTTTAGTTTTTGAAATTTATTCTTGCAGTTTAGATTTCAAATAGCGTCTCCCTGCTGCAGTTTTAAAATACTTCTCCCTTCTAATGGCCAAATATAAATCGTCGAACTGCTCGAAATACACAAATTTAAACGGGAGATAGTGTTTTATTGATTTAGTCTTACCTGAATTATGCTCTTTAAGCCTGGCTTGCAAATTAGCACAATGACCTTTATAGTAAAAATCATGCGCTAAGCTTTTAATCACATAGGCATAAAACATAAACTAAAAAATTAAATAAATTATGGTAGCCCCGAGCAGAATCGAACTGCTATCTAAAGTTTAGGAAACTTCTATTCTTTTTTATAAACATAACAGACTGTATATCAGTTATTTATAAATTTTATAATTGATAATACTGAAGTATAATCGTCAAATTACTGCACTGTTTACTGCACAAAAAAGGGAGGTACAACCTCCCTTATGACAATTATTTATTAAGTATAACACATATACAAACCTAATATTGACTTTGCTGTCTCTTCTTTCTGAAAATCATTAAAGATTCAGTCATCGTTTTATTGACCCCGAAGGTTTGATGCCTTTTCTTCAAATATATTTTTGTCGTATTTACACTGGAGTGAACCAATACTCTTTGAATCTCCTCTGGTGAATAACCTTCGGATAGTAAATGGTTTGCTATTGTATGTCTTGGAGTGTGCCCTGTTATTTTAGGGAGTCCAAGATTTGTGGATATTCTCTTCAGGTTACTATTATGACTAG
>JBJTNQ010000095.1:0-3605 GCA_046074105.1 Sphingobacteriaceae bacterium | reverse complement strand
AAAGGAGAATCTGATCCTTCACCAGAAGAAAAATTATTGAGAGCCATATTTGGTGATAAGGCCGGAGATGTTAAAGATGCGTCTTTAAAAACTCCGCCTTCTATACAAGGTGTGGTTATCGATACTAAACTGTTCTCGAGAGCTAAAAAGACCACTAAATCTGAAGAGAAGATCTTGGTTGAAAAATTAGATGCTCAGCACGATAAAGCAGTTAAAGATCTACGTGATAAACTGGTTGAGAAATTATTTACCATCGTAAATGGTAAAACAGCTCAGGGAGTTTACAACGTTTACAAAGAATTGCTGGTAGCTAAAGGCGTTAAATTCACTCAAAAAGTATTGGCAGAATTAGAATTCGCTAATATTAATCCTACTAAGTGGACTACTGATGAGGATAAGAATGAGTTGATCAAACAAACCTTACACAACTACAATATTAAACTGAATGAGGAACTGGGAGCCTACAAGCGTGAGAAATTCGCGATTACCGTAGGTGATGAGTTGCCATCAGGCATCGTACAAATGGCCAAAGTTTACATCGCTAAAAAACGTAAGTTAAAAGTGGGTGATAAAATGGCCGGCCGTCACGGTAACAAAGGTATTGTAGCCCGTATCGTTCGCGATGAAGATATGCCGTTCCTGGAAGACGGAACGCCAGTTGATATTGTGTTAAACCCATTGGGTGTACCTTCAAGGATGAACTTAGGACAGATCTACGAGACTGTATTAGGTTGGGCCGGAAAAGAATTGGGAATGAAATTCTCGACCCCGATTTTCGATGGTGCTACACACGAAGAAGTAGAAGAGTGGGTGGCTAAAGCGGGCTTGCCTGCTTCAGGTAGAACCTATCTGTACAATGGTTTAACCGGCGATCGTTTCGATCAGCCAACTACGGTAGGTATCATCTATATGTTGAAACTTGGCCACATGGTTGACGACAAAATGCACGCTCGTTCTATCGGACCATACTCATTGATCACACAACAGCCATTGGGTGGTAAAGCCCAGTTTGGTGGTCAGCGTTTTGGTGAGATGGAGGTTTGGGCATTAGAAGCATTTGGTGCTGCAAACATCCTTCAGGAGATCTTAACCGTGAAATCTGATGATGTAATTGGCCGTGCCAAAACTTACGAAGCGATTGTTAAAGGTGAGAACTTACCAACTCCATCAGTTCCTGAATCATTCAATGTATTGGTTCACGAATTAAGAGGTTTAGGTTTAGATATCACATTGGATTAAGTTATAAGTGATAAGTTGTAGGTTGTAAGTCTCAAAACTTAGCCTACAACTTAAAACCTACAACTTACAACTTAGAAAAAGAGCTATGTCTTACAAAAAGGATAATAAAATCAAAAGTAACTTTACCCAAGTTACGATCAGCTTGGCTTCTCCAGAATCAATTCTGGAACGTTCAAGCGGTGAAGTTTTAAAGCCGGAAACCATTAACTACCGTACTTACAAGCCGGAGCGTGATGGTTTATTCTGCGAACGTATTTTCGGTCCGGTTAAGGACTACGAATGCCATTGCGGTAAATACAAGCGTATCCGTTATAAGGGTATTGTCTGCGACCGTTGCGGTGTAGAAGTAACCGAAAAGAAGGTACGTCGTGAGCGTATGGGACACATTAACTTAGTGGTTCCTGTTGCACACATTTGGTATTTCCGTTCATTACCAAACAAAATCGGTTATTTATTAGGCTTGCCTACTAAAAAACTAGATCTGATTATTTACTATGAGCGTTATGTAGTTATCCAGCCGGGTATTAAAGAAGCAGATGGTATTCAAACCATGGATTTCTTAAGCGAAGAAGAGTACCTGGATATTTTAGATACTCTGCCAAAAGAAAACCAATACTTAGACGATAAAGACCCTAATAAATTTGTCGCTAAAATGGGAGCAGAGGCTTTGGTTGACTTACTGAGCCGCTTAGATCTGGATCAATTATCATACGATCTGCGTCACCAGGCAGCAAACGAAACCTCACAGCAACGTAAAAACGAAGCTTTAAAGCGTCTTCATGTAGTAGAATCTTTCCGTAGTGCGAATGATCATATCGAGAATCGTCCGGAATGGATGATCGTAAAGATCGTGCCGGTAATCCCGCCAGAATTACGTCCGTTAGTACCGTTAGAAGGCGGTCGTTTCGCAACTTCCGATCTAAACGATCTATACCGTCGTGTAATTATCCGTAACAACCGTTTAAAGCGTTTGATCGAGATCAAAGCTCCGGAAGTGATCTTACGTAACGAGAAACGTATGCTGCAGGAAGCGGTAGATTCGTTATTCGATAACTCGCGTAAAGTAAACGCGGTAAAAACCGAAGGTAACCGTGCCCTAAAATCACTTTCAGACATCCTGAAAGGTAAACAAGGCCGTTTCCGTCAAAACTTATTAGGTAAGCGTGTAGATTATTCAGCACGTTCTGTAATTGTGGTAGGACCAAACTTGAAATTACACGAGTGCGGTTTACCAAAAGATATGGCTGCCGAATTATACAAACCATTCGTTATTCGTAAGATGATCGAAAGAGGTGTGGTTAAAACGGTAAAATCTGCCAAGAAAATTGTAGATCGTAAAGATCCAATTGTTTGGGATATCTTAGAAAATGTATTAAAAGGACACCCGGTATTATTAAACCGTGCACCTACATTACACCGTTTAGGTATTCAGTCTTTCCAGCCTAAATTGGTAGAAGGTAAAGCCATTCAATTACACCCATTAGTATGTACCGCGTTCAACGCCGATTTTGACGGTGACCAGATGGCTGTTCACTTACCATTAGGTAATGCAGCAATTTTGGAAGCCCAAATGTTGATGTTGGCCTCACATAATATCTTAAACCCGGCAAATGGTACGCCAATTACCGTTCCTTCTCAGGACATGGTATTGGGTCTGTATTACATTACCAAAGGTCGTAAGACCGATGATACCCGTGTGGTTAAAGGTGAAGGGCAGACTTTCTACTCTGCCGAGGAAATCATCATTGCATACAATGAGAAAAAATTAGACCTCCACGCTTTCATTAAGGTAAAAGCCAATGTGAAAGAAAAAGATGGTTCTATTGTTAATAAAATCATTGAAACCACTGTTGGACGTGTATTGTTCAACCAGGTTGTGCCAGAAGAAGTGGGCTACATCAATGAGCTATTAACCAAAAAATCGCTGCGTGATATTATTGGTGAAGTAGTAAAAACAACCGGAATGGCCCGTGCTGCACAGTTCTTGGATGATATCAAAGAATTAGGTTTCAAAATGGCATTCCAGGGTGGTTTATCGTTCAACCTACAGGACATCAATATTCCTGCAGAAAAAGTGAAGTTGATCGGTCAGGCTACTAAAGAAGTAGAAGAGGTAATGAATAACTATAACATGGGTTTCATTACCAACAACGAGCGTTACAACCAAATTATCGATATCTGGACACGTATCAATAATCGTTTGACTGCAAACGTAATGGATATCTTGTCTAACGATAACCAAGGATTTAACTCTGTTTACATGATGTTAGATTCTGGAGCCCGTGGTTCTAAAGAGCAGATTCGTCAGCTTTGCGGAATGCGTGGTTTGATGGCTAAGCCTCAAAAATCTGGTTCAGGTGGCGAGA
>JBJTNQ010000094.1:0-15314 GCA_046074105.1 Sphingobacteriaceae bacterium | reverse complement strand
TTAAATATAGATAACGAAGAAGTATGGTTTAAAATGGTGGGCAGTTTTAATGCCTACAACTTATTGGCCGTTTATGGAACAGCCATGTTATTAGACCAGGATAAATTAAAGGTATTAACCACGCTGAGCCGTTTAAATGGTGCTGAAGGCCGGTTCGATTACCTGATTGCCGATAATGGAGTCATTGGAATTGTAGACTATGCCCACACGCCCGATGCGGTGCTGAATGTTTTAAACACCATTCAGAACATCCGTAAAGGAAATGAGCAGGTAATTACCATTATTGGCTGCGGTGGCGACCGTGATAAAACCAAACGCCCGGTTATGGCACAGGTGGCCTGCGACTGGAGCAATAAAGTGATCCTTACTTCAGACAATCCACGATCTGAAGATCCTGAGCAAATTATCCGGGATATGGAAGCTGGCGTGAGCCCATCTAATCGGAAAAAGGCCATTTCTATTACCGATCGTAAAGAAGCCATTAAAACAGCCTGCCATTTAGCACAGCCCGGCGATATTATTTTATTAGCCGGCAAGGGGCACGAAAAATATCAAGACATCAAGGGTGTAAAACATCCTTTTGATGATAAAGAAATACTATCTGCGAACTTAAATCTGATGAACTAATGTTGTATTACTTATTCACCTGGTTAGATAAACTATATGATTTTCCCGGAGCTGGTTTGTTCCAGTATATCTCCTTCCGTACCGGGATGGCCGTTATTTTATCCTTAATTATTACCACCGTTTATGGTAGCCGCTTAATTAAGCTGTTAAGAGCCAAACAAGTGGGCGAAACCGTTCGGAATTTAGGTTTAGAAGGGCAGATAGAGAAACAAGGAACTCCTACCATGGGCGGAATTATCATCCTCCTGGGGATTTTAATACCTACGCTATTGTTTGCCAAACTAGATAATATTTATGTTATCCTGATGATCATCTCTACCGTTTGGATGGGAGCCATTGGCTTTGTAGACGACTATATCAAAGTTTTTAAAAAGGATAAAGAAGGCCTGGCCGGCCGATTTAAAATTATGGGCCAGGTGGGTTTAGCACTCATTATTGGCTGGACTATGTATTTTCACCCTAATATTGTGGTAAGAGAAAAAGTGCTTAAGCCGGTGGTAGCTAGTGCACAGGTTCAGGATCACAACCTGTCGGGTAAAACTTACTATACCCGCGATGTAAAATCGACCCTAACCAATGTGCCATTTTATAAGAACAATGAGTTCGATTATTCTAAAGTATTAAAATTCTTGGGCGAAGGCTATGAGCGTTATGCACTACTCGTATTTCTTCTCTTTGTGGTCGTTATTGTAACTGCTGTATCAAACGGAGCCAATATTACCGATGGAATAGACGGTCTGGCTACCGGCACTTCGGCCATTGTAGGTATAACCCTCGCGGTATTGGCCTATGTTTCGGGTAATGCCATCATGTCCGACTACCTCAATATCATGTACATCCCTAATTCTGGAGAGCTCGTAGTATTTGCTGGTGCCTTTGTGGGAGCGTGTATTGGGTTTTTATGGTACAATTCTTACCCTGCGCAAGTGTTTATGGGCGATACCGGAAGTTTAGCCATAGGCGGAATTATTGCCGCATTTGCCATCATGATTCGTAAAGAATTATTGATACCCATACTATGCGGCGTATTTCTGGTAGAGAACGTTTCGGTTATGATCCAGGTGGGCTGGTTTAAATACACCAAAAAGAAATATGGCGAAGGTCGCCGTGTTTTCCTCATGTCGCCCCTGCATCATCATTATCAGAAAAAAGGATACCATGAAGCCAAAATTGTAACCCGTTTCTGGATCATGGGTATCTTGTTGGCCATTTTAACCATCGTAACCTTAAAAATTCGTTAATGAATCAGAAACCCTATATCGTGATTTTGGGTGCCGGCGAAAGCGGAGTGGGTGCGGCATATCTTGCCCAAAAGCAGGGTTATGAGGTTTTTGTTTCAGATTTCGGAGCTATCGCCGAGAAATTTAAACAGGAGCTTTCGTATTTAAATATCCCCTTTGAGGAAAATCAGCATAGCGAAGCAAAAATTCTACAGGCAGCCGAGGTAATCAAAAGTCCCGGAATTCCAGATAAAGCTCCCATCATTAAAAAACTTATAGATAAACAAATCCCGATCATTTCTGAGATCGAATTTGCTGCCCGCTATACCCAGGCCAAGTTAATTGCCATTACCGGTTCTAATGGTAAGTCGACTACCACCATGCTTACTTACCATATTCTGAAAAATGCCGGATTAAACGTAGGGCTGGCCGGAAACATTGGGCACAGTTTTGCCAAGCAGGTAGCTACCGAAAACTTCGATTATTATGTATTGGAGATCAGCAGCTTCATGCTCGATAATATGTATGAATTCAAAGCAGACCTTGCTTTGCTCTTAAATATAACCCCCGATCATTTAGATCGATACGATTACCAAATGGAAAATTACGTGAATTCTAAATTCCGGATTATCCAGAATCAGACCGCCGAAGACGTATTTATTTACTGTGCCGATGATCCGGAAACGATCAAAGCATTGCAGCGTATTCAGCCGAAGGCTAAATCTTATCCTTTTTCTATCCAAACGGTACAGGAACCCGGAGCCTATTTAGCCGACAAACAAATCATCATTAATCTGAAACAACCACATCAAAAACCATTCGATATGTTAATTACCGATTTAGCTCTTCAGGGCAAACACAACATGTATAATTCCATGGCTTCGGGCATTGTAGCTAAGGTATTAGAGTTGCGCAACGAATCCATCCGCGAAAGCATGGGTAGCTTTACCAATATCGAACATCGGCTGGAGCATGTGGCCCGTATTTCCGGTATAGAATTTATTAACGATTCTAAAGCTACCAACGTAAACTCTACCTGGTATGCTTTAGAGAGTATGAATACCGATGTAGTACTGATTTTGGGTGGAGTAGATAAAGGCAATGATTACCACATGCTTAAAGATCTGGTTAAATCTAAAGTGAAAGCCATTGTTTGCTTGGGTAAAGATAATAACCGCATTCATGAGGCTTTTGAAGACAATGTAGAAGTGATCGTAAACACCACTTCGGCCGAAGAAGCGGTGCAGATAGCTTATCATATTGCTAAAAAAGGCGATACCGTATTATTATCGCCGGCATGTGCCAGTTTCGATCTGTTTAAGAATTATGAAGATCGGGGCAACCAGTTTAAAAAGGCAGTAAAAGAATTATAAACAACGTTTTGCGCTGTAAAGATGTTAGAAAGAATACTCAATAAGACAAAAGGAGATCGGTGGATCTGGATCATTGTGATCCTGCTATCCATATGGTCTTTAATGGCCGTTTATAGCGCAACCGGAACCATTGCTTATAAAAAAGGCGTAGGCAGCGAAACCTATTTAATGAAGCATTTCATCTTTATTATAGGCGGTATCGCTTTAATGTATTTTTCCCATTTGCTAGATTACCGTTACTATGCCGGTATTTCTAAACTGCTCATGGTTATTACCATTCCGTTGCTGCTTTATACTTTAGTTTTTGGAGCCAATGTGAACGATGCCAGCCGTTGGGTAACCATCCCTATTATCAACCAGACTTTCCAGACCTCGGATATGGCTAAGCTGGCCTTAATTACTTTTTTAGCGAGAACACTGACCAAGAAACAAGAAAATATTAAGGACGTTAAGAAGGCCTTTATTCCAATTATGGGCTCGGTTTGCGTGGTTTTTATACTTATTGCCTTAGCCAACCTATCAACCGCCATTATGCTTTTCGGTGTAAGTATTTTATTGCTCATTATTGGCCGTATCAGCATTAAACAAATTTCCATTGTTTGCCTTGCGGGATTAATGCTGCTTTTGGGTGTTATTTTCCTTGGTCCACGCCGGCAGACCTACGTTTCACGTATCCAAACCTTCCTGCATCCCGAAAAGGTAGATCCAGATAAGTCTTTTCAGGCCAATCAGTCTAAAATAGCCATTGCCACCGGCGGAATATTTGGTAAAGGGCCGGGTAACAGCAGCCAGCGAAATTTTTTACCACACCCTTACTCCGATTTTGTATATGCCTTAATTATTGAAGAATACGGGTTGGTTGGCGGAGTTATTCTGGTCATTATTTATTTAGTGTTCTTATACCGATGTGTGCTCATAGTAACCCATAGTCCGAAGGCTTTTGGGGCCTTACTCGCCGCCGGATTAAGCTTTAGTCTTACCATACAGGCCTTTGCCAATATGGCGGTATCGGTGGGCTTAGGTCCGGTTACGGGAGTGCCCTTGCCATTGGTGAGTATGGGGGGTACCTCTATTTTATTTACCAGCGTGGCTTTTGGAATTATTTTAAGTGTAAGCCGAGATATTGAAGAGAACAAAGAGAAAGACAAGAAAAAAATAATAGTCGGAGAGATTTAAAGCATGTCAAAAAGAGTGATCATAAGCGGAGGAGGAACCGGGGGACATATTTTCCCGGCACTGGCTATTGCCCGAGCCTTACAGCGCCTGGACAAGCAGGTGGAGATTCTCTTTGTAGGTGCTTTAGGCAGAATGGAAATGGAAAAAGTTCCTGCTTCCGGATATGAGATTATCGGTTTAGACATTCAGGGCATTCAACGAAAATCGCTTTGGAAAAACCTGTTTCTTCCTTTTAAATTGATCAAAAGCGTAATGCATGCCCGGCAGATCATTAAAAAATTTAAACCCGATGTGGCAGTAGGCGTGGGCGGTTATGCCTCCGGGCCCCTATTATTTGCTGCCGGAAATGCCAAGATCCCTTATTTAATTCAGGAACAGAATTCTTATGCCGGCCTAACCAATAAATGGCTGGCAAAAAAAGCAGCCAAAATATGTGTGGCTTTTGAGGGTATGGAAGCTTATTTTCCCAAAGATAAGATCCTGATAACCGGCAACCCTATCCGTCAGGAATCGGTAGCTATACAGGATAAGCGCCAGGAGGCAGCGGCATCCTTTGGCCTTTCGGCCGATAAAAAGACCATTTTGTTGACCGGAGGTAGCCTGGGCGCTGGAACCCTTAACCAGGCCATTAAAAAAGATCTGCAAAAAATAGTAGCCGCCGATGTACAACTAATCTGGCAAACCGGTAAATTCTACTACACCGCCATTCTGCAAGAATTGGGAGATCAAAGTGCTGCAGGAATTAAAATATTAGAGTTCCTGAACCGCATGGACCTGGCATATGCCATGGCCGATCTCATCATCTCCAGAGCAGGTGCAGGAACCATTGCCGAGCTTTGCGTAGTTAAAAAACCTGTTATTTTAGTGCCTTCGCCCAATGTGGCAGAAGACCATCAGACTAAAAATGCCGAAGCCCTTATTCAGAAGGATGCCGCACTTTTAGTAAAAGATACCGATGCTTTAGTCAACCTGGTGCCTGCCGCTCTGGCACTTTTAAAAGACGAGCAAAAGTTAGCATCATTAAGTCAGCATATTGCCAGATTGGCTATTAGTAATGCCGATGAAATAATTGCACAAGAAATATTCCGTTTGATGAATAGAAAGGAGGGAGCATGGAGTTAAGTCATATTCAGCGGGTATATCTTATTGGGATTGGTGGAATTGGCATGAGCGGATTGGCCCGTTATTTCCATAAACGAGGCTGTATTGTTTGCGGTTACGATCGTACCGAAACGGCTTTAACCTCCAGTTTAATGGCCGAAGGAATTGCCATCGTATTTAACGACGACCCGAATTATATTCCGTTTGCATTTCAGGAAAACGATGCCAATACCCTTATCATTTATACACCTGCAGTTCCTAAGGATTCGGCCATTCTCAACTATTTCAGAGACCGCGATTTCGAATTAAAGAAACGTTCAGAGGTGTTGGGTATCATCAGCAAAGGTATGTTCTGCATCGCGGTAGCCGGAACACATGGTAAAACTACTACTTCCAGCATGGTAGCTCATATCCTGAAATCTTCCGGAAACGACTGTTCGGCATTCTTAGGCGGCCTGGCCACCAACTATAACAGTAATGTGCTGTTTGGTGCCAACCAAGTGGTGGTGGTAGAGGCCGATGAATACGATCGTTCGTTTTTAACGCTTCATCCGGATATTGCCATTGTAACTTCAATGGATGCCGACCATTTAGATATTTACGGAGATGCCGGCCATTTAACTGAATCTTTTCAGCTGTTTGCCTCTCAATTAAAAACAGGAGGCCAGTTGATCCATCGGCAGGGTTTAGCCTTAGCAGGCGGAACAAGCTACGCCGTAGAACAGCCTGCCGATGCCTGTGCGAAAAATGTAAGAATTGAAAACGGAAACTTTGTATTCGATTTTGTTTCCGATCTGATTCAGATTCCGAATATTACCCTGGGTTTACCCGGTTTGCATAATGTAGAAAATGCACTGGCTGCTATAGAAGCTGCCCTGATACTACACATACCGGCCGATAAAATTAAAACTGCTCTGGCAGACTTTAAAGGCGTAAAAAGACGCTTCGAATATATTCTGAGATCAGAAGATCAGGTTTATATCGATGATTATGCCCATCATCCGGAAGAGTTGAAAGCCTGCATCAAGGCGGTGAAAACACTCTACCCTAATAAAAAATTAACCACTGTTTTTCAGCCTCATTTGTATAGCCGTACCCGCGATTTTGCTCCGGGTTTTGCAGAAGCCCTGAGCATGTCTGATGAACTTTGGATGTTGGATATTTATCCCGCCAGGGAATTGCCTATAGAAGGGGTTAATTCAGATATGATCTTGAATAAAATGCCTTCGGCCATGCCTAAGCGATTGGGCACCAAGCAGGATATTTTGAATTGGGCCAAAGCAGAAAGCCCCGAATTACTGCTAACGGTTGGTGCCGGAGATATTGACACCTTGGTTTTACCTCTTAAAAATTTATTGAAAAATGATTAAGCGGATTAACTGGAAAGGAATATTGATTGCATTGGCCTGGGTGGTTTCACTTAGCGGGCTGGTGTTTTTAATGAGTTTTATTGACAAAGAAAAAAGAGACCAAAAGTGTACCGAGGTAAAAGTGTTAATTCCCGGTAATCAAAACTTCATTAGCCGCCAGGAGGTAGACCGCATTATTTGGAATGCAGGTGGCACCTTAAGCGGCAAGCAATTAAACCTCATCAATACCCAGGCGGTAGAAGATGCTTTAAAACAAAACCCCTTCATCAGAACTGCAAAAGTATATGCAGATATGAATGGTATTGTTTGGGTTAGGATATTGCAAAGAGAACCTATTCTGAGAATTATCAATAATAGGAATCAGGATTTTTATGTAGATCAGGAAGGGTATAAGATACCCGTTAGCCCCAATTTTACGGCAGCAGTGCTGGTGGCAAACGGAAATATTAGCGAAGATCTGGAAAGCCGGGTACGACACATCAGAACCCCGCTGGGTAAAGATCTTTTTAAGATAGCCCGCATGATACAGCAAGATACCCTCTGGAGCAATCAGATTGAGCAGGTTTATGTAAATGCCAATGCTGAAATAGAACTGGTTCCCCGGGTTGGCGATCAGCAGATCATTCTGGGCAATGCCGATTCTTTATCAACCAAACTGAACAACCTGTTGGTATTTTATAAAAAAGCCATGCCTAAAGTTGGCTGGAACACTTATACGACCATTAACCTGAAATATGTGAACCAAATTGTTTGTACAAAAAACGGTTTCGCAATAGATAGCGTAGCGGCGCCAGTGTTGGCCGATACGACGCAAATAAAGCAAGCAAAAAATTAATAGATCATCATATGGAAAAGAACCTTACACCAGCCAAAAATTCAGCCATTGTAGTCGGATTAGACATAGGTACCACTAAAATATGTGCCATTGTAGGCCGACGCAGCGAATATGGTAAAATTGAGGTTTTAGGTATCGGAAAGGCCGTATCTGCAGGGGTAACCCGCGGGGTAGTTTCTAACATACAGAAAACAGTGCAGGGAATTGTAGCAGCGGTAGAGGAGGCCAGTATTCAGTCTAATGTAGAAATTAAAGTAGTGAATGTGGGCATAGCCGGTCAGCATATAAAAAGCTTGCAGCACCGTGGTATTTTAACCCGCAAAGACTTAAATACCGAGATCCAGAAAAACGATATCGACAGGCTGGTGTCTGATATGTATAAATTATTAATGCCTCCCGGCGAGGAAATCATCCATGTGCTGCCGCAGGAGTTTACCGTAGATAACGAACCGGGCATTAAAGATCCTATCGGGATGGCCGGTGTACGTTTAGAAGCCAATTTTCACATTATTTCCGGACATGTGAGTGCCGTAAAAAACATCATTAAATGTGTAAATAATGCCAATTTAGAAGCTGAAGACCTAATTTTAGAACCGTTGGCCTCTTCAGAATCGGTATTAAGTGAGGAGGAAAAAGAAGCAGGCGTAGCACTGGTTGATATTGGCGGCGGTACCACAGATATTGCCATTTTTCAGGAAGGCATTATCCGTCATACGGCTGTTATCCCATTCGGGGGAAATAGTGTAACTGAAGACATCCGCGAGGGCTGTTCGGTAATGCGCAACCAGGCCGAATTATTGAAGACCCGTTTCGGCTCTGCTTTGGCAGAAGAAAACAAAGACAACGAAATTATCAGCGTACCGGGTTTAAGAGGCCGCGATCCGAAAGAGATCTCCGTAAAAAACCTGGCTTATGTTATTCAGGCCCGCATGGAAGAAATTATCGAACATGTGTATTATGAAATTAAATCATCCGGCTACGAGAAAAAACTGATTGCCGGCGTAATCATAACCGGCGGTGGCGCTCAGCTTAAGCATTTGCCTCAGCTGGTAGAATATGTAACCGGTTTAGATTGCCGGGTAGGCTATCCAAACGAACATTTGGCTAAGAACGAGGTTCTTCCTAAAGCGACTTACGACGAACTAAAAAGCCCGATGTATGCCACTAGTATTGGTTTATTGATTAAAGGAATTCAATCGGTAGATGAAGTGATGGAGAAAGAATCAGATACCGTAAAAGAGCCCAAAACGAAAGTTCTTGCAGATGACAAAAAACGTCCGGGATTGTTTGACAGGTTATTAGAAAAAGGAAAAATATTCATTAAAGACGATATAGAAAACGAAGATTATCTCTCCTAATTATCAACATGAACTCGTTTTCTCCACAATTGAAGCCAATGTGGAAAACGATTTTATTTAAATGATTAGTATTACCATGCAGATATTCTGAAACATTTAAACACCTAAATAATATAAATATGCTACAGTTTGAAATGTCAAAAGAAAAATCATCTATCATTAAGGTGATTGGGGTAGGCGGCGGAGGCGGCAATGCCGTTAACCATATGTACCGTCAGGGAATAACAGGTGTAGATTTCATAATCTGTAATACCGATGCCCAGGCACTGGAGTTAAGCCCTATACCTAATAAAGTACAATTAGGTGCCAGCTTAACCGAAGGAATGGGAGCCGGATCAATTCCGGAAGTAGGTAAAAACTCTGCCATAGAGAATATAGACGACATTAAGCAAATGTTGGGCAGCAATACCAAGATGCTTTTCATTACTGCCGGTATGGGTGGTGGTACCGGAACCGGTGCCAGCCCTATTATTGCCAAAGCAGCCAAAGAGATGGATATTCTGGTGGTAGGTATTGTAACCACTCCATTTTCATTCGAAGGCAAGCGTCGTAAAATGCAAGCCGAAGAAGGTTTAGAAGAAATTAAAAAGTATGTAGACTCTTTCCTCGTTATTTCTAACGATAGATTAAGAGAGATTTTTGGAAACTTAACCCTAGGTTCTGCATTTGGGCAGGCCGATGATATTTTAACTACCGCTGCCAAAGGTATTGCCGAGATCATTACCATTCCGGGCTATATCAACGTCGACTTTAAAGATGTGCGCACCGTAATGAAAGACAGCGGCGTAGCCATCATGGGAAGCCATGCGGCTGAAGGAGAGAACAGGGCCTTAAAAGCCGTTGAAGGGGCATTAAATTCTCCTTTACTGGAAGATAACGAAATAGAGGGAGCAAGTTATATCTTATTAAATATCAGTTCAGGATTTAAAGAGGTAACCATGGATGAGGTAACGGTAATTACCGACTACATTCAGCAGGAAGCCGGCCTGTCGGCCGATCTGATCTGGGGTAACTGTACTGATGAGAGTTTAGGCGAGAAATTGGCAGTAACCATTATTGCTACCGGTTTCCAAACCACAGAACAGCGTCAGATTGAAGGAAAGCAGGCCAAAAGAACGCCTAATTTCATGGTAAAAGATGCGCCATTGGTAAAACCTGTAGAGAAAGTAAACTCCTTTATTCAGGAAAAAGAAGCAGAAGAGGAAGATGCAGAGCCAACACTAAGAACCAGCGTACTCGATCTTTTTGCTGCATACGATACCAATAGCCCATCTGTTGAACAAGATGAGCAAACCGAAACCCTAAGCGAGCCGGTTCTGTTGGAACGAGAAAGCGAAATAGAAGAAGAAAGTGCAGCCAGCACCGTTGCGTTCGAGTTTGAGTTAAAGATGGAAGAAAGAGAACTTTCGGTAGAAACCCAAGAACTCGAAGAAGAAGAAACCATTGCAGAACCAACAATGGAATTAGAAACTCATCCTGATACCAACAGAACAAATGAGTCGGTAGAGGAGCAATTGCGTAAATCTAAAGAGCGTATTATGCGTTTAAAAGATCTGAGCATGAAATTGCGAACTACCAACGGATTGCAAGAATTAGAAAATGAGCCGGCTTACAAGCGCAAGCAAATGTCTTTAGATGATGTTCCACACTCATCAGAGTCGCAGGTTTCTCGCTTTACCCTATCTAACGAAGAAGGGATTACAGAAATAAGGCCTAATAACTCATTTTTACACGATAACGTAGACTAAGCATAAAAGCCTCCAGAAAATGGGGGCTTTTCTTTAGTTTTTGTCATCAATTCTTTACACGAATTGATTTTCAGCGGGCTAAATACTAACTTTGCCTAATTTAGAACCTTAAAATACAGACTACATTGGATATTTTTGATAAGATCTCGAAGAATATGGGTCCACTGGGCCAGCACCAGAAAATGGCTCACGGTTATTTTGCTTTCCCAAAATTAGAAGGAGAAATTGCTCCACATATGAAATTCCGTGGTAAGGATCATTTGGTATGGAGTTTAAATAATTACTTAGGATTAGCTAACCACCCCGAAGTACGCAAGGCCGATGCCGATGCGGCTGCCGAGTTTGGTATGGCTTACCCAATGGGAGCTCGTATGATGTCGGGTAATTCCAACAATCACGAAGAATTGGAAAGACAATTAGCCGAATTTGTAGGTAAAGAAGATGCTTTCTTATTAAACTTTGGTTATCAGGGAATGGTATCTATTATTGATACCTTGGTAGATCGTAAAGATGTAATTGTTTACGATGCAGAATCGCATGCTTGTATTATTGATGGTTTGCGTATGCATTTAGGTAAGCGATTTGTTTTTCAGCATAATGATATTGATAGCTGCAGAAAGCAGTTAGAGCATGCTACAAAATTAGCCGAACAAACCGGGGGTGGTATTTTGGTTATTACCGAAGGCGTATTCGGAATGTCGGGTGCACAAGGTAAACTAAAAGAAATTGTAGACCTGAAAAAGGATTTCAATTTCCGCTTATTGGTTGATGATGCTCACGGTTTTGGTACCATGGGTAAAACCGGTGCAGGTACTCACGAAGAGCAAGATTGTATTGAAGGGGTAGATGTTTACTTCTCTACCTTTGCTAAATCAATGGCTGGTATTGGGGCCTTTGTTGCCTCTACCGAAGAGATCACTAATTATTTACGTTACAATATGCGTTCGCAAACTTTTGCGAAAGCACTGCCTATGCCTATGGTGGTAGGTTTGTTAAAGCGTTTAGAATTGCTTAAATCTAAACCAGAATTACGCGAAAAATTATGGACCGTTGCCAGAGCTTTACAAAATGGTCTTCGCGAACGTGGTTTTGATTTGGGCGTAACCAGTACCATGGTTACACCGGTATTCTTAAAAGGTGAATTATCTGAAGCTACCGGCATTACTATGGACCTGCGTGAAAATTATGGCATTTTCTGTTCTATTGTAGTTTACCCGGTTATTCCTAAGGGATTAATTGAATTAAGAATTATTCCTACCGCTATGCATACATTAGAAGACGTTAACCGTACGTTAGATGCATTTAGCGAAGTTGGAGAGCGTTTAAGTAAAGGGTATTACCGCGAACAAAAAACGGCTACTGCTTAAAATTTATTTATTTTTCAAAAAAGCCCCTCAGAACTTTCTGAGGGGCTTTTTTGTGATATTTTATTTTGTAACTGTCTGTCAAACAGAATTTTAAAACTCTAGCGCAATATTTTATTGTGGAGAATGCCTTAAAATGTGGAAAAAAACGTCGAAAAACGCACATTTTATTTAATTCACTTGTTCTTTTTATCATAAAAAGACTCTACATTAGCTTTACAATAAAACGAAGTAACCTTATTAAACAAACTTTAAAGTTTTAAAACAATGAAAAAATTTAACGAATTCAAAAGTGTATTAGCTGGTTTAGAAGCTGATGCTGACAAATTTTACAACAAAGGTAACAGCGCTGCTGGAACTCGTATCCGTAAAGGTATGCAAGACTTAAAAAACTTAGCACAAGCTATTCGTTTAGAAGTTCAAGCAACTAAAAACAAAGAAAAGTAATTAGCATTTTTACTGCGTAAAAAAGTCCCGGCTTATAAGTCGGGACTTTTTTAGTTTAAGGGTGCTGCATTTGGTAAGCTAAACCCGATTGAAGCGGTCCGAAGGACTTCCTCGGAAGCCTGCGGGACTTGTAAAAAAAGCGGCCCCGATTATTCGGGGCCGCTTCTCAGTTTACTTAAAAAAATAGTTTATTTAATGCTTGCCAGCTCTGCTTTTATTTTCTGCTCGGTTTCTTTACTAACCGGTACCAGCGGCAAACGAAGTGTGTCGCCACAAATATTCAATTGTTTTAAAGCGGCTTTTACCCCGCCCGGATTGCCTTCTACAAAGCACAGGTTGGTAAACTCTAAAAGGCTGAAATGCGTAGGTTGTGCTTCTGTGAATTTACCGGCCAGGCAAAGTTTAACCATGCTTGAGAATGCTTTAGGCACAGCATTGCCAATAACAGAAATTACGCCTACGGCACCTAAAGCGATCATGGGTAAGGTTACCGGATCGTCGCCAGAAATTAACAAAAAGCCTTCTGGTTTCTCTTTAGCTATTTTATTAAACTGATCGAAATTGCCTGAGGCTTCTTTTACGCCAATAATATTTTTGCAGTTGCGGGCTAATCTAATAATTGTATCGGCACTCACCATACTGCCCGTTCTTCCGGGAACATTGTAGAGAATAACGGGCAGAGCCGATGCTTCGGCAATAGCCTTATAATGTTGGTAAATGCCTTCCTGAGTAGGTTTATTATAGTAAGGGCTTACCGATAGAATGGCATCAAAACCATTGGTATCGAACTTTTTAATGGTCTCTACAATTTCATGCGTATTATTTCCGCCTATACCAGCCACTAATGGCACTCGTTTGTTTACCGTTTCTACGGTAAATTTCCAGATATCGTTCTTCTCCTGTTTAGTAAGGGTTGCTGTTTCGCCGGTAGTTCCCAGAGAAACCAGGTAGTCTACCCCGCCATCAATTATATAGTCGATCAGGTTTTTTAAGCCTGCATAATCAACCGATCCATCTGCGTTAAAGGGTGTAACCAAGGCTACACCTGTTCCATAAAATTTATTCATTTATTGGCTTTTTATAAGGCTAAATTAAGCATTCCTGTAAATAAAGTGATAGCATTTTATAAACCTATCATTTGTATTAATTCTTCGTCAGAAATAATGGGAATGTTCAGTTTTTGTGCTTTTTCTAATTTGGCGGGCCCCATGTTGGCTCCGGCCACCACATAATTTAGTTTATTGGAGATGCTGCTCAGTATTTTACCGCCATACGACTCGATAAGTTCTTTCAGTTCATCGCGGCTATAATTTTCGAAAACGCCCGAAATGATAAAACTTAAGCCTTCCAGCTGATTGCCCTCCAAGGTGATTTCTTTCTGAATACTTTCGAATTGCAATCCGTAAGATCTTAATAAATTGATCTGCTCCAGATGCTCCGGGTTTTGGAAGTATTCCATCAAACTTTCGGCAATTCGGGCGCCAATTTCATCTACCGCCGTTAGTTCTTCCAAGGTGGCCTGCATCAAATTATCGACATTTTTAAAATATGCGGCTAGTTTTTTGGCTACGGTTTCGCCAACAAAACGTATCCCCAAACCAAATAAAACCCGTTCGAAAGGCATTTCTTTAGATTTTTCGATACCCTGCAGCATATTCTCGATAGATTTTTCGCCAAAGCGCTCCAGGTTTTTCAGCTGCTCGCTTTTTTCCCAAAGGGTATACAGGTCGCTAATATGTTTTACAAAGCCGTGGCGGTAAAAACTATCAATGGTTTCGGCACCCAGCCCGTCTATATTCATGGCCTTTCGGCTGATGAAATGCTGAATGCGTCCCACAATTTGTGGGGCACAGCCTTCATCGTTAGGGCAGTAATAAGCCACTTCGCCTTCTTCGCGAATTAGTAACGTTCCGCATTCGGGGCAGTGGCTGGGGTAATTTATTTTTTGTGCTCCGGGCTGACGTTTTAAGGTATTTACGGCAATTATTTTAGGAATAATTTCCCCGCCTTTTTCTACCAGAACTGTGTCGCCGGCATGCAGATCCAGGCGTTCAATCTCATTGGCATTGTGCAGGGTAGCCCGCTTTACGGTGGTTCCGGCCAACAGAACGGGTTTTAGGTTAGCTACCGGGGTAACTGCACCGGTACGCCCTACCTGATAAGTTACTTGTTCTAAAATGGTTTCTACTTCCTGTGCTTTGTATTTATAGGCAATGGCCCACCGTGGCGACTTGGCAGTAAAGCCTAATTCTTCTTGCTGGGCGTAGCTGTTTACTTTTAAAACAATACCATCTATATCATAACCTAGTTGGTGGCGTTGTTCATCCCAGTAATGGATAAAATTTAGAACCTCCTCTATATTGGCGCATAATTTATTGTGTTCGCAGGTATGGAAACCCCAACTTTTTACCGCCTGCAGGCTTTCCCAATGCGATTGAAACCAGCGTTTTTCGGTATATAGAAAATAAATAAAGCAGTCGAGCGGGCGTTTGGCTACCTCGGCCGAATCTTGCAATTTGACCGTTCCGGCAGCAAAATTCCTGGGGTTGGCATAGGTTACTTCGCCATTTTCTACCCTTTCGCGGTTTAGGCGGTCAAATGCCTGGCGGTGCATAAATACCTCACCCCTGATCTCAAAATTATCTGGATAGCCTGTTCCGCTCAAACGATGTGGAATGGTGCGTATGGTTTTAAT
>JBJTNQ010000093.1:0-13966 GCA_046074105.1 Sphingobacteriaceae bacterium | reverse complement strand
CCGCCGATGCTTACGGCGAAGTAATCCACTTATAATTCTTCGTCACCCTGAGCCTGTCGAAGGGTGTTCCTAAATAAAAGGCCCCGATTTTCATCGGGGCCTTTTTTATTCTTTCTTGTCATCCTGAACGCAGTGAAGGATCTTAAATCAAGCTCCAAGATGCTTCGATGAACTCACCCTTCGACAGGCTCAGGGTGATGAGGAATTATAAGTGGATCACTTCGCCGTAAGCATCGGCGGCAGCTTCCATCACCGCTTCGCTCATGGTTGGGTGTGGGTGTACCGTTTTTACGATATCCATACCGGTTGATTCCAATTTGCGGGCTACCACGATCTCTGCGATCATTTCGGTTACGTTAGCGCCAATCATGTGGGCACCTAAAATTTCACCGTATTTGGCGTCGAAAATTACCTTTACGAAACCATCTTTTACACCCCCTGCACTTGCCTTTCCTGAGGCAGAGAATGGGAACTTGCCAATCTTTAATTCATAGCCGGCTTCACGGGCTGCTTTTTCGGTATACCCTACTGAAGCAATTTCCGGAGAGCAATAAGTACAGCCTGGAATGTTATTGTAATTTAAGGGTTCCGGATGGTGACCGGCAATTTTCTCTACACAGATAATGCCTTCGGCAGATGCTACGTGTGCCAAGGCCTGGCCTTTTACAATATCGCCAATGGCATAAACGCCATGTATGTTGGTTTTATAAAAATCGTCTACTAAAACGCGGCCTTTGTCTGTTTTAACACCTACTTCTTCTAAGCCTAAGTTTTCGATATTGGTTGTTACGCCTACGGCAGATAAAACGATATCGCATTCTAAGGTTTCTATACCTGCAGCGGTTTTAACCTGTACTTTGCATCCTTTGCCAGTAGTATCTACCGATTCTACATTGGCTCCGGTCATGATATTGATGCCGGCTTTCTTGAAACTTCTAAGTAATTGTTTAGAAATTTCTTCGTCTTCTACCGGAACAATATGGTCTAAATATTCTACGATGGTAACCTGGGTGCCAATAGAGTTGTAGAAATAAGCGAACTCTACACCAATAGCCCCTGAACCTACTACAACCAATGATTTAGGCTGCTCTGGTAATACCATTGCCTGGCGGTACCCGATCACTTTTTTACCGTCTTGTTTTAAATTAGGCAATTCTCTGGAACGTCCGCCGGTTGCTAAAATGGTATGTTTAGCAGTTAACTCCTGGTTAGATCCATCGGCACCTAAAACCTGAACTTTCCCACCTTTGGCAATTTTGGCTGTACCCATGATGACGTCGATTTTGTTCTTCTTCATCAGGAACTGAATACCCTTACTCATGCCTTCGGCTACATCGCGGCTGCGTTTAACTACTGCACCAAAATTTACTTTAGCATCCGAAACGTTTAATCCGTACTCTTCGGCATGGTTCATATATTCGAAAACCTGTGCACTTTTTAGCAAGGCTTTAGTAGGAATACAGCCCCAGTTTAAGCAAACTCCGCCTAGTGATTCTTTTTCTACAATGGCTGTTTTTAAGCCTAGCTGAGCTGCACGAATGGCGGCGACATATCCACCTGGCCCACTACCAATTACTATTAAATCGTAATTCATGTTTTATTCTGTATGAGAAATTTTAAAAGCCCAAAACTAAGCATTTGCTTTGTTATCAAAAAATGGAGAGTTATTAACATTTTTTTTAGGTTCTGGTAGAGGTGAAAGTGGCTTTAGTATGCACAAATGCAATATTTGTAGCCTGTGGATAATTTGTGGATAAAAACGTTTAATCTGTTGATAATATTTCACAATTCCTTAACACAGCCTACCGCTTTTTCTGAAAGCTCCTCACTATATTTGCATCCAAAATATAAACACCAAAACCATTTTAATTCAGATTATGATGAAAAAATTACTTTACTCATTAGTACTTGTGTTTGCAACCATCAGCGTTTTTGCACAAGTAACTACAAGTAGTTTAACTGGTTCAGTTAAAGATTCTAAGGGAGAAGCTTTGATTGGTGCATCGGTTAAAGCTATTCACCAGCCTACTGGTACTGTTTATGGTATTTCCACTAACGCAGACGGAAGATTTACTCTTCGTAACATGCGTGTTGGGGGACCATATGTAATTACCATTACCTATGTGGGGTACCAAACTACCCGTGTAGATAATATCTCATTGAAGCTGGACGAACCTTTTGTGTTGAACTCTACCCTGAGTGAAGCCGGAACAGCTTTAAAGGAAGTTACCATTACGGCTAACGATCCTCGTTCGGTATTAAATGCAGATCGTACGGGTTCTACCACTAATATTGGCAGAGCTGAAATTCAGCGTCTACCAACCATTACCAGAAACCTTAACGACCTGACCAGATTAACACCGCAGGCTTCTGCTTCGTCAACTGGTTCAATTGGTGGTGGTAACTATCGTCAGAACTACATTACTATTGATGGTTCTGATTTTAACAATACTTTCGGTATCGGAAGCAACCTTCCTGCCGGTGGTAACCCTATCTCTTTAGATGCATTGGAAGAGATTTCGGTAAACGTTACTCCTTATGATATTAAGCAATCTGGTTTTATCGGAAGTTCTATTAATGCGGTTACCCGCTCTGGAACAAACCAGTTCTCTGGTTCTGTTTACAACTATTTCAGAACAGATGATCAGCAAGGAAATAAGGTAGGTTCTAACACTCCTTTTACTAAGCAAACTTTAGATCAGAAAACTTATGGTTTTAGATTAGGTGGTCCAATTATTAAAGATAAATTATTCTTCTTCGCTAACGTAGAGTCTTATAAGAGTACTCAGCCTGGCCAGCAGAATGTGGTATCTACTGATGCGCTTCCTTATGGTGGTGCTAGCACGCCTTCTAACGTAGTTAGACCAACCGCTGGAGATATGGATGCAATTAGCGCATACTTATTAGATAAATACGGATATGCAACCGGTGGATATCAGGGATATTCTTTTGTGAGCAAGAGAATGACCATGACCGGACGTTTAGACTGGAACATTAATAAAAACCATCGTTTAAATGTAAGATATAGCCAGGTGGAGAGCCAAACTCCAAACGGTATGTCTAACTCACGTTCTCCATTAACTCAATTCTCTAATACGAATAACCAAGGCCGTACCTTTAACAGTGCATTGCCTTTCGAGAATACCAACTTCTACTTACAAGAAGCTAACTTCTATTCATTAGCTGCCGAGTTAAACTCTACTTTTGGTAATGTAAGTAATGTGTTAAGGGTTACCTCAACTCATCAGAACGATCCAAGAAGCTCTAATAGCAGTGTATTCCCATTTGTTGATATTTTAAAAGATGGTTTGCCATTTACTTCATTTGGTTATGAGCCTTTCACTTTCGGAAACTTAAGAGACGTAAGAACTATTTCTGCGGTTGATTATGTTACTTTCGAAAAAGGTAAGCACAACTTTACTTTAGGTGGTCAGTTCGATATTTCATCAACTAAAAACGGTTTTCAGCGTTTTGCGACCAGTTACTATACTTTCGCTTCTTGGGATGATTTCGTAAGTGCTTTAGATCCGGTTGAAGCTAATCGTGCTAAACCAACTGATTTTGCTATTACTTATTCTTTATTACCCGAATACGCTCAGGCTTTTCCTCGCTTCAAAACTTTACAGTTAGCCCTTTACGGACAAGATGAGATCTCTGTAACTGATAACTTTAAGTTAACTGCTGGTTTAAGAGTAGATATGCCTAAATTTTTAAGTGTAGAAGAAATTAAGACCCATCCTTTGGTATCGGCCTTAACTTTTGCTGATGGCGAAAAAATCAATACTGGTAATTTGCCATCTACTAAATTATTATGGTCTCCACGTTTAGGTTTTAACTGGGATGTGAAAGGTGACCGCTCTTTACAAGTTCGTGGAGGTACCGGTATATTCACCGGCCGTGTTCCTACTGTATGGGTAGTGGCTCAATCTGGAGATTCAGGTTTATTGCAGATCACTAAAACTTACTCAGGTTCTGATGTGCCTTCAGGTACTTATTTCCAGGCTGATCCGACTGCTTACCGTCCGGCTACTGTGCCTGCTGCCGGTACCAGCATTCCAAGTGCTATCAGTGCTATGGGTAGTAACTTCAAGTATCCGCAATCATGGAAAAGCAGTATAGCAGTTGATGCTAAATTGCCAGGTGGTTTTATCGGAACTTTAGAAGGTATCTTTAATAAAGACTTAAATGTAGCTTTAGGTAGAAATGCCAACTTGGTTACTCCACAGCCTTTAAATGTTGCCGGTTATCCTGATAATCGTGTAATTTATCCAAACTTTAACACCGAAAAATTCATTAACCCATTAATTTCTGGTTTAGCTGTTGCACCGGGTACTACTACCAACGGTTTACCAGTAAGTTCAGCTTTAGGTAATGATGCCAGTGCATTTAACGTAGCTGTATTAGATAACAAATCAAGAGGTTACTACTGGTCTGTGACTGCTAAATTAGAGAAGCAATTCTCTAAAGGATTAAATGGTTCGGTAGCTTATGTAATGAGCGATGCCAGAAACCTTTATGATGGTGGTGGTGATCAGTTGTTAAATACCTGGTCTAATACCCAAATTATTAACAGCCCTAACGATCCAGGATTAAGCTACGCTAACTACGTACAGCCTACTCGTATCGTTGCATCTTTATCTTACAAAAAAGAATATTTCAAACATGCTGCTACCACCATCTCTTTATTCTATGAGGGTGCTGTAGCTGGAAGATTCTCTTATACTTACTCTTCTGATTTTAACCGTGATGGTCAGACTAACGATTTGATCTACATTCCAAAAGATCCATCAGAGATTACTTTTGTTGATCAATCATATGGTTCTGGAGCAACCGCAGTTACTTATACTGCTAAGCAACAGAGTGATTTATTCTTCAAGTATATTGAGCAAGATAGCTACTTAAGCGCTCACAAAGGAGAGTATGCTAAGAGAAATGGTGCTAAATATCCATGGAGAAATCAGGTTGACTTTAAATTATTGCAAGATGTTTTCGTAAATCTTGGTAACAATAAAAAGAACACAATTCAGTTTAGTTTAGATATTTTCAACTTCGGAAACTTCATTAACAAAAACTGGGGTATAGTTAAAACGTTAAATACTGGTGCTATTTTAACTCCAAGAAATGTTTCTTCTTTAGCCGCAGGTGGTGTTACCAGACCTACATTTAGTTTAGCCGCAGATAGAAATCAGCCTGTAACTAGTACGTTTAGAGATAACAATAGTTTGTCATCTACTTATTACATGCAGTTCGGTTTCCGTTATATCTTCAATTAATTTAATTGATTATATAAGTATTTGACACTAACAGAAATAAAAAACATTAATGAAAAAGATCATGATAAATAGAAAACATACCACAAAAGTGCTTAGTGGACTTTTGTTACTTGCCGCAAGCTTAATTACTTCTTGCAGCAAGACGGATGACTTTTCGGATTCCATCCAATCAGCTGATGCGAGACCGAGTTTAGATTTCCTGGCCCTTACCAATACCAGCCAGCTGTTGCGCTATAATTCAGCCAATAGTAGCCAGTCTGTTGGTGGGGTAATCTCGATTACGGGTTTACAAACCAGCGAAAATATCGTAGCTATTGACTATCGTCCTGCAACCGGACAGCTGTATGGTTTGGGAATGGTTGGTACAACCACTGCCAGAATTTACATTTTACCGGCAGCTCTTACTACTACCAGCACTTCTGCTGCTAGTATTACTGCTCGTATTGTAGGTACCACCATTACTACTACTGGTGGTGTGGCCGGTTTCGATTTCGATCCTACAACTGATAAAATTCGTTTAGTAACCACAACCGGTCAAAACTTTTTAGTTGATCCGGAAACTGGAGTGGCAACTTCTCAGACTGCTATTACCGGAGGTACTAATCCTAAAGTTACCGGTGTAGCATTTTCGAATAACGTAGCTGGTGCTGCTACAACCGATCTGTATGACCTGGATGTTGCTAATCAGAAAATTTACAAGCAGACTCCTGCTACCGGAGCTATTACCGAGGTTGGCACAACCGGATTGGTGGCTTTACCGAGTGTAGAGTATTTAACCGGTACTAACGTTGCTACAGCTCGTACTGCAGCTGCGGGTGGTTTTGATATTGCACCTAACGGTACGGCTTTAGCGGTATTGATGGCTAACTCTGCTCCTGCAATTCCACTTGGTGGTATCGTAGCTGAGAATCTGGTAACTGGTGTTAAACCGATTCCAGCTGCTGCAGTAAGTGCGGCAACTGGTACTGCTACCTTGTTTAAAATTAATTTAGAAACAGGTAGAGCTACAGATCTGGGTGTGCTGATTATACCAGCTACCACTACGGCAACTCAAATTATCGGCCTGGCTATTGCGCCATCTCCAGTTGCTTATGCTATTAACGATGCTGATAATAAATTATTAGTATTTAACCCAACCAATCCGGGTACACCGGTAGCTAAAGCCATTACTGGCTTACAAGCTAGCGAAACCATTTTAGGTATCGATTTCCGTAACTCTAATGGTCAGTTATATGCTTTGGGAAGTTCTAGTAGATTATATACTATTGATTTAGGAAGCGGTGCAGCAACTTCAACCGGTCTACTTCCGTTTACTACTGCTTTAGATGGTACTTCTTTTGGTTTTGAAGTTAACCAAGCTGCTACTCCATTTATCAGAACTGTAAGTAATACCGGTCAGCAATTACGTATATCGGTTGCAGGTGCAGTAACCAATGTTGATGCAGTTATTGCAAGCGCAACAAAAATGACTGGTGCTACCTACAATAGCTCTGGTGTGTTATATACCTTAGATACAGAAACCAATAACTTGTATTCTCAGAAAACAGCAGATGCCAATACTGCAACATTTACCAAAGTGGGTAAATTAGGCCTAACTGTTGATGCTGCAAACGGTTTCGATATCGGATTATCTTCTGGAACTGCTTATGCTATTTTAACTACTAGCTCAGGTACTAGACTTTATCAAATTACTTTATCTACAGGTTTAGCAGTAACCCCTGGTGTTGCTTTCCCTTCTAAAGTAAGAGGATTTACTCTTGCGCCAGGTTTCTAAGCCGGCACAATCCTAACAAAAAAGCCGCTCCGTATTTTCGGAGCGGCTTTTTTGTTTTTAAAGGATTTTAGGCCTCTCTATTTTTCAATTTCATCCTTATATTTATTCAAAAAAATATCGTAATGAAAAAACATACAAAACTAGTTTGGTTATTACTTATTGCACTATTGTGTAATGGAATAGCTAAAGCCGATGAGGGGATGTGGCTGCCCATGCTGATAGGTAAGAACTATGAGCAAATGAAAAAACAGGGTTTTAAATTAACTCCCGAAGATCTTTATAGTGTAAATAAGGCCAGTATTAAAGATGCCATTGTATCTTTTGGTGGTTTTTGTACCGGTGAAATAGTTTCTAAGAATGGTTTGATCTTTACCAATCACCATTGCGGATACGACGCAGCGGCCTCTAATTCAACGCCGCAAAACAATATTCTGGATAATGGATTCTATGCAAAGTCATTTGCAGAAGAAAAGCCGATACCAGGGTTATTTGTTCGTTTCCTAGTCCGAATGGATGATGTAACTGCACAAATTTTGCCTGCGGTAAAAGACCTGGCCGAACCGGCACGTTCTGCTAAGATTGCCGAGCTGGTTAAGCAGGTAGTAGCAAATGCCACCACCGGGACTACTTTCGAAGCTGAGGTGAAAGATGTATATAAAGCCAATCAATATCTATTATTTGTTTACGAACGTTTTAATGACATTCGTTTAGTGGGTGTTCCGCCGCAGTCTATTGGTAAATTCGGTGGCGATACCGATAATTGGGAGTGGCCACGTCATACCGGCGATTTTTCTGTTTTTAGGGTGTATGCTGATGCCAACAACAAAGCTGCTGCTTACTCTGCAAATAACAAGCCTTACAGCCCTAAGAAATTCTTACCGGTTTCTATTAAAGGATATAAGAATGGAGATTTTTCTATGGTTTACGGATTTCCGGGCCGTACCGACCGTTACCTTACTTCGTATGGAGTTAGAACTGCCATTGAAGAATCGAATCCAACCATTGTTAAGCTTAGAGATATTCGTTTAAAAGCTTGGAAAGAAGAAATGGATAAAGACGTAGCCGTACGTTTAAAACTATCTTCACAATACGCCAGCATTGCTAATTATTGGAAATATTATATCGGGCAAACCGAACAATTAAAACGATTAAAGATACAGGAACAGAAGCAAGTGCAAGAGTCAGAGTTCACTTCCTGGGCCGCTTCAAATCCGGAGTTTGCTAACCTGATGGCCGAATATCAGAAAGCCTATCAGGTTTATGCTCCTTATGCAAAGCATATCACTTATCTAAGCGAGGGACTTTTGGCTTCAGCCTGGGTGCGTAATGCCAACCAGATCGCATCGGCTGTAAAGGCCATGAGCGAAAAGAAAGACGATGCAACGTATCAGAAACAAATGCAGGATAACCTGAGCCGGGCGCTAAATGTCTATGCTAATACCTATAATGAAAAAGCAGACAAGAAAATATTTACACAGATCTTAGCTTCTTTTTATCATGATGTGCCTAAGGCGCAGCAGCCTAAGTTTATTGCAGCTATTGTAGAAAAATATCCTGCGGCAAATGCCGAAGCCAGTTTTCAGAAATTTACTGATGATTTATGGGCCAACAGTGTGCTGATCGATCCGGCTAAAGCCAAAGCTTTTATCGCTGCTCCAAGTCAGGAAGTTTTAGATAAAGATCTGGCATTGGCCTATGCCCGTAATTTGATAGCTGCAGATTATGTAAAAAATAATTTCGGTACCATTATTGCCGATTTCCAAAACACAAAAAACCGCTTAGATAATTTGTATCTAAAAGCGCTTTTAGAAAAAGATAAAAATAAATTATTCTATCCGGATGCCAATTCTACTATGCGTATTTCTTACGGACAGGTGCAGAATTATTCTCCAAAAGACGGTGTAACGTATAATATTCAAACCACCATTGACGGTGTGATGGCTAAATATAAGGCCGGAGATGATGAGTTCGATTTGCCAAAATCGCTTATTGATGCTTACAGCCGCAAAGACTTTGGTCAGTATGCAGAAAATGGCACTTTACCGGTTGCTTTTATCAGTAATAACGACATTACAGGAGGTAACTCTGGTTCGCCTGTAATTAATGGCGATGGTGAGCTGATCGGTTTGGCTTTTGATGGCAACTGGGAAGCCATGAGTGGTGATATTGCTTTCGATAAGCAATACAAGCGCACCATCTCTGTTGATGCTCGCTATGTGCTTTGGTGCATTGATGTGTTGGGCGGAGCAAAAAACATCATCAACGAGTTAGACCTTCGCAAGCCAGCGCCTAAACCGCAAGGGGTTAAAAAGCCAATGGCTAAAAAATAAGATCATTTGCTCTGAAATAAAAAGGTCCCGATAAATCTTATCGGGACCTTTTTATTTTGAGATATATGTTTAATAACGGAATTCTCCAAACTCCGATTTTATCGTTACCGAAGCTCTATCGGCAGCTTCTACACGGCCAATAATTTGAGCCTTAATGCCAAATGATTCAGTAATGCTGATCAAATCAGCGGCAATTTCTTTAGGAACATACAATTCCATTCGATGGCCCATATTAAATACCTTATACATTTCCTGCCAATCTGTTCTGCTCTGTTCCTGTATCAGCTTAAATAAGGGCGGTATAGGGAATAAATTATCTTTAATGATGCGAACCTTATCTACAAAATGTAAAACCTTGGTTTGGGCACCGCCACTGCAATGCACCATGCCATGAATTTGTGCCCTATACTTTTTCAGTATTTGCTTTATTACCGGAGCGTATGTGCGGGTAGGAGAAAGTACCAGCTTGCCAGCTGTAATTTTTTGTCCAGTCGAAACCGCTATCTCATCAGTCAGTTTTTTGTTGCCGGCAAAGACCAGTTCGTAAGGAACGGCCGGATCGTAACTTTCCGGGTATTTCTCTGCCACATATTTATGAAACACATCGTGACGGGCAGAAGTGAGGCCATTAGAACCCATGCCGCCATTGTATTCCTTTTCGTAAGTTGCCTGCCCATCAGAGGCCAGTCCTACAATTACATTGCCGGCCTGAATGCGGTCATTAGAAATTACCTCCGAACGTTGCATGCGGCAGGTAACGGTAGAGTCAACAATAATGGTACGAACCAGATCCCCTACATCGGCGGTTTCGCCGCCCGTAGAGTAAATGCCGATACCCAGTTCACGCAGTTCGGCCAGAATGTCTTCTGTTCCGTTAATAATCTCAGCAATTACTTCGCCCGGAATTAGATTCTTATTCCGGCCAATGGTAGATGATAACAAAATATGATTGGTGGCACCCACACAAAGCAGGTCGTCCAGGTTCATAATGATAGCGTCCTGAGCAATGCCCCGCCATACCGATAAATCTCCGGTTTCTTTCCAATACACATAAGCCAGGGCCGATTTAGTGCCTGCGCCATCGGCATGCATAATATTGCACCAGGCTTCATCGCCACCCAAAATGTCAGGTATTATCTTACAAAAAGCTTTTGGAAAAAGGCCCTTGTCAATATGCTTGATTGCTGCATGTACATCTTCTTTTCCGGCAGAAACGCCGCGTTGCTGATATTTCAGATCTGACATGTGGTAAAGTTACTTTTTATAGATGATTTATACAGATAGCCCATAAATTTATTTGCTCATTAACACTGTGAATATGAAAAACAAAAGCCCCGATCACGATCGGGGCTTTTGTTGAGGTTGTTTGTTATTTAATGAACAACATTTCTCTGAACTTCGGTAATGGCCAGCTGGCATCGTCTACCACCTGCTCCAGTTTATCTACATGATATCGTATAGGCTCAAAGAATGCTTTAACCTTTTCGTCATAAGCAATAGAACGTTCGCGAACATCCTCAATTTTATTTGCTTTTTTACGTTCTTCAACCATTTGGTCTACATTAGATTTAATGAAGTTTACGTGGGTAGAGATCTTCTTAATCAGATCTAATTGTGCTTTATAATCAGCTTCGGCTAAACCAATCGCTTTTAAACCTTGTACGTTCTGTACCAGTTTGCTTTGGTACTCTACTGCGGTTGGGATAATGGTATTGTTTACCAGTTCGCCAATTACACGGGCTTCAATCTGTAATTTTTTGTAGAAATTTTCCAGTAAGATCTCATGGCGGGCATGCGATTCACGGTCGCTAAACACATTTAGTTTGTTAAACAATGCTAAACTTCCTTCGCTTAAATAAGCATCCAAAGCTTTAGCGGTGGTTTTAATGTTCGATAAACCGCGTTTTTCGGCTTCTTCAGCCCATTCGTCGCTATAACCGTTTCCTTCAAAACGAATGGCTTTAGATTCTTTGATATATTTTTTGATGACGGTTAAAAGTGCAACATCCTTTTTCTCGCCTTTCTTGATCAATTTATCAACGTCAGTTTTGAATTTAACCAGCTGGTCGGCCATAATCGCATTTAAAACGGTCATTGGAGCCGAAGAGTTAGCTGAAGAACCTACGGCACGCAATTCGAATTTATTTCCGGTAAAAGCAAAAGGAGAAGTGCGGTTACGGTCGGTATTGTCTAATAAAATTTGAGGAATTTTAGGTATACCTAACCAAAGTGCATTTTCTTCTTTTGTTTTCTTGCTGATACGTGAAGTTTCAATATCATCCAATACATCATTTAACTGGCTGCCCAGGAAAATAGAAATGATGGCTGGCGGAGCCTCGTTTGCTCCCAAGCGGTGGTCGTTATTTACCGATGCAATAGAAGCACGTAATAAATCAGCATGATCGTAAACCGCTTTAATGGTATTTACAAAGAAAGCCAAAAACATTAGGTTGTTTTTAGGCGTTTTGCCCGGAGATAATAAGTTTTTACCAGTATTGGTAATTAAGCTCCAGTTATTGTGCTTACCTGATCCGTTGATTCCTGCATAAGGCTTTTCGTGTAATAATACTTTGAAGTTATGTCGTTTAGCTACTTTATCCATCAAATCCATTAATAATTGGTTATGGTCAATAGCTAAATTGATTTCCTCATAAATAGGGGCGCACTCAAACTGAGAAGGTGCAACCTCATTATGGCGGGTCTTTAATGGAATACCCAGTTTTAAGGCTTCGGTCTCAAAATCGAGCATATAAGCGTAAACCCGATCAGGAATGGTGCCGAAATAGTGATCTTCGAGCTGCTGGCCCTTAGCAGACATATGCCCGAATAAAGTACGGCCGGTTAATAATAAATCCGGACGTGCATTATATAAGGCCAGATCTACCAAGAAGTATTCCTGCTCAATACCCAATGAGGCGTTTACTTTGGTAATAGATTTATCGAAATATTGGCAAACATCAACAGCTGCTTTATCTAATGCAGATAATGCCTTTAATAAAGGAGCTTTAAAATCTAACGCTTCGCCGGTGTAAGAAACAAATACGGTGGGGATACATAAAGTTCTTCCAGAATTGCTTTCCATAATAAATGCAGGAGACGAAGGATCCCAGGCAGTATAGCCTCGGGCTTCGAAAGTATTTCTAATTCCACCGTTCGGGAAACTAGAAGCATCCGGTTCCTGCTGTACTAAGGCGTCTCCAGAGAATTTCTCGATAGAAGAACCGTCAGGAGTAGGTTCAAAGAAAGAATCATGTTTTTCGGCAGTAGTTCCGGTTAATGGCTGAAACCAGTGGGTATAGTGCGTAGCACCCTTGCTCATGGCCCAAGCTTTCATGGCAGAAGCGATCTGTTCAGATACTTCCCTGTCAAGCGTTCCACCTAATTCTATCGAATTGATAATACTTTGGTAAGCATCTTTCGATAAAAATTCTTTCATTTTCTTTTTATCGAACACATTTACGCCATAAAACTCCGAAATTTTGCTCGAAGGAGCCTTAACTTCCGGAATTGTGCGGGTTAGAACAGCATTTAAAGCCTGAAATCTGAGATTTGACATGATTTTTCTTTGTTTTTGATTTTAATATTCTCAAATATAGTCGAAATCGTCTTATTGTGTATAAAAAATGTAGATAAAATTCACTTTTGTTGAAAAAATATCAAAAATCCGATCATTATTTTTAAAATAATACAGGTCGAGTTGCGTTTTTATGCCGCTTGTCTGATCATCTTAAAACCAAACGATTCGATTTTTAAAACAAACCTTCCGCTTTTCAAGCGCTTTTTTCTATTTTTGGGCAACAAACAATAAATTACCGGAAATTGGAAAATAACCAGCCCACCACCCTCGAAACCGCTAAGGAGTTAGGAATTTTACCTGAAGAATTTGATCGGATTAAAGAAATTTTAGGACGTACACCCAATTTTACCGAATTATCTATCTTTTCGGTGATGTGGAGTGAGCACTGTTCCTACAAAAACTCTATTACGTGGTTAAAAACACTTCCTAAAGATGGCCCCCGAATGCTGGCCAAAGCCGGAGAAGAAAATGCAGGCTTGGTAGATCTTGGAGATGGTATTGCTTGTTGCTTTAAAATAGAATCGCACAACCATCCATCGGCCTTAGAACCTTATCAGGGAGCAGCAACAGGTGTGGGCGGTATCAATAGAGATATATTTACTATGGGTGCCCGGCCCATTGCGCAATTAAATTCATTGCGTTTTGGCGATATTAACCTGGCCCGCAATCAGTGGTTATTAAAAGGAGTAGTTAAAGGTATTGGCGATTATGGTAACGCCTTTGGTATTCCAACCGTGGGCGGTGAATTGTTTTTCGATGAGTGTTATAATGTTAACCCATTGGTAAACGCCATGTCGGCCGGTATATTAAAGGTTGGAGAAATGGTTTCGGCCACTTCCTATGGAGTAGGTAATCCGGTTTATATTGTAGGTTCTGCAACCGGTAAAGACGGAATTGCAGGTGCTGCTTTCGCTTCCAAAAATATCACAGAAGATTCGGTAAACGATCTGCCCGCTGTACAGGTAGGAGATCCTTTCCAAGAAAAGTTATTACTAGAAGCATCATTAGAAGT
>JBJTNQ010000092.1:0-20787 GCA_046074105.1 Sphingobacteriaceae bacterium | reverse complement strand
GCCAAAGATATTTCGCAGTATGCCGTTGGCAGTTTTGAATTAGGAATGAGATTTAATCTAAGATCTACCTCTGAAAAATAATTCTACATGATAATTTAAAACTAAAGAGCCTCTTCGCAACAGCAAAGAGGCTCTTTTTATGAGCAAGAAAACCGTTTTAATATTTGCAGTACAAATTATACAAAGCCTGCAGATCGGTAGTACTCCAATCGGTTCCATCTTCTTTAGTTAAAAAATGGCGTTTAAAAGCCAATATGGCTGCTTTAGGCTCCCGGGTATCGTAACCAATAATTCGGAGCGCTGCCATAGGGTCGAAATTGGGAGGTACCGGGTCTAGGGTCAGGCTATCGGGCATTAGGCCAAAACCCTTATCTGCTAGCCTTCTCCACGGAAAGCCAATCTGCGGATCTACCTTACGGGAAGGTGCAATGTCTGAATGGGCAATAAAATTGGCAGTGGGGATATTATAGGTTTTCTTTAATTGCTTCAGCAAACTCAGCAAACTTTGTATCTGTGTTTCGGTAAAGGGTGCTAAACCATCATTATCAATTTCAATACCAATAGAATTGGAGTTGATATCGGTATCATTCCCCCAGCGGGCAATACCGCCATGCCATGCCCTTAAATAATCATTTAATAAATGGATGATCTGGCCATCGCGACCTATCAGGTAATGGGCGCTTACCTGGCTTTTGCTCAGCGTAAAGGTTTTTAAGGTTTGCGCTGTACTGTTTTGTGCAGTATGATGTAGAATAACATAATTGGGCTTGCGCAGATTAAAGTTTATCGTGCCTACCCAGCCCGATGGAATGCTATTGCCTAAAGAATCCGTATAAGCGCCCGTTTCGCTTTCGCGGATGGTTTTGGTCAGCGCTTTGACCTGCTTTTTATAGCTACGATTGCTTTTTGCGTAAGGGTTTGTAGCACAGGAACTGAGTAAGAGTGCCGAAATCCCGATATAGCAAAGTAATCGCATAATTATTATTTAGAAAAAGCCGAACAAGCCTGTTGAATTCGGTTTAAAGTTTCTGTTTTGCCCAACAGTGCCGCAATGTCGAACACCGCCGGACCGAATTTGCCACCTACCAACATCACCCGTAAGGGTAACATCAATTCGCCCACTTTCAGGCCTGCACTTTCGGATTCTGCTTTAAATGTTTCCTCCAGCGTACTACTTTCCCAGTTCTCCAAGGTATCTATTTTTGCACTCAGATTTTTAAAGAAAGTCTCTTTTTCTGAAGTCCATTTCGGTTTAACGGCATCCAGATCGTAGGCCTCAGGTGCCAGGAAAAAGAAGGCGGCCTGCTCCCAGAAATCTTTCAATAATACCAAACGGTCTTTTACCAGTTGTATTACTTTTTCCAGGTAAGCATTATCGGCTACGTTATGATTTTGTGTGCTCAGGTAATCCAGAATCAAGGTTTTTAAACGGCCAGGTTCGGTTCGCTTAATCCACTCGGCATTATACCATTTGGCTTTTTCGAAATCGAACTTAGCACCGGCATGGCTTACCCGCTCCATTGAGAATTTTTCTACCAGTTCTTCCAGACTAAAAATTTCCTGTTCGGTACCGTCGTTCCAGCCCAGCATGGCCAACATATTCAGGAAAGCCTCGGGCAGGAATCCTAATTCTCTAAAACCGGGGGTAAAATCGCCGGTCTTGGCATCCAGCCAGTTCATGGCAAAAACCGGGAAACCCAGGCGGTCGCCATCGCGTTTGCTCAGTTTACCGTGCCCATCGGGTTTTAAGATAAGGGGTAAATGGGCCCATTGCGGCATGGTATGTTCCCAACCCAAATATTTCCATAACAACAAATGCACCGGAGCAGAGGGGAGCCATTCTTCTCCGCGGAAAGCGTGACTGATATCCATTAAAAAATCATCAACCACCACAGCCAAATGATAGGTCGGCATGCCATCGGCCTTCAGCAATACTTTATCGTCTACCAGGTTGGTGTCAAAACTCACCTCGCCACGAATCATATCTTTAAAAGAAATGGTTTCGTTAGCCGGCATTTTAATGCGAATCACATAAGGTTCGCCATTGGCAATTAATTGGGCTACTTCATCTCCCGAAAGGGAAAGCGAGTTGCGCAATTGGGAGCGGTAGGTATGTCCGTATTGAAAATTAGGGATTTCTTTACGGCATTTATCCAGTTCTTCGGGGGTATCAAAAGCATAATAAGCATGTCCGTTAGCCACCAGCTGCTCGGCATAAGGGCGATAACGCTCTTTGCGTTCGCTCTGCCGGTAAGGTTCAAAAGGTCCGCCAATATGCGGCCCTTCATCCGGCTTTAAGCCGCACCATGCTAAACAGTCTATAATATATTGCTCGGCACCGGCTACATAGCGGGTTTGGTCGGTATCTTCAATACGCAGCACAAAATTGCCACCCTGTTGCCGGGCAAATAAATAATTGAACAGAACGGTACGAACGCCTCCGAGGTGTAAACCGCCGGTTGGGCTGGGGGCAAATCGAACTCTTACTTTTGATAGACTATGCATAGGCCACAAAGATAGGATTTTAGCCGCTGATGTAACATTATCGATAAGGAATTAGGATATGCTTTTCGGGATTAGTTACTTATTACTTTTTGTTATAAATTGGGAGGATAAAACCAGACCTTTTTGATGAAAAAATTATTCTTTGGCCTTTTATTCCTGGCGGGATTAAGTGCCCGGGCGCAGCAATTGGGCCCGCTTAGTGTAGAGAAAATTATGCGTGATCCGAAATGGATGGGCGTTTCTCCAAGTAATATTCAATGGAGCCCTGATGCTAAACAGGTGTATTTTAACTGGAACCCGGATAATAAAGACCGCGACGAACTGTTTAGTTTAAGTGTTGCTAAAATTCAGCCTAAGGTTCTGAGTACCCAGGAACAGAAAAAACTGAACCGGAGTAATTTAAGTTATAATAAAGCCAGAACAAAGGCCCTGTTTGAACGGAATGGCGACCTGATTTTGCTGGATATAGCTAAAAATTCCGAGCGGGTGCTGGTAAATACTCTAGAACGGGAGTCGGGTGCGGCCTTTAATGCCGATGAAAGCAAAGTGGTTTTTCAGCGTGCCGAAAATCTGTACAGCCTTTCTTTGGCCGATGGCAGTTTGGTGCAGCTTACCAATTTTTCACGTATGCGTAAACGTCCGGATGCGGTGTTAAACAAACAAGACCAATGGTTAAAAGCCGATCAGCTGAAAGGGTTTGAATTTATCCGAAAGGAAGAAAGCGATAAGAAATGGGCAGATAGTGAGCGCAAAGCCAATGAAACAAAACGCCCTAAGGAGTTCTTTTTAGATGAGAAAAGCCAGCTGAACAATATTCGCCTCAGCCCCGATGAGCAATTTATTGCTTTCCGTATCAGCCGCATGCCTGATGGAAATCAGAATACCATTGTGCCTAATTACCTTACGGCCTCGGGTTATGTAGAAGATATTCCCGGACGCACCAAGGTGGGTAATGCCCTGCCGGTTTTTCAAAGTTATGTTTACGACCTACAGCGGGATAGTATTTACCAGATCTCTACCAAAGAAATTCCGGGTATTAAAGACCTGCCAGATTATGTAAAAGATTATCCCAAGCAATTGGAAGAAAGAACCAAAAAGGCCGAAGAACGTAAGGTTTCTATTACCGGCCCTTATTGGAATGAAACCGGAAGTCTGGCCGTAGTGGTGGTTTTTGCTCAGGATAATAAAGACCGCTGGATCATGAAATTGGATCAAACCAGCGGGCAGTTAAGTTTATTAGACCGCCAGCGTGATGAAGCCTGGATTGGCGGCCCCGGCATTGGCGGTTCTTTTGGCGGAGGCAGTTTAGGCTGGACAGATGCCCATACTTTTTATTTTCAGAGTGAGGTTTCGGGCTATTCGCATATTTATACCGTAAATGTGGTTACCGGGCAGAAGAAGCAAATCACCTCTGGTAAATGGGAAGTGCAGACCCTGCGTTTATCTAACGATAAGAAAAGCTTCTATTTTACCGCTAATAAAGAACATCCGGGCATTACTAACTTTTTCCGCATCCCGGTAGGTGGCGGCAAACCGGTTCAACTAACCGCCATGAAAGGCTTAAATGAAATTAGCATTTCGCCCGATGAACAATGGCTGGCTATCCGCTACTCGTACAGTAATAAGCCCTGGGAATTGTTTATACAGCAAAACAAGCCGGGTGCTAAAGCGGTAAAAATTACCAATTCTGCCAGCGCCGAATTTAATTCTTATTCCTGGAGAGAACCAGAGGTGATCAGTTTTACGAATCGCTATGGTGATCCGGTCTATGCTCGGGTGTATCAATCTAAAAACCCTCATCCAGATAGGCCTGCAGTAGTTTTTGTACATGGTGCAGGTTATTTACAGAACGTGCATTATGGCTGGAGCCAGTATTTTAGAGAGTATATGTTTAACAATTTGCTGGCCGATGCGGGTTATACCGTGCTGGATGTAGATTATACCGCTAGTTCTGGTTATGGCCGTAATCACCGTACCGGAATTTACCGTCATATGGGCGGAAAAGACCTGAGCGACCAGGTAGATGGGGTGAAATTGCTGGTCGAAAAATACGGGGTGAATCCTAAACATGTGGGTGTGTATGGCGGCTCTTACGGCGGCTTTATTACCCTGATGGGCTTATTTACTGAACCTGATGTATTTGCTTCGGGTGCGGGCTTAAGATCGGTTACCGATTGGGCACATTATAACCATGGTTATACTTCCAATATTTTAAATGAGCCTGCTAATGATGAAAAAGCCTACCGTCAGAGTTCGCCGATCTATTTTGCCGAAGGATTAAAGGGGAATTTATTGATGTGCCACGGTATGGTAGATGAAAATGTGCAGTTTCAGGATATTGTACGCTTAAGCCAGCGTTTAATTGAACTGGGCAAAAATAAGTGGGAATTGGCTGTTTACCCGGTAGAAGATCATGGATTTACCGAGCCATCCAGCTGGACCGATGAATATAAGCGGATCTTTAAATTATTTGAAACCACACTGAAACCATCGGCAGGAACTGTGGAAAAATAAGTATTGCCCGCCATGAAGTATAATGTTAATTTTATATCATAAAGGTAATTAAACAAAGAAGCCCTGGTCAGTAAGGTTTCTGCCAATCTAAATTCAGTATATTAATTAAAAAGCCCTGCCGAAATTTTTGGCAGGGCTTTTTAATTGTAGTGGGTATCCGTCCCGAACTTAGGTCATCTTGAGCCTGTCAGAAGATGATAGAATATTAATGTGCCGAGGAAAGATCCACCTTGGCAGCCTTTGTTTTCCGTATTAATAGAACCAAGGGCATGCAAACCAGGAAGAAAATACCCAGGTAAAGGAAGGTATCCATATAGGTTAAGATAAAACTCTGTTTGGTGACCGTAAAATCGAGAATTTTATAAGCCTGATTCTGGGCCCTAACAGGATCTCCGCCAGCCCCCAGGGCCTGACCTAGTTGTTTTAAGCGTTCTTGTACCGGATAGTCGAATACCGAAACGTGGCTTAATAAATTATTGCGGTGTACCAGGGCTCTTGAGGCAATAAAGCTGGAAACAATAGCCACTCCAAATGAACCACCCAACTGTCTAACCATGGCAGTTAAACCGGCACCGGTGGCAATATCTTTACCTTTTAATGCCGAAAGCGAAAAAGTAGTTACCGGAACGAACAGTAAACCCAATCCTACACCTCTTAATAAAAGCGGATAAAAAAACACCTCTTCGCCGGCCTGAGGGGTAATGATATTATACACCCATAGTGTAAAGCAGAAAAATATAAAAAATCCTGCCGCAATCATGTATTTCTGAGAAATTCCCTTCTGGATCATATTCCCTACTATGGGCATCATAAACCCAGTAGCAATAGCTCCCGGAATTAGCATAAGGCCAGTTTGCAGGGCGGTAAAGCCTAAAATGCTTTGCACAAATACCGGAATTACAAATACACTGGAGAATAGGCCGAAGCCCAATATGAAAGAAAATAGTACCCCTATAGATAGGTTCCGGTTTTTAAGTACCCTGAGATCAACGATCGGCTTTTCGGCGGTGAGTTCACGCCATATAAAGCCGATAATACCCAGCAAGGCCACCACACTGAAAACTGTAATATAGGTAGATTCGAACCAATCTTCCCGCTCGCCCTGTTCTAATATCATTTGTAAAGAACCCACACCCACAATGAGGAGGGCAATACCCAGCCAGTCTACCTGCGATGCAGGCGTTCGGTTTCCCGACATATATGGTGGGTTTTTAATAAAGTTTAAGGTAAGTATTACCGCAGCTATTCCTACCGGGATGTTTACATAAAAAATATAAGGCCAGTTATAATCGTCAATGATGTATCCGCCAATGGTAGGCCCTAATGTTGGACCCATGAGTACGCCTATGCCGTATAAAGCGCTGGCTAAGCCCTTTTGCTCCGGAGGAAAAGTTTCGTATAAAATAGTTTGCGAAGTGGCTAATAGCGCACCGCCGCCAATTCCCTGAATAAAACGGAAAGCCACCAATTCCCAAATGCTGGTAGAATTACCGCAGAGAAAAGAAGCCGCGGTAAACAAGATGATAGAAGCTGCAAAATAATTCCGCCTACCGAATTGCGAAGAAAGCCATCCCGTCATCGGAACAATAATTACATTCGCAATACCATAAGCTGCAATTACCCAGCTCACTTCGCTTAAGGTAGCGCCCAAATTACCCATCAACTGGGTAATGGCCACATTTACAATTGAGGTATCAATTAATTCAAGCAGCGAGCAAACAATAACTGTTATCGCTATGATCCATTTCCGAAAACCATATTCTATGGTAGATTCCATTTGTTTTCGGGGGATTATTTTAAGTTAATGATAGCTTTCACATTCATTCCCGAACGCAGGTTTTGCAATTCAGGATCGTTATTTAAGCGAATACGAACCGGAATACGCTGTACCACTTTTACAAAGTTTCCGCTGGCATTATCCGGAGGTAATAAAGAGAATTTAGCACCTGTTGCCGGAGCAAACGATTCAATTTCTCCCTTAAACTCCTTACCCGGAAAAGCATCTGCTTTAACTACGGCCGATTGGCCCACTTTCATTTTTCCGATCTGCGTTTCTTTAAAATTAGCCGTTACCCAAACCTGGTTGTCTTTTACAATAGCACACAATGCTTGTCCGGCTTGTACCAATTGACCCACCTGAATACTTTTTTTAGCAATAAAACCCGAAGCAGGTGCGGTAATGGTAGCATAAGACAATTGCAAGTTGGCAAAGTCCAGTTCGCTCTGGCGTAGTTTAACCTGAGCTTCGGCTACTGCGATCTGGTTAGAAACCGCATCGGTTCCCGTAGTAGAAGTTTCCTGCTGACGGATGGCTAATTTTAATTGTGCTTCTGCTACATCTTTTGCAGCCTTTGCGGCATCAAATTGCTGCTGGGTAATAGAACCATCTTTAATCAGGTTGCTGTAACGTTTAAAATCCTGATTGGCCTGCCATACTTTTACCCGGGCAGTCTCAATATTGGCACCGCTGCTGGCCACGGTGCTGCGGCTCGATCTGGTATTGGCCTGTGCAACCAATAAAGCTGCTTTAGCATTTTCTAAACCTGCTTCTGCTTGTGCTACACGTACCAAAAGATCGCGGTTGTCTAAAATGATCAAGGTATCGCCGGCTTTTACCGCCTGGTTCTCTACCACCCTGATATCTTGTATATAACCCGATAAGCGGGGTGCAATAGGGCTGATATTGCCCTCTACCTGAGCATCGTCGGTTTCTTCATGATGAAGAGCATATTGGAATTTCGTTACGCCAACTAAGAGTAATATCAATACAATGCCGCCCATAATGAACGGAAATATTTTCTTCTTGCTTTTTTTGTTTGCTGATTTAGCCATGGTATAAGGTGTGGTTAAAAGTTTCCGGTTGATTTTAATAATTTCTGATAAGCCAGTTCTGCATCTGCTCTGGCAACGGCATCATTTAGTTTGGTTTGAAGTAATAATACGTCGGCATCTAATACCTCGGTCAGTAAGGCCACCTGATTATCGTATTTGTTTTTAACTACCCGATAATTTTCTGTAGCCTGTGCTACGGCCTGGCGGCTTACCTCCAGTTTTTGACTTTGTTGGATATAAGTAAGGTATTGCTGATTTACGTCCATACGGATCTGATCTTGGGTTTGGTCTAGCCCTAAACGGCCTTGCACAATTTGTGCTTTAGCCTCAGCCAACTGATGCTTATTGGTAAATAATCCGGTCAGATCGTAAGCCAGGCTAACTCCGAAATCCCAGGTATTAAACCATTTGGCTTGCGCCGGAATTAATCGTGGATTAGGATTGGCATTCAGGTAATTGGCATTCAGGCTGATAACCGGAAAATACCCGGCTCTGCTTACTTTTAAATTGTTTTGGGCAGTTTTCAGACGGAAAGCCGCTGCCAAATGATCAGGGCGTTTCTGTATTCCATCCTGCACATATTCTTCATAGGTTTTTGTTGGGCGAACGTAAACAGTGGCCGATTCTACCTGAATCTTCACATTTTCCGGCAGGCCCAGTAAAATGCCAAAATTGAAATTAGCCACCTGAAGAGCATTCATTGCATCTATTTGTGCCAGGCGCATGTTCGAGACCTGCAGTTCGGCTCTTAATACATCGTTACGGGGAGCCAGGCCGTTCTTAGCCAGATTTTGCACATCTTTCAACCTTCTTTCGGTACTGGCCAGGTTCTCATCTATTAGTTTTTTACTTTCCTCCAACTTATACAGATTAAAATAAGTAGCTACCAGGTTAAGCTTAATTTCAGCCTCATCTTTCTCGGCATCCATAGCTACGGCCTTAGCCAATAACTCTCCAGATTCCAGCATGGCACGGGCACGAAATCCGCCCGACACCGGCTGTACTAAAGCAACCCCGTTGCGGTATACATTCGGAATATTAGGGAAAGAAGAAACCGTTTGGCCCGGAAACAAGAACTCGGGCACATCGTTGTACTTAGAATAGGTACTAAAGGCTTTAACCTGCGGAAATTGGAGGGCCCTTAATTGCTGATATTTGGCTTGCGCCACCTCTATACGGCTTTTGGATAAATGAAGCGCTTTGCTATTCTCCAAACCCAGGCTTATGGCTTGTTCAAGGCTTAATTTTTTAACCTCTTGTGCTTTTAAGCCTAGGGGCAACATAAAAATTAGGGCCCGTATCCAAAGCCTTAATCCGCTTTGCGGCATACTTTTTAGTCTATTTATCATTTGGTGTTAAGTGTGCTTTAAGATAATCGTGTAAAAAATTCTTTAATCGGGGTTTAATGTCATTTTCCCGCACTTCGGAGTTGTGCAGATCTTTCCCTAAAACCTTAGATGCCATGGAGGTGGCATTAAGCACATAACCCTGAACGCCAAAAATGCTGGCTACAGTCATTTCTACATCCACCTTTCTAAAAGTTTTATTGTTAATTCCTTCCTCTATAATCCGTTTTACTTCTTCAATATTTTTCAGCAGGCTATTGGTTATAAAATCGTTCATTTCTGAACGCTGACCTACCGAAAGTTCCCGATGAATAAGCCGATGGAACTTAGAGTTGCTCATCATGCGGTCTACATAAAGCGTGATACAACGGTTCAGTTTATCCCACGATGAAATATTTTCTTCATTTAAATGAATAAGGGTCTGTCTGAAAGTGCTTAACCGACGGTCTACCACCGCCAGATATAAGCCTTCTTTAGATCCGAAATAATAGTTTAGCATAGAAATGTTCATGCCGGCATGGCTGGCAATTTGGCGGGTAGAAGCACCCTCGAAACCCAATTCGGCGAACAGGTCTTCGGCGCAATCCAGCAGCAATTCTTTCTTATCTATTTTTTCTTCGCTCATGTGTAGCGCCCAAAGTTAATCAATCGATTGATTAATTAAAATAAAGCAATAAAAAAAGTCCCCTGATTTCTCAGGAGACTTTCAACCTAAACCTTATCACAATTGAACCGTTTTACATGTTCATACTATAAAACTATTTTAGAGAGAAAAGGTTTTAATTTTTCTCTTTTTTATTTCGCCTGCCATTTCTTTCGCAGCAAATAATCCAAAAAATACAATCCCAGGATCATATCTATGAATAAAAAAGCTGATAAAATGGTTTTATTGAAATGGATATCCCAGTTAAATTCAGGCATTTTAAAATTAAGAGCGGCCTGTGTCCAGTCGGTAAGGTAAAAGGCATAGACCAATAGACTTAAAATGCTCAATGCAAAAAAACCGGCAATACCACGAATAATCCGTTGGTCTACCTGTGGAAACCTGCTCGGTAAAGGTTCCAATTTAATCTGCTCCATAACATTCCGTTCAAAGCTCATGGAAGGCTCCTCCAGTTCCAGTTGCATTAAGGCCAAATGCGTGGCACTAATTTCCTGAAAAAGTGCACGATATTCGGGTTGATGGGTCATTAGTTGTTCCAATTCCTCCTGTTCTATTGCCGAACAAGTGCCCGAAACATATTTCCACATCTGTTCTTCTATATTTTTCATATCAGTTCTTTTACTTCTTCTTTTAATAAGCTTTCTAGCTGAACTTTTAACCTTTGCCTTGCCCTATGCAATTTCACCTTCACCGTGTTCTGTTCCATCTGCAGGGCCTTTCCTATTTCTTCCAGCGATTGTTCTCCCTGATAAAACAGCGTAATAATGGCTGCATCGTCGGGCAATAACTGGCCAATGGCACGGTTTAGGTAAACATATTTCGATTGACGCTCTACGCAGTCGGCTGCCAGATCAGAAACGGCGCCTGCCAGTTGTATCTGCGTATCTTCCTCATCAATCGAGTCTGTTTCCAGTTTTTTCTTTCTTAAATAAGTCATCGCGGTAGTAAAAACAATGCGATACAGCCAGGTACTGAATTTCGATTTTTGCTCAAAATTGGCCAGCGAACGGTACGCTTTTACAAAACAATCTTGTGCTATCTCTTCTGCATCTTCCCGGTTTTTAGCCATGCGCAAGGCCAAAGTAAACACATAACGCTGGTGCCGTTTAATTAACTCGGCATAAGCACCTTGCTTACCAGCCAGCACTTGTGCTATCAGCTCTACATCAGATTCTTTGTTTTGCATCAATATCTTATCAGACGCCTATATTAACGAAGCGGTTACAGTTCGTATTTTATTAATTTAACTCTTTTTTCGCCTAAGGGTGTAACCCAACTAAAAATCACCACGTCATAGTGTACAGATCGCATGATCGAAGAAATTTTGTAAACCTTAAAACTCAATGTTATGGAATCAGGAATATTAGTTCCCATTTTAATCAGCTTAGGTGCATTTGCCATGGTATTTGGCTTGCGCTATTTGGCAAACAAAGAACACATGGCTATGATTCAGCAAGGCTTAGACCCCAAACTGAACCGGCCGCAGCCAGCCCCTTATCGCAATTTAAAGTGGGGTTTATTGCTAATGGGTGCAGGTATTGGTTTGTTTTTGGCCTTTTACTTAGACCATACTTTATTTAGCGCAAATCTTGTTCAGGACGATGATGCCAACGTACCGGTGTACTTTGCCCTAGTGGGCATTTTTGGAGGTTTGGGCTTATTTATCTCCTATCTTATTGAGAAGAAAGAGACCCTGAAATAATTGATTATTTGTTTGAAAATGAGCAGCGTCCCGGCATTTACCGGGACGCTCTTTTTTTAACACCTGCAGTCCCGTTTTACGCTCATACGCCCACGGGCCTTAAGCTCCGGGCCGGTATCCGCTTCACCCGGGTTTATTTTTGCCGGCTTATGCAGCTCACTATCTTTTCCATTTAAAAGACTTGATCATTACATCAATATCTTTTTTCAGGAAGTCTAAAACCGGTTTAATAGAATCGATTTGGGGCTGTTCGTTAAAATACAAGGCTCCGCGGAGGTAGTTTTTTGTACTATCGGTTAAAAAGAACTGAACCGAAGAGGCCGTATTGCCATCAATATTATAATAAATACCGTAAACCTTTCGCTCCGGATAGTAAATTCGGGCCTCATCTATCGCGGTAGCTTTCACCGTGTGTTTAAACACAAAGGTGCGGGCATCTTCTACCAGTTCGTTAAATTCTTTTTTAGATCTTACCGGCATATAGCTGAGGTGTAAACGGCCATTAAAATCGGGGTAGGCTATATCAATCCAGTAGGCTTGCGCATCGGCCCGGGTATCGGGAACGATCTGGGCATAAACCGGATAATCAAAGGTATAAGGAGCTTTGGCCGTATAAGCCTGATATTTTTTTTCGGGAAACTCTATGCGGAAATAACCGCGGGGTTTAGGCGAATAATCGCCACCGCAGGAAGCCAGTCCGCCCAACAGCGTGAAAAAAAACAAGAAAAAACTTAATCGTATCATTTAGCTGTTCCAAATTTCCCAGGCTTTTTCTGCCTGTATGTGCAGCATTTCTAAGCCGTTTTTAATGCTGGCGCCACGTGCCTTGGCCCGCTTCAGGAATTCGGTCTCTGCCGGATTGTAAACCAGATCGTAAGCCAGGTGTTTATCGGTAAAATATTCGTACGGAATATCGGCACAGCCTGCTATTTCCGGAAAAGTGCCCAGTGGAGTGGTATTAATGATGAGCAGGTTTTCGGCCATGATCTCGGCATTCAAATCGGTATAGCTTATTTGTTTATTCCTTGCTCTCCGAGAAACGATCTGGTAATCGATATGCAGTTTCTTTAATACATAAGCCACCGCCCTTGAAGCGCCCCCATCGCCCAGGATAAGGGCATTCTGATGTTGCTTTTTGAGTAAAGGTTTAAGCGAAGCTTCGAAACCGTAAGCATCGGTATTATAACCTTCTAAACGTACCTGTGTAGAGGATAGTTCGCCATTAAAGAAAGACTCTACCGGACGATTATTCACTATTTTAATGCAGTTTACTGCATCAATCTCTTTGGCGGCCTCGTCTAGTTTATCCAAGTAATAAATAACGCCAATTTTATGTGGATGGGTAACGTTTAAGCCACATAATTCGGGGTTTTGTTTCAGAAGTTCGGGCAAATCGCTGATATTTTGAATAGGAAAAGCCTGATACTCGCAGTCGCTTAGCCCTTCTTTTTTAAACTTCTCGGTAAAGTAACCCAGAGAGAAAGAGTGTGCCAGAGGGTAGCCAATAATTCCGTACTTTTTCATGTTTAAATAAGCAGCAAAAGTCTTTCCAATTATTTCTGATCCAGAAAATGGCTGAAAGTGTCACCACGCAAACCTAAACGGATGGTTTCTAGAGGAATTACCTCGGCAGGTGCAATATTTCCCAGGTTTACATTGGTGCCAATTAATTTAATGAACCATACTTGTTGCGCCTTAATAGGAGCTTCCCAAATAATGGTTTCTTCTGGTATTTGTGTTAAAATTTCGTCTACCAAACCTTCTCTTACCTCTCCCGAGTCGCGATAGATACCTACGTTTCCACCTTCACGGGCCTCGGCAATCACTTTCCATGAACCGGCCTCAATTTCTGCTTTCATTAAAGCGATCCACTTATAAGGAGCAAATATTTTGGCTGCATCTTTCGATCCTACTTCAGAAATAACCGTTACCTGCTCACTAAGCTTACGAATGTATTCGCATTTTTCATCGTGCTCAATATCTATCGAACCATCAGATACTTCGGCATATTCCATGCCGTATTTGTCCAAAATTCTACGGTAATCATCAAACTGATTACGGATAGCAAAAGCTTCGAACAGGGTGCCTCCAAAATAAGTTGGAATACCGGCGTCTTTATAGATCTTTAGTTTTTTGTCAATATTTGGAGTGACATAAGAAGTGGCCCATCCTAGTTTTACGATATCGGTATGGCCGCCAGAAACCTCTAAAAAATCTTCAATCTCACGGATACTTAGTCCTTTATCCATCACCATGGTGATGCCTTTATCTCTCGGCTTTTGGGTACGTTCAGGAATATTGTTAAGCGTATAATTCATGCTGCAAATCTCAAAAAAAAATCTAAATATAAAAGGGTAGGGCTTTTAGCCGTTTTTTAGTGGGTGTAACGGTTAATAATATCGATGATCACTTTGTTCTCCTGCAATTGTGGAAGATATTCGAAGAGAATAAAATGTTTTTCCGGATCGGTGCTCAGTGCGGTTTCTAAAAAGCTGATGGCTTCTGCATATTGCCCATCAGCAAAAAGATAGGCTACCATGCGGTAATATAGTTCTGCCGCATCGGGGTTGGTTTTAATTCCTAAAGCAATAATTTCTATAGCCTCATTCAGCTTGCTTTGCTCAAAAAGAATGGAAGAATAATCGAGCCAGGCTTCAATATCTATCGGGTTTAGTTCTACTACTTTCTCATAAGCCTTCTCCGATTCTTCTATTTGCTTTAATTTGTATTGCGCATCGGCAATGGCAAACCAGAAATCGGGGTTTTTATCGTCAAGCTCCAATGCTTTTTTGTAGAAATGCAGCGATTCGAAGAAGCGTTCTTCAAAATCGAGGGTAACGCCTATGCCAAACCAGGCATCGGCCTGTTCTGGGTCTAGTTTAACTGCTTTTTTATAGTATTTGCGGGCCTCATCCATTTGCTCCATCTTCTCATAACACTCGCCAATGGCACAATAGGTGTCGGCACTGGGTGGCTCATATTCGAAGGTTTGTTTATATACTTCAATGGCCTCGAGGTAGCGATCTAGGTGTACCAGCGAATTTCCTTTATTGAAATAGGCCGAAGAAAAATTTTCTTTGATCAGGATGGCATAATCGTAGGCATCGATTGCTTTTTCGTATAAATTGAGCTTGTTAAAAGCATTGCCCAGGTTATACCAGGCGGCATACGAATAAGGTTCGGTATCTATGTATTGCTGATAAAAGGCAATACTTTCTTCCTGTTTATCTAGCACATCGTAGCAGAAAGCCAGTTCATACAAAGCCTCCTGGTTTTCCATGTTGTTTTCGAGGCAAAGTTTCAGGTATTTTACTGCTTCCTCGTAATTAGACATGTTTTGATACACATAAGCCATGTGCAATAAGATCTCATCCCGATTTTCGGAAATACTTAAGGCTTTCTGATAATTTTCTAAGGCTTCGGTATGACGCTCCAGGCCTTCAAAAATATTTCCACGTAAAGTATAAATATCGGGTTCAGATGCTTCCAGGGTTTCGGCTTTATCTAAAGCTTTAAAAGCTTTTTCGAGGTTATTGGTCACCAAAAACAACTGTGCCTGCTTTAACAGAAATACTACGGCAAAGGGATGCTGGCTTAATGCATACTCTACCACTTGTAAGGCCTTAATGGGATCATTTTTTTCGATATAATAATCAATAATTCCTTCAAAAGCCTGTGCATCGAAAAAGTATTGATCCTGATTGCGGATCATTTCCTCGTAACGTTCTACCGAAAACCGAGGGTCTTCAGAAAAGTCAAATTCGAAATCGTCTTCCATATAGAAAATTTGAAAACGTTAGTAATGGACCGTTGATATTCTATTCCAAATATCCTGCCAGCCATCTAATGTTGCTCAAAATACTTTAAAATGTTCGCTTCTATGGATCAAGTTTTCCACATCTCAACTGTTGTGGGGCATTTATTCACAAAAATCAGGTCTGAAATAAAAATTGCGGTCGGGTAGCTCCCTAAGAAAAGATTACCTTTGATGTAAATACCATATACCATGAAAATAGACATTCAACCTATATTGAAAAACCTGGGTATTGAAAGCCAAAATCCAGCCTGGAGTACCGGACAAAAATGGGGAACTACCAATTCAGAGGGCTTAAAAGAGAGCTTTTCGCCTGTAGATGGCCAACTCATCGCTTCATTTAATCAGGCTGCTGAAGCTGAATATCAGCAAGTGATACAAACCGCTCAGCAAGCTTTTTTGCAATGGCGTAAAGTGCCTGCTCCGCAACGTGGGGAAGTGGTTAGACAGTTGGGGGAAGAATTGCGCAAGCATAAGCAGGACCTCGGGAAACTGGTTTCGTATGAAATGGGTAAAAGTTTGCAGGAAGGTTTAGGCGAGGTACAGGAAATGATAGATATCTGCGATTTTGCCGTTGGCTTATCGCGTCAGCTGTATGGTTTAAGTATGCACTCGGAAAGGCCGGCCCATCGTATGTACGAACAATGGCATCCGCTGGGTGTGGTGGGCATTATTTCGGCTTTCAATTTTCCGGTAGCTGTTTGGAGCTGGAATAGCGCCATAGCTTGGGTTTGCGGCGATGTATGTGTGTGGAAACCGAGCTCAAAGACTCCGCTTTGTGCGGTAGCCTGCCAAAAACTTATTGCTAAGGTGTTTAAGGCCAACAACGTTCCGGAAGGTGTTAGTTGTTTGGTTTTGGGTAATGCTGCCGGCGACCGCATTAATCAGGATCCGCATATTCCTTTGGTTTCCTTTACGGGATCTACCCGTGTTGGACGCATGGTTTCTAGTGCCGTAGCCTCCCGCTTTGGTAAAACTATTTTAGAACTGGGTGGAAATAATGCCATCATTATTAGTGAACATGCTGATTTGGATACTTCTTTAATTGGCTGTGTTTTTGGAGCCGTAGGTACTGCCGGACAACGCTGTACCAGCACCCGTCGTTTAATTATCCACGAAAGTGTATACGATGCTTTTACTCAAAAATTGGTGAATGCTTATCAGCAATTAAGAATTGGCAATCCTTTAGACGAAAAAAATCATGTGGGCCCACTAATTGATGTAGGAGCTACCCAAATTTATTTAGAGGCCATCGAAAAATGTAAAGCGGAGGGCGGAAAATTTTTAGTAGAAGGCGGAGTTTTAAGTGGAGCGGGCTATGAATCGGGCTGTTATGTAAAACCATGTATTGCAGAGGTTAAGCCAAACTTTAACATTGTTTGCGAAGAAACCTTTGCCCCCATTTTATATGTAATGAAATATAAAACCCTGGATGAAGCCATTGCTATGCAGAATGGGGTTCCGCAGGGACTTTCTTCGGCCATTATGACCTTAAATCTGAGAGAGGCAGAACAGTTTTTATCGGCAGAAGGTTCAGATTGTGGTATTGCCAATGTGAACATTGGTACTTCGGGTGCCGAAATTGGTGGTGCTTTTGGTGGTGAAAAGGAAACCGGCGGTGGTAGGGAATCGGGTTCTGATGCCTGGAAAGCCTATATGCGTAGGCAAACGAATACCATTAACTATTCTACTCAGCTTCCTTTAGCGCAGGGCATAAAATTTGATCTGTAAAAAACAAAGGCCCCCAATATTCATCGGGGGCTTTTTGCCAAGTATCAATTAAGGGGTTAAGGTAATTGAACTTTAATTAATCCAGGGATCTGGTTCTGGATCGGGTGAGGCAATAATTACCGGCTTTGGACTGGGAACAGGATATAATATGATATCCCGGTTCAGACTGTACCCGGTGTTACCTCTATTGTTGTTGTGATAGGAAATTTCTTTTATTCCAAGTGCATCTTTAAACGTTATTTCTGATTTTTGTGGTTTCCACTCCTGCTCTTTATTGCAAGAGCTAAGTGCTGGTAAAACGCCACAAATTAGCATGATAACAGCTAGGTTCTTTTGGTTCATTTGACAGTAATTTATGTTTATAAACCAAATTTAAATTGCCTTTAATCAAGTTTTAATAAAACAAAAAGAAATTTATTTAATTCTGTATTAATGGTTTGTATTCTTGCTTAATAAGAAAAATACAGAACTGATAAAAAAGTGTAAACAGTTAATACGCAAACGATTGTTGTACAGACTTAATTTGATTGGACTAAGAGCTTATAGCCACGGCCGTGCACGTTAATGATCTCTACCTTGGGGTCGGCTTTTAGATATTTACGCAGTTTACTTAAAAAAACATCCATGCTGCGGCCGTTAAAATAATTATCATCATGCCAAATAGCCAACAGGGCTTCTTCTCGGGTAAGCACTTCGTTTTGTTTTAAACAAAGCAGGCGAAGGAGTTCTGCTTCTTTGGTGCTTAATTTTTGTTGATGGGTATTGATAAGAATAGTCTGTGAGGCATAGTCGAAGGCATATTGCCCGATCTGAAAATGGGTTTGCTGGTTCTGCTCATTGCTTTTATCGCTCGAAACCCTTTTGAGTAAGGCATGAATGCGTAAAAGTAATTCCTCTATCCTAAACGGTTTGGTAATGTAATCGTCGCCACCCAGGCCAAAGGCTTCGGTCTTATCTTCTATCATGGTTTTAGCGGTAGCAAATATGATAGGCACTTCCTGATTAATTTTCCGAATTTCTTTACCAAGTGTAAAGCCGTCCTTTTTAGGCATCATCACATCCAGAATGCAAAGGTCGAAAGGATCTTTGGTAAACGCTCGTAAACCTTGTTCGCCATCGATACATAAAACTACCTCAAACTTACCTTTAAGCTGAAGGTAATCTTGCAAAAGGAGGCCCAGATTAGGATCGTCTTCTACTAATAATATCTTTTTCATCGGGTGGCTAAGCTAATTTCAAATTCAGATCCTTTATCTTTTTCACTCTTCACTTTTATCTGGCCTTTGAACTGTTTAATAATCGTATTTACGTAACTCAAACCTAAGCCAAATCCTTTAACATCGTGCACATTTCCGGTAGGTATACGGTAAAACTGATCAAATATTTTGGCCAGTTGATCGCGGCTCATACCTATGCCGTTATCTTTTACACGAATGATTAAATTCTTGCCGGAATTAAATGTACTTAGTTCGATTATGGGCTGGCTTTGGCAATATTTCAGGGCATTATCTAGCAAATTAAAGATCACATTAGATAAATGCAGTTCATCGCCCCATATTTTATCGTTTTCGGCAGCTAGGTTTAAAGTAATTTCTGCTCCGCTTTTTTGTAACTGAAGGCTCATGCTGTCGGCCACTGCAGCCAATAGCACATTTACTTCTACTTCTTTCAGATCTAATTTCAGATCTTCCTTATCAATTCGGGCAATATTTAATACCCGCTCAATATGATTCCCCAGGCGCACATTCTCATCATAAATAATACCCGCTAAACGGTCTATACGGCTTTTATCTAGCTGCACTTCCTCATCTTTTAAGGCTTCGCTGGCAATCATGATGGTAGCTACCGGAGTTTTAAATTCATGGGTCATGTTATTAATGAAATCCGTTTTCATTTCCGAAACCTTCTTTTGCCTGATGATCATTTGCAAAGTATACCCGAAAGAGAACAGTAATACCAATAGTAGCGCTCCTGATAGGGCCATGATCCAAACCATGTTAGATAGGATGTAGTTATTCTTATTCGGGAAGGAGATCATGAGCCAGCCCGACTCCCGAAGCATATCTTTCGGGAAAAGCTGAGTTTTATAACTGTTGGCCGGTATAAACTGACTGGAATTGGAGGCTTTTCTGAAAATGACCGAGTCGGAATTAGTTAAACTCACTTGGTACGAAAAATCGCCACCTATGCCTTTATTTTTTAATTCAGAACGCAATAAAGAATCTAACAAAAGGGGTTGTATACGTTCTTTAAGCGGAATGGCGGTTTGTTTAAATTCCTGAGCCAGATCCTGGATAATATTTCTTTTATCATCCTGTACCGAGTCTAGAAACTTCTTTACGTACCTAATTTCATGGCTTTTTCTGGCCCTTGGGGTATCTGTACGCTGAATGTCGCTTAATTGGGGTCTGGCTAAAGTAACCAATCGTGGTCCGGTTTGGGGGTCGAAAACCACATACTGCCTGATAGAATCTTGTTTTAAAATATTGGATTTTATCTTTTTGCGGAAGTTGATACCGGGAACCCTTCGGGTGAGGGTTTGCTGGTGTATTTGCCCCAAAGCGTCTTCATACTGCATTACCTCTACCTGTAAATCCAGGTTGTTTTCCTCCGGTTCGGACTCGTTATAGGCCAATACCAAAGGATACCTGGAGCGTAATAAGCTATCGCGAATATTGAATAAACTATCGGCCTTAAATTGCTGTTTTTTTAGGTAGGCCGCATAGCTGCTGGGGTTCCTTTTTATTTTATGTTTAACAAAAAGGCTTGGTGGCGGTATGGGTTTATGTATCTTTTGAGTATCTACTGCTTTATGGAGCAGAAAATTAAATGCATCTTGTTTCTCTAGCTTCCTGACCACATTGTTTAAAGATTCGTTTACGCTTTGGTCGAAAAGCTGAGATTTTAGGTGATAAGACTGGCTCAGGAAATACCATTGCATGCCCAGTACACCCATTAAGGCAAAGGCCATGAGGCTGATAATTAATACAATGCTTTTCTTTTTCATCCTTCACAAAAATACTTAAGAACGCTGTTGTGTCCTATCTTTTAACATCTTTTAACAAAGCCTTAACAAAATCGGGTTCGCTATGTATTTAGCTTTGATCATTCATTAAAATCAAATCACATGAAAAAGAAATTACTTCTCGGAGCATTGGTGCTCATCGTTATTACGGGCGCCAAACCCAATACGGCTAAGGCTCAGGATAAAAAAGAAATTAAAAAGACCATTATCATCAGAAATGGCGATACCATAATTAATGGGAAAAACCTGAAAGACGTAAGTAAGGCAGAACGTAAAAAGTTGCTTAAAGAGCTGGATAATGCACCTCAAATCGAACTGAGTGAGGAACGAACCCTAAGGCCCAATGGTAATCAGGATGTGCAGGTAATTATCCGTAAAAAGAAAGGCGATGGCCCCGAAGAGGTAACGATTAAACATCTGAAATCGCCAGGAGCGATGAACTTTCATGGAGATGACTTGATGATGATGCCCCGTCATTTTAAAATGGAAGGCGACAGCATGAGGGTGAATGTAGAGGTTGATTCTATTTTAAAAACGGTAAGAATGCATATGGATGGCCTGGATAGTAATATGCGCCAGGGGTTCAGGGTAATGAAAAGAGGTGATGATGATTTTGAGTTTTTTGTGAACCCGCCCAATGGTGCAATGGCTCCG
>JBJTNQ010000091.1:0-3038 GCA_046074105.1 Sphingobacteriaceae bacterium | reverse complement strand
TCTGATCTTAGTAACCGCTTCCATAGGTTCGGTAATGCTTTCGTACTTCACCAAATTAACATTACGTATGCGGGCAGAATGTTGCTGTAATTCTTCTTCAGTACCCAGCATTACCGTATTGTTTTCTGGAAAAATACGGGTGACAAACATCGGCTGGCCAAAGGCCACGCCCAAACCTCTTCTTTGCCCAATGGTATAATAAGGATAGCCCTGATGCTGGCCTACTACCTTACCATTGCTTAAAATAAAGTTACCGGGACCTATGCGTTCATCCAAATCGCTTACTTTATTGCGCAAAAAAGCACGGTAATCGTTATCCGGCACAAAGCAGATCTCGTAACTCTCCGATTTGTTTGCCAGTTCCACCTGACCCATATCTAAAGCCATTTGGCGAATCTCTGATTTGGCAAAACTCCCCAGAGGAAAACGGGTGCGGGCCAAATTTTCCTGAGAAACTCCCCAAAGCACATACGATTGATCTTTATTTTCGTCTTTTCCCTTAGAGATCACATAACGGCCATTGTCCTGCTGGCGGATATTGGCATAATGTCCGGTGGCAATAAACTCACAGTCCAGCTTGTCGGCACGTTTCAATAAAGCCTCCCATTTAATATGCGTATTGCACAGTACACAAGGGTTTGGGGTACGGCCGGCCAGGTATTCATCCACAAAATTATCGATCACAAAATCGCCAAACTCATCGCGGATATCCAAAATATAGTGCGGAAAGCCATAAGCCACCGCCAGCGAACGGGCATCGTTAATGCTATCTAAACTGCAGCAGCCCGTTTCTTTAGACGAACCGCCCGAAGAAGCATAATCCCAGGTTTTCATGGTCAGCCCAATCACTTCATAGCCCTGCTCATGCAGCATTACCGATGCTACCGAACTGTCTACACCGCCACTCATGGCTACCAATATTCTACCGTGTTTACTCATGCTGTGCAAAGGTAGCGCTTTTTAAGGTGTATTTAATGTTTAGAACGTCAGTAGGGCGTCAATTGTAAAATAGTGTTGGCACGACTTTAAGTTGTGCAAACATCATGAACACTAATAGCACCAAATAATCGTTAGATTTAGAATTAACATAGAAATTATATGAAAAACTTAAGATTCTCATTCCTGGGCATAGGACTTTTACTATTCATCAGTTGCAGCGCCCAAAATTCTGGTCAGTTTGGCCAGCTGATTAAAAAAGCCGGTACAGCTTTAATCAGCCCCAGTTCCGGAGAAATGAGTTCTGCATTAAAAGAAGCCTTAGAGATAGGTGTTTCTGCCGGTACTGGTCGGCTCTCTGCAGAAAAGGGGTTTTTCAATAATCTGGCTGTTAAAATCTTGTTCCCGCCCGAAGCTCAAAAAGCAGAAAAAACGCTTCGCAGTTTAGGATTTAACTCGCTGGCCGATCAGGTGATCTTAACCTTGAACCAGGCTGCAGAAGATGCAGCAAAAGAAGCCAAGCCTATCTTTGTATCGGCCATTAAGCAGATGACCATTGCCGATGCCAGTAAAATTGTACTGGGTAAAGAGCAGGATGCCGCCACACAATATTTTATGCGTGTAAGTACAGCCGAACTTCGTTCTGAATTTCAACCCATTGTGCAGGCCAGTTTAACCAAAGTAGGGGCCACTCGTTACTGGGGCGATGTGATGACACGCTACAATAAAATTCCGCTGGTTACCCCAATTAACCCCGATCTGGAAGCTTATGTTACACAAAAAGCAATAGACGGCTTATTTCATGAAGTAGCCCTCGAGGAGTTGAAGATCAGGCAGAACACCGCTGCCAGAACCAGCGAACTATTAAAGAAAGTATTTGGCTACGCCGATAAAAATTCGGCAAAATAATAAAAACCAAATAAAGCTTTTCGGGTTGTATTTATAAAGCTTTTTTGTTGGGGTGGTTCTTAGGAATCTGAGAATATACTCATCGAACCTGATCTGGATAATACCAGCGAAGGGAATACAAAAAAGCTTTCCAAGGGTTTTGGTTTATGCCAGAACCCTTGTTCTTTTCAGGATTTTATTCACCGATCAGCGCTTTTACTTTTTCTGATATCAGATCTCGAACCTGATTAAATGCTGCCGATTCCATATCTCTGGGATCAGGAATTTGCCAGTCAATCCGATTTTTAGCCGGCACCCAGGGGCAGGCATCGCCGCAGCCCATGGTTACCACATAATCATAAGTAATGTTGGGAATATCTTTCAATGATTTAGAATCATGTGCACTGAGGTCATAATTCAGTTCTGCCATGGCTGCAATAGCCTTTGGGTTAATTTTGCCCGAAGGGCGAGATCCTGCACTGTAGGCCTCAACGGCCTCGCCACCCCATAGCTTGGCAAAAGCCTGAGCCATTTGGCTCCGGTTACTATTCTCTATGCAAACAAAAAGGAATGTTTTCTTCATTCGTATCAAAACAAAAGTCGAATATTAAGTCCGGCTTATGTACTCTGAGCCCCGATCGCAATCGGGGCACGCCTTCATAATTTAGCAAAATTATTCATTAATCTTTGAATATAAACTCGACTCTTTTGTGATTTTAGTTCTAATTCGTAATGATTAGCTTCAAGTTTTGTTTGGAATTCTTTATTATAAATTATATGCCATGGCCCTCTATTTTTGGTAGCTTTCATCATTCCTGTATTATGCCTTTTTAGTCTTTCTGGTAGGTTTTGAGTATGCCCAATATAAAAACGCCCAGATTTCTGGGATTAGATAATATAAGTATAGTAAGTCATGGCTTACCATAACGAAGACAGGAGATAGATATTGTAAATTGAAATGGAGGTGATTAAAACAACAAAAGCCGAACCTAAGTCCGGCTTTTGTACTCGGTGCCCCGATCGCGATCTGGGCACGCCTTCATAATGCAGTAAATTTATTTATTAATCTTTGAATATAAACTCGACTCTTTTGTGATTTTAGTTCTAATTCGTAATGATTAGCTTCAAGTTTTGTTTGGAATTCTTTATTATAAACTATATGCCATGGCCCTCTATTTTTGGTAGCTTTCACCATTCCTGCATTATGCCTTTTT
>JBJTNQ010000090.1:0-11900 GCA_046074105.1 Sphingobacteriaceae bacterium | reverse complement strand
TTACGAATAAATTAATTAGGTTTGAACTTAAGTATAAAATTAACCAAACATGAAATTTACTAAATCTCTAGAACAGTTGTTCGCTGAAGCCAAGGTTACCGGCGAAGGTTCACTGAAACGTACTTTAACCCGACTGAACCTAGTTTCTTTAGGTGTTGGTGCCATTATTGGTGCCGGTATCTTTGTATTAACTGGAAACGCCGCTGCCAATTATGCAGGTCCCGGTGTAGTTTTATCGTTTGTGGTAGCAGGTTTTGCCTGTGCATTTGCTGGCCTATGTTATGCCGAATTTGCCTCCATGATCCCCATCTCCGGTTCGGCCTATACCTACGCTTATGCCACTTTAGGTGAGTTTATAGCCTGGATCATTGGCTGGGACTTAATCTTGGAATATCTTTTTGGAGCAGCCACCGTATCGGTAGGCTGGTCGGGCTATGTAAACAGTTTACTCAAAGATTTTGGTGTAGCCATACCCGATTATTTGGCAAATTCGCCATATATCTATGATCCGGCCACACATGATTTAACTGCTTCAGGTGCATTTTTAAACCTGCCAGCTATGTTTATTGTGGGTATTATGACCACTTTATTGGTTATCGGTATCCGCGAATCGGCCAACTTTAATAACATTATCGTTATTATTAAAGTGGCTGTTATCTTATTATTTATTGGATTCGGTATTAAATATATTGTTGCCGAAAATTATACTCCTTTCATTCCAGAGAACAAAGGTGAATTTGGCCAGTTTGGCTGGAGCGGAATTTTCCGTGCGGCCGGGGTTATTTTCTTTGCTTATATCGGTTTCGATGCAGTTTCAACTGCGGCACAAGAGGCTAAAAACCCTCAGAAAGATATGCCTTGGGGTATATTAGGCTCATTAGTGATCTGTACCATTATTTACATCCTGGTTGGTTTAGTAATGACCGGTATTGTAAGTTATACTCAATTGAACGATCCAGCTCCTATCGCGGTAGCTATTAATGCTGCCGGACCGGGCTTAGAATGGTTGCGTTTCCCAATTAAAATTGGTGCTATTGCCGGTTTAAGTTCAGTAATCCTGGTAATGTTAATGGGCCAGCCCCGTATTTTCTTTGCCATGTCTAAAGACGGATTGTTACCCAAATCATTCAGCAAATTGCACCCTAAATTCCAAACTCCACACATCACTACCATTATTACCGGAGTGGTATGTATGGCCGTAGCCGGTATTTTCCCTATCGGTTTGTTAGGCGAATTGGTGTCAATTGGTACATTACTAGCTTTCGTTATTGTTTGTGCAGGTATCCTGATTTTACGTTATACCCGCCCAGACTTAGAACGTCCGTTTAAAACTCCTTTATTCCCGGTTGTACCAGTTTTAGGAATTTTGTCTTCTCTAGGCGTTATGGCTACCCTTCCGGGCGATACCTGGATCAGACTAATTGTTTGGATGGCATTAGGCGTTGCTATCTACTTCTTATACAGCCGCCATCATAGCGTGGTTCGTAAAGAAGCCCAAGGCAAAAAGTAATTGAAATCATAACCTAAAAAAGTCCCGTTCATTAATTTCTGAACGGGACTTTTTTGTTTTTAAGCTATATTTACAAAAAAACACACCTTATGAGCGCTTACCTAACTTTTAATAGCAAAGAGATCATATCCGTAACGATGATCCTGTTTGCGATCATCGATATCCTAGGCGCCATCCCAGTAGTCATTCAGCTACGTCAAAAAGCCGGACATATACAATCGGAAAAAGCTTCTATTGCCGTAATGGCACTCATGATTTCTTTTCTTTTTATCGGCGAAGGCTTATTGAACATTATTGGCCTGGATATTCCGTCGTTTGCCATAGCAGGTTCTATGGTAATATTCATCATTGCCATGGAAATGATCTTAGGCATTAATCTCTTTAAAGAAGAAGTGCCCGATAGCATCACTATTGTACCGCTAGCCTTTCCATTAATTGCAGGTGCCGGCACCATGACCACACTGCTTTCTCTTAAGTCAGAATATGCTACCCAAAACATCATTGTTGGAATTATCCTGAATGTAGCTTTTGTATATCTCGTGCTTAAAAACACCCAACGCCTGGAAAAACTTTTTGGCAAAACCGGCTTGAATATTATGCGTAAGGCTTTCGGTATTATCCTGTTAGCTATCGCGATCAAACTGTTCCGGAATAATACAGGTTTATAACCGCGTAAAAAACTTTAAAATACCAAAGGCCTTACCTATACCTTATACTTACCAATACCTTATAAGGTATATAAAAATATGAAGTACAATAGTCTACCAATTTGGTAGACTATTTATTATTCCTATTTTTGAATCTTAAAATATCAATAATTGATTCGGGAACTATTTTTAAGCGCATTTGGAATGGCGCTCTGCACTGTTGTATACGCCCAAGAACGGCAAGCAGAATTACTGCAACCAACAACACTTCAAAAAAAAACCTACTATGTAGAACCAGGTTCTTTTGGCACTAAAAGAGAAACCGGAAAACCTGAGTATGTGCGTAATGCCAGCCAATTTTCAGGATCAGACAAAAATGCTACGAATTGGTTAGATATTGGAATAGAATCGCGAGGTAGAGTCGAATTTAGAAAAAATGACATCAGAAGACCCGAGAGTTTTAATGAAGATATTCCATTATTAATACGCCATAAAGTATACTTCGGCATAAACAAAATACTAGATCCACTGAGGTTAAGCTTTGAGTTTGGCGACTCCAGAAGATATTTCGGACATTATGCTTTAGAAACCCGTGAGGTAAATAGAATGGAACTGATGCAGGGTTTTGGCGAATTAAATTTCAATCACGCCTTTAAAAAAGACCCTTTAGGCAATGTACGGCCACTAAGTATACGGTTTGGACGCATGGCTTTTGATTTTCTGGACAGACGATTAATATGCATGAATTCATGGAGAAATACCGCCGGTAATTTTACAGGAATTAAAATAGCCATTGGCCAGGATGCCAATGACTGGCAAATAGATGGGCTTATATTGAAACCCATTCTTATTAAAATGGATCAACCAGATAAAACCGACGGCCACAGACTCTTATTGTCGGCAATTGGGCATTGGCGTAAATGGTCTGATATCATCACTATTGAGCCTTATTACCTAAGACTAGATCAAAGTCCTGCGGTAGAAAATAATTATAAACAACGCAAAATACATAGCTTAGGAATGCGCCTGTATGGATGGAACCAAAATTCCACCATAAATTTTGATGTATCCTCAACTTATCAATTTGGGAATGATGACGGCCTTAAGCAGCAGGCCTGGGCATTGAATTCAGAAATGGGTTATACTTTCAAATCTAATCGGCTAAAACCCCGCATTAGTGCTTTTATAGGGTATGTTAGTGGCGATAAAAATCCAAATGACCAGATCAGCAATCGGTTTGAACGTTATTTTGGTTTTTCGCGGCCTTGGTCATCAGATGATTATGTAGTAATGGAAAACATCTTTACCCCAAAAATAAAGGTAGAATGGCAGGCAAAAGTTAAACACATGAACTTTAAGTTTGACAGCGGATATAGTTTTTATTGGCTGGCAAGTAAAACAGATCGTCTAAACAATTTGCTGGCTGGTAGCGCTTACAACCGCGATAAAACAGGTAATAGCGGAGGTTTTTTAGGACATGGTCTCGATTTTAGAACTCGGTTTAATCCTTCTGCTTATCTTACTGCAAACTTTGGTTTTACGCATTACACCATGGGCACGTTTATTAAACAGCAAGAAGAAAGTGCCAATAATGAAAGTGCTAACAATAGTAATTTTGTTTATTTAGAGTTAACAATCAATGCTTTCGATCTGCTAAAAAAACATTAAATTAGAATTAACCAGTACAAAGAACCCAAATATGAATAATTCCGTTTACCCCTGCTTATGGTTTGACGGCCAGGCCCAGGCTGCTGCCGATTATTATTGCAGCATATTTCCTAATTCAAAGATTCTTTCGGCCAATCCCATGGCAGTAGTTTTTGAACTAAATGGCAATCGTTTCATGGGATTGAATGGCGGCCCGGAATATAAATTTAACGGGGCGGTATCTTTTGTGGTGAGTTGTGAAACACAGGAAGATATTGACCATTACTGGAATAAATTTGCCGATGGCGGCGAAGAAGGTAAATGTGGTTGGATAACGGATAAATTCGGTGTCTCTTGGCAGGTGGTACCCAGCATTTTGGGGAAATTAATGAACGACCCCGAGAAGGCTCCTAAAGTGATGTACGCCTTTATGCAAATGAAGAAATTTGATATCGAGAAGCTGCTGCAAGCATAAGATCAAAAGAAAATCATCCCAGTTTAACCGAAGTCATGGTAAGCGAACCGGCTACGGCTTTATCATTAAAGAAAGCAACCTCGTCAAGGCTGCCCTGTAAACCCAGGGTGTACATCAGGGGCAAATAATGCTCAGGAGTAGGAATAGCCAACAGGGCTTCGCTGCCTAAAGTATGGTAATTAATAAGGGGCTGATGATCTCCGGCACTGATGAGATACTTGAACTGGTCGTTCATATGTAAAGCCCAGTCATAACCATATTCGGATTCTTGCAATTTGTGCCAGGCCAATCTGCCCAAATTATGCACCATATTGCCACTGCCCACTATTAACACTCCTTTTTTGCGTAACCCATAAAGCTCTTTAGCCAGGTCGTAATGATATTGCGGGCCCTTAGTATAATCTATACTTAATTGCAGCACCGGAATATTGGCTTCAGGATACATGTGTCTGATAATCGTCCAGGTACCATGATCTAAACCCCAATCATGATCCAATTCAACCTGTGCCGAGTGTAAAAGGTCTGCCGTTTCTTTAGCTAACTTAGCATTGCCCGGTGCCGGGTATTGCACCTCAAAAAGTTCCTGAGGAAAACCACCAAAATCGTGTATCGTTTGCGGAGAATCCATGGCCGTAATTTTCGTGCCTTTGGTAAACCAGTGTGCCGATACCACCAATACAGCCGAGGGTGTAGGAATCTCCTTTGCCATAGCCTTCCATCTTCTGGAAAATTCATTATCCTCAATACCGTTCATTGGCGAACCATGACCGATAAACAAAACAGGCATTAAGCTGCCTTGGTCTTTCAGTTCGGCAGTAAAACGATTAAATGAGGATAAATTGTCCATGACATGTTTGGTGATTTACAAAGATGTTGAAAAATGATCGCCTGTTTTTCATTTAATTGTTGAATTTCGGAAGCGAAACTATTGTTTTTTACGCTGTTCCAATTGCTCATTGAAAAGCTGAGTCATTTCTTCCAGATCTTTAAAATTAAGCCGGGAGAGACTTAGTTTTAGGCTGGCCGGTGTTTCTTTAGGCAATAGTTTACTCAAAGGGTAGTTGTCAGGATATGTATAGGCTTTGTTGGGCTGCCATTGCAAGAGGTCGGTAGGTTCGCAAAGCAAACAATGACACAAACGCTCCATTTGTTCAAATCGCAAACTCTGGAGATTTCCTGCCACTAAATTCGTAGCTACATGATGTGAAAATCCTGCATGCAGTAAATACTGATAAGGCTTTTCTATACCTCTTAGGGCAAATAAAGGTTTTAGGTTCAGTTGTATCATCTTCAAGTTGATTAAACTAATCCTTAAACGTAGCATTTGCGACCTTATTACTCTACCATTAAAATATAGGGATATAACTTTGAATAATTAGGAAACACTTTTGATATTCGCGAATATCTTTTTTAAATACAGAGATTTAGCTTTGGCATGAATGTATGCTATTTCTATCATTTAGTAGGATATATTGAACTGTAGCAAGGATCACTTAAGCTATACGTATATAGTTTTTAACTAATGATAGCAATAGTTGACCCACAAGTATACATTAAGTACTAATTGGAGTAGATTTTTAAACTGCAGGGATGAACCTTTGAACTGTAGGGATACAACGTCCTAACAACGCACAGCGTGAGGAGAGATCTCTCTTTTTATTCTTGCATAAGAGATTTCTCTCCGCCGGCTGGCGGATCGAAATGACGATTATGGCTTAAGTAAGCGGGCAACAAACATGCTATCGGCTTTATGGGCATAGCCTTTTAAAAGGCTTTGTTTTTCTACTCTCAGGCCTAACTCAGAAACAAGGTACTTAACCATTTCCTCATTCTCTTCTTTAAATACTGAGCAGGTAATGTAGATCAGGGGCTTGCCGGGTTTAAGATATTTCACCACGTTTTGGACAATACTTTTTTGCAGGTTCTGAAAATCGGCAATACGGTGTTCTGCAAATTGGCTGATCATTTCGGGGGTTCGGCCCCAGGTGCCCGATCCGGTGCAAGGGGCATCTAGGATAATGCCATCGAACTCGTAATGGTGCAATATAGGGTCAGGGTTTTGCAACAGATCGATGGTTTTCTTCTGGTAGTTTTTTATCGCGTTAGCCTTAAACCGTTCTTCGAGATTATGGAGTACGCTTTCGCGGATGTCGGACACCAATAATTTCACCGTAGGTTCCAACTGATGCAGCAGAATAGATTTTCCGCCCGAGGCGGCACAGGCATCCCACCAGGCCTCCCATTTAGCCGGCTGAAAGTAATGGGCGGTTTGCTGAGAAGAGGCATCCTGCACTTCGAAATAGTTTTGCTCGCCAAATAAGTGGTTCAATTTGGTACCATTGGGCAAGGCTAACGTTTGCTGCGTCAATTCCTCATAGCTGATCCCCTCCTGCTCCAGTTTGGCTTTTACCAAGGTTTCCCTACCCGGATGAATACGAATGAACAGATCGGGCTGTATGAAATGTGATCGGAGGAATTCATCAGTATCTATACCCTCGCTTAAATGCATCCCGAAAGGAAATACATCCTGCAATTTAAAATCCGATTCTTTTTCGAGTAAAGTTATTTTATCGGCCAAAGGCCAATCTATCTTATCGGCCAGATCTGGCCTGAAATGAGCTAAGAATTCGTTAGCGGTGGTACTGCATAAAAATTCGGCAAGGAGCAGACGTTCCTCTTGCGGCAATTGTATACAGGCTTTACCCAAACGAAAATAAGTGTATAACAAATGTGAAGTGCGGCGACGGTCGCCCGAGCCCATTTCCTTGTGCTTGCGAAAGTATTCGGGCAGGAATTTAGCTAAAGGCGTATCGGCCGGATAGGCTTCTAATGCTTTATTAAAACTGCGTAAATGTGCTTCGGCACGCATTATTCCCACTCTATGGTTGCGGGTGGCTTAGAACTGATGTCGTACACTACCCGGTTAATTCCTTTTACGTTATTGATGATCTCGTTAGAAATTTTAGCCAGCAGTTCATAAGGCAGGTGGCTCCAGTCGGCAGTCATGCCATCTACCGAACCAACGGCCCGCAGGCAGATCACTTGTTCGTAGGTACGCTCATCGCCCATTACTCCTACCGATTGCACAGGCAGAAAAATGGCACCGGCCTGCCACACTTTATCATACCAGCCGGAGGCTTTTAAATGATGGATATAAATGGCATCGGCCTCTTGCAGTATGGCCACTTTCTCTGGGGTAACATCTTCCAGAATACGGATGGCTAAACCAGGACCAGGGAAAGGATGGCGGCCCAATAGACTGGCATCTATACCTAAGGCTTTACCTACCCGGCGAACCTCATCCTTAAACAAGGTATTTAAGGGCTCTACCACTTTTAGCTTCATAAAATCGGGCAAACCACCCACATTATGATGCGATTTGATGGTGGCCGACGGACCTTTTACCGAAACCGACTCGATCACATCGGGATATATGGTTCCCTGGCCCAACCATTTTACGTCTTGTACCTCGTGGGCGGCATCATCAAATACTTCAATAAATACCCGTCCAATGGCTTTGCGTTTAGCTTCCGGATCTTTTAATCCCGCAAGGGCTTTATAAAAACGGTCCTTGGCATCTACACCCTTAATGTTCAGGCCCATATGCTGGTAAGAATCCAGCACCTGCTCAAATTCATCTTTACGCAACAGACCATTGTCTACAAAAATACAATGCAGGTTTTTACCTATGGCCTGGTGCAAGAGCACAGCAGCTACGGTAGAGTCGACCCCGCCAGAAAGGCCAAGTACTACTTTATCATTGCCTAATTGGTCGCGTAAAGCAGATATGGTGGTTTCGATAAAGGAATCGGGCGTCCAGTTTTGGCTGCATCCGCAGATATCAACCAAAAAATTCTCTAATAATTGTTTACCATCTGTACTGTGGGTCACTTCGGGATGGAACTGTATACCCCATATGGCCTTGTTCTTTACCTGATAGGCTGCCGCTTTTACGGTATCGGTGCTGGCAATAATCTCAAAATCGGGCGGGATGATGGCGATGGTATCGCTGTGCGACATCCAAACCTGAGAATTCAGCGGAATATTTTTTAATAATGGATTAGCCGTATTCACAAAATCGAGGTGTACCCGGCCGTATTCTCTTGTAGAAGATGCCTGTACTTCGCCCCCGCTGTGATGGGCCATATATTGGGCGCCATAGCAAACGCCTAAGATGGGGAACTTACCTTCCCAAGCTCTAAAATCGATCTGCGGGGCATCTTCCTGACGTACAGAGTAAGGGCTTCCGGAGAAGATAATTCCTTTAAAACTGTGGTCTATTTCAGGGATATGATTGAAAGGGTGTATTTCGCAGTACACATTAAGTTCGCGGACGCGACGGGCAATTAACTGGGTATACTGTGAACCGAAATCGAGTATGAGAATTTTTTCCTGCATGCGCAAAAATACAAGATTCTAATCATAGCTAAAGGCTAATGGAGCGCTATTTACAAACAAATATTTTTTGCTGTGGATAACCTATATATAACGGTCTTTTTATTAAATTCGGGCTCGATTACAGAAACCATAAAAATTTAAATAAGCATATGAAAATTACCGTTGTAGGTGCCGGAGCCGTAGGTGCTACCTGTGCTGATAACATTGCCAGAAAAGAGCTGGCTACTGAGCTGGTATTGTTAGACATAAAAGAAGGTTTTGCTGAAGGTAAGGCCATGGATATGATGCAAACGGCCGCTTTATTAGGTTTTGATACCAAAATCACCGGCAGTACCAACGATTATAGCAAAACGGCTAACTCTAATGTAGTGGTAATTACTTCGGGTATTCCACGTAAACCGGGTATGACCCGCGAGGAGCTGATTGGTACGAATGCAAATATTGTGAAAGGTGTGGTGGAAAATATTCTAAAATATTCTCCTGATGCTATTATTGTGGTAATCTCTAACCCAATGGATACGATGACTTATCTGGCACTTAAATCGAGCGGTGTGGCGAAGAACCGTATCATTGGTATGGGTGGTATTTTAGATAGTGCCCGCTTTAAATATTATTTGAGCCAGGCGCTGAACTGCTCTCCTAGCGATCTGCATGGCGTAGTAGTTGGCGGCCATGGTGATACTACCATGATCCCTCTGACCCGTTTGGCTCAACTGAACGGCTTTGCGGTTTCTAATTTATTAGATGCTGCTACCCTGCAAAAAATTGCTGCCGATACCATGGTGGGTGGTGCTACCTTAACCGGATTATTGGGTACTTCTGCCTGGTATGCTCCGGGTGCTGCTGGTGCCGCTTTGGTAGAAAGCATTGTTCGTGATGAAAAGAAAGTGTTCCCTTGCTGTGTAGCCTTAGATGGCGAGTATGGCCAGAAAGACATTTGCTTAGGCGTGCCGGTAGTAATTGGAAAAAACGGCTGGGAGAAGATCGTAGATTATAACCTGAACGACGAAGAGCAGGCCGCCTTTAACAAGAGCGCCGATGCAGTGCGCAATATGAATGCGGTACTGCACGATATGAAGGTAATTTAATCAGGATTTCACCGATTAGCGTGATTACACTGATTAAAAAACGCCCCTCGGAAATTCCGAGGGGCGTTTTTATTGAGGCTCTAAAATACTAATATTCATTTAAGGGCATCATAAATTACTATAATAACAAAGGGAATTGTTATGATTGTACAGATAAATAATGGTTTCCATATTTCTTTATATTCATAATTTTCATCAGGGTAATATTTTTCGAAGAAGAACTCGGAAATCACTCCTCCACCAAGCATATTTAATGTTAGTGTTAAACCACTACTTCGCTGATTGATACTCGTTAAGATTAGCATTATCAGCAAGGTTAAGAGTGCAGATGCAATCAAAACCTTGGTTGCTTCTTTTTTCCTACCTTCTTCAATTAAATTTTGGCGTAATAAAAAACCGTCGAAGATGGGAGAAAAAATAATAGAAAACCACCATACAGCTTTCTTAGAGTAGATTTTTAGATTTAAACTATCATTTGAATCCATAGATACTTTATCATTTTCTTCTATCATATTCCAATATTTAAAGTGGATATTTAGCCTTCGTTTACTTGACTCAGAGCTATTTAATTACATTCTTTTAAGAATAACTGTTCTAATTCAACCGGGCATCAAAAGGATTCTGATTTTGCTTTTTCCAAATTCGCTTAAGTTCATTGGTGGAAAGGGCAAATCCTACTAAAAGTCCCAAACTTAAACAAAATGAAAACCCAGCGACATCTCTAGGAACGAGGTAGTTTAGAAAATCTTCATTTAGGGTAAAAAAAACAAGGTTAAAAGCAAAATTTGCTATGATAATCCATTGATATATTTTTAATCTCTTCCACATCTTATTATTTAGCTAGTCCGTTTAATCCTTATTTTCATTAACTCGGCTATAAAAAACAACAATATTGTAATTGCCAGTAGCCCTATTATTAGAGGTGCGAATTCCGCAGCGATATATTTTTTAAAAAATCTATCTATAATCGCCACTCCCCCACAACTATAAGCTGAAATATTAGAAAGCCTCCGCCAAAAAATGTTCCCCATCGCTATTTCTTTTAATAAATAGAGTCACACTTATCTAAATCAAAAGCCCCGTTTGGGGCTTTTGATTATCTCAACAATATACTTGCGAACAAACGTTTTTTTCGTTCTATTGGAATATCCTTAATTACACTTAGTGCCTCATCTACGTTTTCAGCCAGCAAACAGGTAAAAATGATTTCTTTACCATCTTGGGTAAAAATGCGGGCATAATGATATTGCTCGAATGGTAAATACTGCAACTTATCCCACGTTCTAAACCAGGAAGGTGGCATATAGATGGTAATTTTTTTGATTTCCTTAAAGGTATATTTTTCTAAAAAATTGGCACTTTTCGAAATACAAATTGCACTATTGTCAATATCTATGTTAATTTTTTTCCCTCGAGTGAATAAGAAATACTCTAAGTGTAGATAAAAAACAGGCAATAGTGTTATTGTGCATATTAATGCTATATTAAGTTCAATATTACGATAGTTAACATCTGAAATATTTTTTAAATAATATAGACCTAAAAGCACAAGTAGAACAACCAGAAGAGAGGTTCCTGTAGCCCGAACATGATTCTTAAATGTAACTGAATATTCCATACTGTTTATTGTTGGGCATTTTGCATACCACCGGGAACCCACCCATTTTTAAGACCATTTTCTACATTGTTGATGAAGATGGTATATCTTCACTTACCAAATTAAAAAAGCCTGCAAGTTTTTAAAAAACTTCCAGGCCGAAGCAATCTTATCTATATCTACTCCAGTCAATGAGACTCATTTGATAGAAAGCAAAGATTAAACTTCCAAGGATGAATATAATACTCAATACAATAATTGAATTAAGGACCCTATTTCTTGGTAAAGAATACTTTACAAACTCATCCTCATAAGTTTTGAATATTTTTTTCTTGGACAAGAAGCGGGAATTAACAATTACCAGTGGAATCCCAACAATTATACAGTAAAGCAGCTTATTCACAGCAACAATTTGCTTCGTAAGTACACTCCACCATGCTAAACATTCAATCAAGAATAGTACTGTCAAAGAATTCAAAAGTATTAAAGCTCTAAAATCATCCCAGCCATCATCCGACACCGCTTTAAAAAATACTCT
>JBJTNQ010000089.1:0-17314 GCA_046074105.1 Sphingobacteriaceae bacterium | reverse complement strand
GGAAATAATCATGCGAAGCAGAAATAGATGCCTGTTTCTTTTTACGGTAGATCCAGTAGCCATAGGATGCCACTATGGCAAAATAGATGAGAAAGACAATAATGTCGATCGATTTTAGTGAGTTCATCATGTTGTTTGTTTAGTTTAAGGTTGGTTGGGTTTATTTATAATATACTTCACTCCAGCGGAGCTGGTTTTTAAAGTCGTAAAGATTGGTGTCTTTGTTAATCAGGGTCATTTCAATACCCGCCATGGCTGCAAAATCTTCCATATGTTCGGCGGTTAGATTCTGGCTGTAGGCGGTATGATGTGCACCTCCTGCATAGATCCATGCGGCACAAGCGGTGTTCATGTCGGGCAGGGGTTTCCATAATACCCTTGCTACCGGAAGTTTAGGCAGATCGTGTGTTGGTTCAACGGCTTCTACTTCATTTACCAGCAGGCGGAAACGGTTACCCATATCTACTATGGAAGCGTTCATTGCGGCTCCGCTACCTGCATTAAATACCAGCCGGACCGGATCGGCTTTGCCGCCAATGCCTAAAGGATGAATTTCGCAGTTTGGTTTACCATTGGTAATGGACGGGCAAATCTCCAGCATGTGCGAACCTAAAACCAGGTTGTTGTTTGGTTCGAAATGGTAGGTATAATCTTCCATAAATGAATTTCCGCCCGGTAGGCCAGATCCCATTACTTTTAGCGCACGTACCAATGCCGAGGTTTTCCAGTCACCTTCGCCGCCAAAGCCATAGCCGTCGGCCATTAAACGTTGTGTAGCAATGCCCGGTAGCTGCGGAAGTCCGTGAAGGTCTTCGAACGTATCAGTATAGCCTTTGTAATCGCCTGCTTCGAGGAATCTGCGAATGGCGATCTCGATCTTAGCGGCATCACGTAGCGACTGATGCTGATTGCCGTTCTTCATTAGCGTAGCGGCCAAGTGGTAAGACTGGTTATATACTTCACAAAGGTAATCGATCTCTGTTTCTTTAACGGCGTTCATTACCGCTACCAGATCGCCCACCCCATGTGTGTTTACACTGTAGCCGAATTTTAGTTGTGCTTCCACCTTGTCGCCTTCGGTAACGGCTACCTGGCGCATATTGTCGCCAAAGCGAACAAATTTTGCATTCTGCATATCAAACCAGCCTGCGGCAGCACGACACCAGGTATTTATTTGCTGGAGCACTTTTTCATCTTGCCAATGGCCAACCACCACTTTGCGTTCTATACGCATACGGCTCATTATAAAACCAAATTCCCGATCGCCATGTGCCGATTGGTTCAAGTTCATGAAATCCATATCAATGCTTCCCCAAGGAATATCGCGGTTAAATTGGGTATGTAAATGCAATAATGGTTTTTGTAAGATCTTTAAACCATTGATCCACATTTTTGCCGGCGAGAAGGTGTGCATCCAGGTAATGATACCGATACAGTTCTTTGCCGCATTTGCTTCTGCACAGAGGTTGTAAATTTCTTCGGGCGATTTGACCACCGGTTTAAATTTTACTTCTACCGGGATAAGGGCCGATTTACTGAATGATTCTGCAATTTTTTGCGAATGCTCGGCTACTTGTTGCAAGGTTTCGGGCCCGTATAAATGCTGGCTGCCGGTAACAAACCATACTTCAAACGATTTTAAATTTGGTAAACTCATGTTTTGATTCTTATGCTTTCTGGTGTACAGAAATATTTAATTTTTGTTAATGGATATAGTTGGCATTATTGACCGTAATAACTATCGGGCCCATGTTTGCGTTCATAATGTTTTTTTATCAATGCGTCTTTCAATCTCGGAGCATTGGGGTTTATTTGTTCGGTTAACCAAGCCATTTTTGCTACAGATTCTAATACTGCAGCGTTATAAACTGCTTTTTGAGCAGTTTTGCCCCAGGTAAAAGGGGCATGGTTGCCCACAATCATCATTTCTACTTCCGTATAGTCCAGTCCTTTTTCCTTGTAGCAATTCATGATCTGAAAGCCGGTTTCGTATTCATAATTGCCTTTGATCATGTCATCACTCATTGGTGGGGCGCAAGGAATATCAACGGTGTTATGATCGGCATGTGTGGTGCCGAATATCGGAATATCACGAAGCGATTGCGCCCATGAAGTGGCATAGGTAGAGTGCGTATGCACAATACTGCCAATCTTATCCCAATGCTTGTACAGCACGGCATGTGTTTTGGTATCGGATGATGGCCGTAACTCACCTTCTATGGTATGCCCTTCAAAATCTACAATAACCATATCTTCTGCCTTTAAATCTTCATACGGCACTCCACTGGGTTTAATGGCGAATACTTTTTTCTCTCTATCGGCCACACTTACATTGCCGAAAGTAAATAATACCAGGCCCAGTTGAGGTAACTGCATATTGGCCTCGTAGCATTCTTGTTTTATTTGCTGATATATGCTCATGTTGCTTGTTTTTATAGCTGTTGTTCGAGAAAAGTGCCCAATTGTTTGTATTTGTTATAGCGATGCTGATAATAATTCACTTTTGCAGGATCGGGTTCATAGGTCATATCAAATCCCTGGCCCATGGCCTGCATGGCGTCTTCTACTTGATTATAAATACCTGCAGCGGTAGCTGCAAACATGGCCGCACCCAAAGCACAGGTTTGTTCGCTTTTATGTATACGGATGGGCATGTTCATTACATCGGCCATCATCTGCATAATAAATGGCGATTTTTTAGCCACGCCTCCCATGCCTATTAATCCTTTTACCGGAACGCCTTCTGCTACAAAGCGGTCTGCAATGGCTTTGGCGCCAAAGCAAGTGGCTTCTACTAAAGCATGAAATATCTGAGGAGCGTTGCTGCCTAAACTTAAATTGGTAATGGCACCTTCCAATAATTGATTGGCATCGGGCGAACGACGCCCATTCATCCAGTCTATAGCCAGTTCTGCATCTTCATTGGGAGAAAGTGCGGCCGCCTGTGCAGAAAGGGTTGCAATTAATTTATCGCTCATTTCTTGCTGCAACTTTTCGGCGGTTGCGGTATCAATTACTGCCGAGTTTTGCAGTAGATTTTTTGCAGGCCATTCCAGCAGGGTTTTAAACCAGGCATAAATGTCGCCAAAGGCAGACTGACCAGCTTCTAGGCCGATCATACCCGGAATAATGGAGCCGTCTACCTGGCCGCAAATACCTTTTACACAAGGGCCATTAATGTCTTTTGGTGGGGCAACCAGCATGTCGCAGGTAGAGGTGCCCATAACCTTGCTGAGGTGGTAAGGCTCAATTTGTCCGCCCACGGCACCCATATGTGCATCAAAGGCACCCACGCCAACAATTATCCCATTTGGTAAACCTAAACGCTCAGCCCACTCTGCAGATAGGGTTCCGGCAGCTTCGGCCGAAGTATAGGTTTTTTTATATAGTTTTTGAGTAAAGCCATCGAGTAAAGGATCGAGTGTAGCAAAGAATTCATTGGGAGGAAAACCACCAAACTCCTCTGCCCATAAGGCTTTGTGCCCTGCACTGCATACTCCTGGTTTTAGTTCTGAAACAGATTTGCCACCGGTAAGTACAAAAGGGATCCAGTCGCAATGTTCTACCCACGAGGCTATTTTATTTCGTACAGCCAAATCTTCGCGTAAAATGTGTAAAAGCTTGGCCCAGAACCATTCGGAAGAATAAATACCGCCTACATATTGTAAATAATTTACGGGAAATTTCTCAGCATGTTCATTAATTTCTGCTGCTTCCTTAATTCCGGTATGGTCTTTCCATAGCACAAACATGGCATTTGGGTTATCGCTAAACTCAGGTAACAATGCCAGGGGAGTTCCCTGTTCATCAACAGCTACCGGGGTCGATCCGGTAGTGTCAACCGAAATGCCTTTTACCAGTGCGGCAATAGCAGGGCCCGCTTTTTCAACACAAGCTTTTATGGTATGTTCCAAGCCTTCCAGGTAATCTGCCGGGTGCTGGCGAAACTGATTGGCGGCGGCATTACAGTATAATTGTTGTTTCCAGCGTGGGTAGTAAAATACCGATGCCGCTATTTCTTGTCCATTTTTGGCATTTACAAGAATGGAACGTACAGAATCGGTACCGTAATCTACACCTATAACATATGAGTTCATTGATAATTTGTTTTAAGAATAATAAATATCGGGGTTAGGAATAATGGTTGCTACCGAGTGGAAGTTAGCTTTGTACTTTTTCTTGTTCAATTGGTAATACCAGGCCCCCTTTTTTGAGTTCTCTTTGTCTTTTTCATCTAATTTTTCCAGCAGGTTCATGGAAAGGATCTTGCGGCTGAAATTTCGTTTATCCATTTCGAGGTGATAAACCTCTTCATATAAGTTTTGTAATTGAGGCAGGGTAAATTTAGCAGGCAGTAATTCGAACAAGATGGGATGAAAAGCAGCTTTATACCGCAAACGGATTTTTGCCTTCTCTACCATAGCAGTATGATCGAAAATAAGTTGAGGATGCTGATTTAAATCGAACCATTCCGCATGATAATCATCGGTTAGCTGCAATTGGTATTTATTGATATCGACGAGCGCAAAATAGGCTACCGATACAGTTCGCTCTACCGGATCCCGGTCATGATCGCTAAAAACAGATAGTTCTTCCAAATAAACGTCCGAAAGCCCGGTAAGGTCTTTTAAAATACGGGCGGCAGCCTGATCCAGATTTTCTTTTTGCTGAACAAATCCACCCATTAAACTCCATTTACCAACTTCGGGCGCTAAAGCCCTTTGGATAAGCAGTAATTTAAGCTGTTTGCCATCAAATCCGAAGATGATGCAGTCTACTGCAATAAGCATTTTGGTTTGATGGTGGTAAGGGGTCATGTAACAGTAAAATAAATGTAATTTAGACAATTAAAAAAATTAATTTTAAATTGTGTACCCGTTAGGGAACTAACCAACAGATATACGTGCTTTTTAGGCCGTCATTTTAAACTTAAAAATAATTCATATGCTTAAATTTATTAGGGTTTCTATCTTTTTTGCGCTGGCCTTGGTGCTTTTTTCTTGTTCAAACAATAAAAAGGCAGAGGAAAATTCAACGGCTAAAACAATTTTACCTCAAAGTCAGCTCCCGGATGCTGCCCGCTTTGATACCACCCTTAATTCTAAGAAAATAGGATTAGTATACCTCAGTAATAAAAATGGGATAAAAGCGGCTGTTACCAATTATGGTGCCCGCATGGTAGGTTTGCTTATTCCCGACAAAAACGGAAATCCCACGGATGTGGTTGTTGGTTTTGATAATATTCATGATTATATCAATGCCGCAGAGCGTTACTTTGGAGCCATTGTGGGTCGTTTTGGCAATCGGATTGCGAAAGGGAAATTTACCCTCGATAATAAAACCTATCAGCTTAGCCTTAATAATGGAGTAAATACGCTGCATGGCGGCCCAAAAGGGTTTCATAGTGTAGTGTGGGAAATGAACCAGCCTGACAGCTCATCGGTAGTGTTGACTTATGTATCTCCCGATGGGGATGAGGGTTACCCAGGTACTTTAACCGTAAAAATGGAATATCGTTTAACGGATGATAATGAGTTGCATATGAATTATGAGATTAGCAGCGATAAGCGTACGGTTGCCAATATTACTAACCACAATTACTGGAACCTGAATGGAGAGGGAAGCGGAACGATTAATAACCATGAACTGCAAATCCTGGCACAAAAATATACGCCTGTAGATTCTACCTTAATTCCAACGGGTATAGAAACGGTTAAGGGTACTCCTTTTGATTTTACTGCTGCTACTAAAATTGGCCAGCGAATTGATGCAGACCATATTCAGTTGAAATATGGCAAAGGATACGATCATAATTATGTGTTGGATAAAGGAATTACGGCCAAGCCGGAGCTAATAGCTAGTGTGAAGGCCGATAAAAGTGGTATTGGAATGGATATTTTTACTACCGAACCCGGCGTGCAGTTTTATGGTGGCAATTTCATGAACAGCTTGCATACCTTAAAGCATGGTGCAAAAGACGATTTCAGAACGGCTTTTTGCCTGGAAACACAACATTTTCCTGATTCGCCCAACCAGCCGGCCTTCCCAACTACGGTTATTGAGCCCGGTAAAACGTATAAAACTTCAACTGTACATCGGTTTGTAATTTTAAAATAAGGCCCGGGGCATGAAGCGTAAACCTGCTTTCCTTTTCGACTTAAACGGCACCATGATCGATGATATGGAATACCATATTAGGGCATGGCACCGTATTTTAAATGACTTGGGGGCTCATTTAAGCTATGAAGAAACCAAGCAGCAATGCTATGGTAAAAATAATGAGCTGCTGGAGCGCACTTTCCCCGGTCGATTTAGCGATGAGGAAAAGCATCGTATGAGCATGGAAAAAGAGCACCAGTATCAGCAGGCGTTTCGCCCGCATTTAAAACTCATTAACGGACTGGAGCGTTTCCTGGAAGAAGCCAAAGCAGCAGAAATTTCCATGGCTATTGGCTCTGCGGCTATTATGTTTAATATCGATTTTGTAATTAATGGTTTAAAATTGGCTCCTTATATAGATGCGGTTGTGAGTGCAGATGATGTAGAATGGAGTAAACCGCACCCGGAAACCTTTCTGAAATGTGCCAAACTGCTGGGTGTCGATCCATTAGATTGTATTGTTTTTGAAGATTCACCTAAAGGAGTAGAAGCTGCCGCTGCCGCGGGAATGAAATCGGTGGTTATTACCAGCATGCATACACCAGATGAATTCCCAGACCATTCTACTATTCTACATTTTATATCAGATTACCAGCAGCTTTTTTGTAAAGATCTGGTTTTAAATGAAGAGAGGGCCTATTTTGGCAACTAAACGAAAACTTTTTTAACTAAACAATAATAATTTATAAAAAATTTAATTATTTTTAATCTACCGAATTGACACACCACGATATCTGAATTCAAAAAGGGCGTAATCCTCTTTTAAGCTTTATTCTTGGTCAAACTTACACGTCTCTAAATAAGGGGATGGTATTGGAATAGCGTCTGGAATTTGGTGTTGTAACATTTATAGTGGTAATTGCTAATTATGATTGTAGAACCTATAATTTTAAAACCTCTAAATAAAATAAAATGAGAAAACTAGTATTGACCGCATTAATAGGTTTGGGATTAATGGTGGAAGGCGGCTTGGCAAAAGCACAAAAAGCAGATACCGCTTATTTGCATACCATTCAGGAGAGATCATGGAAAATTGTGCAGAAGCTGAACTTGCCTGAGCAGAAAAAGGCATTAAAGGTAAGGGATGTGATAGCTGATCAATATATTGCTTTAAACGAAGTATACACTGCCCGCGATCAGAAGGTTAAAGCGCTTAAACAAAATACAGCACTGCCCAAAGATGAGGTTGAGAAACAAAATACTCAGATCAAAGACTGGACTACAGCAGAAACTCAAAAGTTGCATCAAGCTTATTTGAAACAGCTTCATAAAAATTTAAATGAGGAGCAGATTGTTGCCGTAAAAGACGGAATGACTTATGGAGTAGTTCCGCTAACCTTTAATGCGTATCAGCAAATGCTTCCTAATCTTACTCAAGAGCAGAAAGATCAGATTTATAAATGGTTAGTTGAGGCAAGAGAATACGCCATGGATGCAGAGTCGTCTGAAAAGAAACATGCCTGGTTTGGGAAGTACAAAGGGAAAATAAATAACTATCTGTCGGCAGCCGGTATTGATATGAAACAGGCGGGTGAAGACTGGGCTAAAAGAGTAAAAGAGAATAAATAGAGCAGTTGATGTTAGCTAATTCCTGGAAGTTTCAAATTAATTTGAAAAGTTGTAGTTTTTAATTTTATTTTTATATTTGAATATCATATTTATATATGATTACATCTAACCAATAGAAACCGTACTAGTTATATTTTTTGATTTTAGATTTTTTCGCAAGGGGATTGCTATCTCTGTTGCTTTTTTATTGTAACCAATTTATTAACCAAATAAACCTAAACCGAATGACAGTAGAATTCCCGAAATGTTTTTGAATAGTAAAACTATTTAAGGAATAGAGCTAGGCTTTGTTTCATAATCCTTCATCTATTAAAGGAAAATCAAACAGGTTATACCATTAATAACTAATCATGAAAATAAACTTACAAAATATTAAAAAGCGACTGCTGATTTGTAAAAAATCATTTGGCTACGTTTTGGGTTGTACTTTAATTATTCTTTCATCCCAGAATAGTTTATTAGCCGAAAGCAATAATTTAAAATTAAATACAAAAGCCGGCTCCATGTTGATCGGCATTTCCGGCAAGGTTACAGATTCTAAAGGTGAACCGTTGCCAGGTGTTACCATCTCTGTAAAAAATTCGACCACTAAAACTACTACCGATATTGATGGTAAATACAACGTGAATGCTCAGGTAGGTTCTGTATTAGTATTCTCTTATGTGGGTTTCGAGAATACAGAAATTGTGGTTCGCAATCAGCAGGTGATTAATGTAACCATGACCGAAAGCCAAAGCGCCTTAAATGAGGTAGTGGTAGTAGGTTACGGTACTAAAAAACGTGCCAATGTATTAGGTGCGGTAGCCAGCATTAAGGCTGAGGAATTCGAAGATATTTCGGTTGCGAATTTGGGTACTGCCTTAGCAAACAGAGTACCAGGTTTAGGAGTTAGTGTTGCTTCGGGTAAACCAGGTGCAACTACTACCATTACCATTAGAAACCCGACACTTTTCGCGGCTTCAGGTACTTTAGGTCTTACCTCCGATCCATTATTTGTAATTGATGGTTTAACAGTTTCTAAATCTGATTTCGATAATTTAGATGCTAGTTTGGTTGATAACATCTCTTTCCTGAAAGATGCATCGGCAGCAGTTTACGGTGCAGCCGGGGCAAAAGGGGTAGTGTTGGTTACTACCAAAAGAGGTAAACAAGGAAAACCAAGAATTAGTTATTCTAACTATTTCGGTATTTCTGATGCAGTAGAAACACCAAATGTATTATCTGCCTATGATCATGCAAAAATGCTGAACGATGGCTTTGAATTAAATAATACAGCTTACACCTCTAGATTTTCTCAGGCCGATTTGGATACGCTTAAAAAGAATCCTGCTGCTCCTTGGTTCGATCAGTTATGGCAGGCGTCTAAATTAACGCGTCATACCCTGAATGTAAGCGGTGGTAACGATAAAGTAACTTTCTTTGCAGGTGGTAATTACTATAATGAAGGTGGAAACTTTGGTGATATTTCCATTAAGAAATACGGTATTCGTTCTGGTATGGATGCTCAGGTTACTCCTAGTTTAAAAGCCAGTATCAGTTTAAATACCGATTATTCGACTACTTACAGAAATACCCTTAAAAACAGTGGTACTGATAGTGAAGATTTAATGGCAAGAGCCATTTTCCTTACTCCACGCTGGGTGCCGCTTCTAATTGATGGTAAACCAAACAACTGGAGTGCTGTAAATCCTCCAGGTGCATGGAACCCGGTAGGTTTATTTAACTCTGGTGATTATGAGCGTTCAAGTGCTCAGGGCTTAACCTTAAATGCCAGCTTATCTTATACGCCGAAGTTTATTGAAGGCTTAACAGCCAGAGTGCAGTATGGTAAGATCAACAGATCGGGTACCAGTAAACAATACTTCCCGAAATATACCGTATATAACTTTACCAGAACCGGTAATAACGGATTGTTGTTTACTAAAACAGCTACTTCTTCACCAACTTCGAGTGTAAACAACGACCGTTTATCTTTAGGTACTAACTTTAATAACAGTTACCAATTAATAGGGTCATTAACCTATGCCAAAAAGATCAAGAAACATGATTTTGACATCATGGTTCTTGGGGAACAAACGGAATCTTATGGCGATAGCTATTTAACCTATCGTGATGGTCAACAAATTCCGGGAGTAGATGAATTCTTCGCATTTAATGCGGCTACCACCACTGCACAGTTAAACGGTGCAACAGAAGCCGGTAAACGTTCTTACTTAGGCCGATTAAACTACAGTTTCGATAATAAATATATTTTAGAAGCCGTAGTAAGATATGATGGTTCTGCCAACTTCCCTCCGGCAACACGCTGGGGCTTATTCCCTTCTGTAGGTTTAGGATGGAAAATCAGTGAAGAAAAATTCTTTAAAGACAATATTAAGTTCATTAATACTTTAAAATTAAGAGCTAATGTTGGTTTGGTAGGTGAAGACCGTGTGCAGTCTTATCAGTACATTGCCCGCTTTACACAAACTACCGGTATGTTATTTGGTAGTACGGTAACCAATGGTCTGGACCCGAATATTTATCCAAACCCTAACATTACCTGGGAGAAAGCATTAACTCAGAACTACGGTTTAGATGCTACTTTCTTAAATGATAAATTAACGTTCTCTACCGATGTGTGGTACAGACATACCTATGATGGTTTTGATAACTTCTCTACCACCGGGTTGCCATATACCGTGGGTGTTACTACCGGTTACCAAAACTATGGTATTCAGAACAACTGGGGTACAGAAATTAGCTTGGGCTATAGAGATAAGTTGAGTAAAAATTGGGGTTTCAGTGTTGATTTGAATACCGGAACTTCAGATAACCAGTTGATACAGAACTACTATAGCTTAAGTAAATTAGGTGGTGTTACCGAGTATCAGGATGTAATGACAGGTAAAAGTAACAGAACTTATACCGGATCTAACTATGGTTATATCTCTAAAGGAATTATCCGTACTCAAGAACAATTAGAGGCTATTCTGGCTAAAAATCCAAACTACAAGATTAGTGGTGCTAAACCACAAGTTGGATTCTTAGATTATGAGGATATCAACAATGATGGTCAGATCAACGATAGTGATATTACCTTAATGTATGATGATATCTCCACCCGGATTTCTTTTGGTCTTACTTTGGGTATTTCTTATAAGAACTTTAAACTGAGCACCAATGGTTATTTGAGCTTAGGTGGTAAAAAGTTCTTTGATTCTGAAGCTAGAAAAGTGCCAACTACAACTCAATCTGCTCCAGCATTCTGGGCAGACCACTGGACTCCTGAGAATCCAAACGCTAAATATCCAAGAGCCGATGCTCCTTTAGCAAAAGAAAACTCTACTTTCTGGGCAGTAAGTGGTACAGTAGCTCGCATTAATAACATGAGCTTATCTTACAGCATGCCTAAAAAACTGGCTGAGAAATATAAAATACCTGAGTTCAGAGCTTATGTTACCGGTAATAATCTTTGGAATATTATTAATCCTTACAAATACAAAGATCCTTCAACCAGTAGCTTTGCCAGTTACCCAACCCTGAGAACGATCTCTTTTGGTTTAAACATTAGTATCTAATCATGATCAAGATGAAAATGAAAAATAAAATTCAAAATAGCCTCTTTTTTATCGCTTTAATTGTGCTTTTTTCAGCATGTAAGAAGGATATTTTTGATAAAAAAGACTTAAGTGGTGTCGATCCGGCAATCTGGAATAGCGAGTCTACCACCAACTTATACATCAATAAAACCTATGATTTAGTGATGCCGAACTGGCCTGTAGCGGGTGCTATGCACAATACCTCTGATGAGACCAATTCTGCAAATACTACATTATTGTATGGTACTTTAACAGAGAATAGTGTACTTGATATTGCCTCAAACAATACCAGTACTTCTAACAATCAGTACTTCACCATCAGACGTATCAATTTAGCTATTCAAGGTATCGAAGAAGGTACTTTAGCTAATGATGTAAAAGCTAAGTTAAAAGGACAGATGTACTTCTTCAGAGCCTTTGTTTACTTTAATCTGGTTAAGCTTTATGGTGGCGTGCCATTGGTATTAAAATCTCAAGACATTAATAATGATGTATTGGACGTACCAAGAGCCAAGACCAGTGATTGTATCAAGCAAATTGTTGCCGATTTGGATTCATGCTACGGCTTACCAGCTAGCTGGACCCTGTCTACAGATGGAGGAAGAATTTCCAAAATGGCTGCTTTAGCCTTAAAGGGTAAAGTGTTGATGTATTGGGCAAGTCCTCAGTTTAATCCGAATAACGATCTAACCAGATGGGAAGATGCTTATGTGGCTAATAAAGCTGCCTACGATTACGGATTAGCAAACAATTACGATCTGATTAGCAATTTCAGCAATATCTTCACTGATGAAACTGCTACAAACAAGGAGCGTATTTTATGGCGCACCTATGATGCAATTACCGTTAACCCAGGTAGAGGTACCAATATTGAGAATATTTTGAGACCAGTTTCTGAAAGTAATGGCGGTGGCGGAAGTTACCAGCCGACTTGGAATTTGGTGCAAGCCTTTACCATGAAAGATGGAGTGCCAATTGCCCAGGCTGCTACATCTTCAGCTTATCCTTATACCCAGAATGTTTTCTGGCTTAATCGCGACCCACGTTTAGATGCAACTATTGCATACAATGGACAGGTTTGGGCTTTAAGCGGTAAAACCGGCCGTAGACAGTGGAACTATGTGAATGTAACTGAAGATAATGCCAATCAGTCTAAAACAGGCTTCTATTGCAGAAAAATTTCCAATGCGGCAATATCTGCCACGAATGCTAAATACGATAGTAATACCGGCGGCGGTAGTGGTATGGACTGGATTGAGATGCGTTTTGCAGAAGTATTATTAAATTATGCAGAGTGTGCCAATGCTACCGGACGTATGGCCGATGCCAAAACATTATTGGTTAAACTACGTACCAGAGCAGGAATTATAGCAGGTTCTAAAAATTATGGTTTAGATTTAGCCACTAATACCGCACAAATGGCTGCGCTAATTTTAAACGAGCGCCAGGTGGAATTTGCCATGGAAGGTAAAAGATATGACGACTTAAGACGTACCCGTACTTTCCATACTTTAACAGGTACCGTTAGATCTGGATTCAAATGGACCGTTATCTCTCCATATGTTTTAGGTGCAACGGCAGGATCAGATCCAACTAAGATCTATTTAGAGGCCACTAATGCTTTAGGTTTCAAACCTAGAGATACCATCAACATTAGTAACTTGGGGTCAGTTAATAAAGTATTTACTTCTGCACCGTTTATATTAGATACGTCTAACACAATTAACTATCCAACTACGTATTATTTCTATCCGTTGCCAACCAACTTCTTAACCTCAACAGTTAAGATCGAGCAAACCATAGGATGGTCTGGTGGAACATTTGATCCATTATTGTAATAGGAGAAAGTATAAAAATTTAAATGAAATGAAAACGAACAAATTAATTACACTTTGCACCCTATTCGGCCTGTTCGCGGTTGCCTATAGCTGCAAAAAAATAGATATCCCGAATAGTAATCAGATCAGTGTATATATGTATGCCAATAGTGCTGGTTATATCACTTCAGATACTACGCTTAATCCGGGAGCCACTTTTTCGCTTCAGTATGCCATTACCAGTCCGGTTGATATGGAATATGTATACGTATACAAAAATGGAACTGAGGTTACAAAAACTCAGGTGCTTACCAGTAAAAAATGGTTTACAACTTCAACAACCTATACTGCCGACACATCACCGGGGGTATACACTTACCGAATTGTAGCAAAAGATAAAGCGGGTATTTATTTAGGCGAAAAGAACATTGTGGTTAAAATCACTTCAGATTTCAACTACTTTGTGAACAGAACCATCTTTGTGCCCGATACAGTAGACCAAACTAATCCTACTTACTTTGCAACAACCACTAATAAAGTGTTAAGTTACAGTACGGTAGGAGCTGAAAGTGCTACCATTGATTTTGGATATTTTTACGATCCGACCTTAACTTCTGGTGTAGCTAATGGACATACACTATATGCACTGAATATTACTCCGGTGCCTACGCCATTGTCTGTCAATAATATTACTAATTACACTAAGAATGCTACGCTGCTTAAGATCATTACCTCGCCAACTTTTGCGAACGTTACCTCTTCTGCTACTTTAGCATCGGCCGCAACCTCAAACATGGGAAGTGGTACAGCTACTTCTGTAAAAGGACTTACTGCAGGTAAATTAGTGATGTTTAAAACGGCTGCTGGTAAATATGGTATCATTAACGTGAACTACACCAACCAGAACAGTGCAGCCAAAGGAACATTTATGAACATTGATGTAAAAGTTCAAAGATAAGTTTGTAAAAACACAGCATAATTAATAAAGTGTTTTTAGATTAATTTGAACGGGAGCTTTTTAAGCTCCCGTTCTTTCTAAAAGAAATCAGAAATAACAATTACGGGCTAGCCCGAGTTTATAACACCCCAAATGAATATGAAACGTTACTTTTTATTATTGGTCCTTGTAGTTATTGGAGCAAATACCTTTGCTCAATACCCAGATATCCCTGCAGATGTACAAAGACGAACTGATTCGCTAATGAACGTAGCCAAAATGCGTTCTGATGCTGCCTGGATCAAGGCTTTACCAATTATAGATAAGGAAGCGAAAATGGGGAAACCTTATGTGCCATGGGCACATCGTCCGGTAGACCTGCCACAGGCTGAAATTAAAGCATTTCCCGGTGCCGAAGGTGGCGGCGCTTATTCTTTCGGCGGTAGAGGCGGAAGAGTGATTACCGTAACAAACTTAAATGACGAGGGTCCGGGTTCACTAAGAGATGCCTGCGAGCAAGGTGGTGCAAGAATTGTAGTGTTTAATGTTGCCGGAATTATCCGACTGAAAACACCACTTATTGTAAGAGCTCCTTACCTTACTATTGCCGGTCAAAGTGCGCCTGGCGATGGGGTTTGTGTTGCAGGCGAATCATTCTGGATCAACACACACGATGTGATTATCAGGTATATGCGTTTCAGAAGAGGCGAAACCTGGGTGGGCCGCAGAGACGATGCCATTGGTGGAAATCCAGTAGGAAACATCATGATCGATCACGTTTCAGCCAGTTGGGGCTTAGATGAGAACATGTCAATGTATCGCCATATGTACAACGATAGCACCGGTAAGGTAGAAGAAAAATTGCCAACCGTAAATATTACCATTCAGAACTCTATCTTCTCTGAAGCTCTAGATACCTGGAACCATGCTTTTGGAAGCACCTTAGGAGGCGAAAATTGCATGTTTACCAGAAACCTCTGGGCAGACAATGCAGGCCGTAACCCATCAATTGGTTGGAACGGCGTATTTAATTTTGTAAATAATGTGGTATTCAACTGGGTACATCGCTCAACAGATGGTGGCGATTATACAGCTATGTACAACATCATCAATAATTACTACAAACCAGGTCCGGCAACGCCTAAGAACGAATCCATTTCTTACCGTATACTAAAACCAGAATCGGGTAGAAGTAAATTGCCTTATGTAGTTTTTGGCCGTGTACACATGAAAGGAAACATTGTAGAAGGTAATGAACAGGTTACCAATGATAACTGGCAGGGTGGTTTACAAATTGAGGGCAAAAGAGGAGAGCAGTTAACCTACCAGGGGTCTAAATCTTATTTTGATGCCATGCGTGTAGAGAAACCAATGCCAATGGCAGAAGTTACCGTGTTAGATGCTCAGTCGGCTAAGAATTATGTGTTAGAAAATGTAGGTGCAAACCTTCCAGTTCGCGATGCGGTAGATACCCGTATCATTAACCAGGTTAAAACAGGCAAAATAGAAGTTAGCCCTAACGTGGTTGCTCCAACAAGTCAATTTAAACACAGAAGAATGCCTTTAGATTCTTATAAAATAGGAATCATTACAGATATTAATCAGGTAGGTGGATATCCTGCTTATACAGGTAAGCCTTATAAAGATGCCGACAATGACGGTATGCCTGATGATTATGAAAAGAAGATGGGCCTTAATCCAAAAAATGCGAACGATGCTCAGTTAATTTCAGCAACAGGTTACAGCAATATAGAGAACTACTTAAACAGTTTAGTTGATATTAAAACCGTAACCCCTGCTGCTAAATAAGTTACAACCATTAAATACTAATTGATTGAAAGATTTTTTTAAAATATCTGGATCAAATGTTTGTATGATAGCCTGTTTGCTGATTTTTCAGCAACAGGCTTTTTCGCAAAAAAACAAAGTTGAACCGCCTAAACCGGTCTTTACAGGTAAAGACGGAAAACTTAACTATACACCAGACCGCCAGGGAAACCGGATTCCCGATTTTTCTTATGCAGGATATCAGGCAGGCAATGTAGAAATTCCCAACGTAGACGCTAAAATTAAAGTACCATTGAAAAATGGCGATGCTACCCAGAGAATTCAGCAAGCTATAGATTATGTGGCTAACCTGCCGCTAAATAAAGACGGTTTCAGAGGAGCGGTTTTGCTCGAAAAAGGAGAATACGATGTTCAGGGTCAGCTCATCATCAAAGCATCGGGTATTGTGCTCAGAGGCAGCGGCATGGGAGTCAATGGCACTATATTAAAAGGCTCGGGAACCGATCGTCAAACCTTAATCCGCATTGCGGGTATTAACAATATTAAATCTGCTGCTAAGCAGACTATCACCGATCAGTACGTGCCCGTAAATGCCATGAGTTTTCATGTGGCTAAAACAGAAGGCTTAAAAGCAGGCGATCAGCTATTCATTACCCGTCCTTCTACCAAAGAGTGGCTCGATACTACCAAAACATGGACTTTTGGAGGCGGAGTTTCGGCTTTAGGATGGAAACCGGGCGAAGAAGATATTACCTGGGACCGTAAAATAATATCGGTTAAAGGAAATGAAATTACCATTGATGCCCCCCTGACCACGGCATTAGAGGAGAAATTTGGAGGTGGTACTATCAGTTCTTACGAATGGACCGGCCGGGTGCAAAATATCGGGGTAGAAAACCTGACCATGCTCTCCACTTTCGATCCCTCCAATCCAAAAGACGAGAACCACCGCTGGATGGCCATTACCATAGAGAATGCCGCACAAGTTTGGGTTCGTCAAATGCTATTTAAACATTTTGCCGGTTCGGCAGTAAACATATTGGCAAGTGCCAAATGCGTAACGGTAGAAGATTGCAAGTCTTTGGCCCCGGTTTCAGAAATTGGCGGACAGCGTCGGTATACTTTCCAAACCAATGGCCAGCAAACCCTATTTCAGCGCTTATATTCCGAGTACGGCTATCACGATTTTGCGGTAGGCTATTTAGCCGCAGGCCCCAACGCTTTTGTGCAATGTAAAGCCTACCTTCCGTTCAGCTACAGTGGTACCATTGATACCTGGGCTTCGGGAGTGTTGTTCGATATCATCGATATCGATGGCCATGCATTAAATTATAGCAATATTGGTCAGGATGGCCGTGGTGCTGGCTGGACTGCTGCAAACAGTGTGTTCTGGCAATGTTCAGCTTCCAGAGTGTATAATTTTAGTCCGCCAACAGCCCAGAACTGGGCATTCGGAACCTGGG
>JBJTNQ010000088.1:0-7146 GCA_046074105.1 Sphingobacteriaceae bacterium | reverse complement strand
ATCGGCACCTGCCGGACCTTGTGGACCTGTTGCACCATCTAAACCATTAGTTCCATCAATCCCATCTGCACCAGCGGGGCCTTGTACACCCTGAATACCCTGAGGACCTACCGCCGAACCTGCATTGAGTGTGCTGTTATCACTTAGAGTTAAGATCAGATCGCCGTTTACGTCTATTACCGCTGTGCTTACCGACAAGCCATCCGCACCATTGGCTCCATCGGCACCTGCCGGACCTTGTATACCTTGTGGGCCTGTTGCGCCATCTAAACCATTAGTTCCATCAATCCCATCTGCACCAGCGGGGCCTTGTACACCCTGAATACCTTGAGGACCTACTGCCGAGCCGGCATTTACTGTGCTGTTATCGCTTAAAGTTAAGATCAGATCGCCGTTTACATCTATCACCGCTGTACTTACCGATAAACCATCGGCACCATTGGTTCCGTCTACTCCGTTTGTGCCATTGGCACCTGCCGGACCTTGAGGACCTGTTGCCCCAGCTGCCCCAGCCGGACCTTGTATCCCTTGTGCGCCTTGCGGACCAGCAATACCTTGAATTCCCTGAGGACCTGCCGGGCCCTGCGGACCTATTGGGCCCGCATTACCGCTAGCGGCAAACAAAGCGTAAGGAACACTCCTTAAAATCATATTCCCAACAGATTGAAAATTAGATCCGCCGGAAATATCGGCATCTACCTGTATTTTCTGATCTGCATTTTGGAAAGGGATCGAAGCAAACGTACCCTGTACCACCGTTCCCTTACCAACCACATGATTTACTAAACCCATTCCATTGGTATTAATCAATTGAGTTTCCTGATATTGAATGCTATTGGCTTGGTTGGTAATTGTAAATCTAAAATTAACGGCCGCATTCACTAAAGGAACACCGTTGGCATCTCTCACAATGGTTTGATAATTAAATCCTTCTAAACCGGTTTGTGCCGCCAGAGGAAGTATAAATGCTAATAAAGCAATGCATAAAAAGTAGAATTTTGTTTTCATAATATTAGATTTTGGTATGATTATTTAAAGTTTAAACCCAAAGAAAATTTGATGTTATTTCTTAGCACATAGCGATTGGAAGTAGGAATAATGTAGCCCAGATCGAACTGGTAATTTCTGTATTTAAGGCCCGAGCCAATGGTTAAATGCTCCCTGTTTCCTTTTTCCTCACTTTCGTGGAAATAGCCCATCCGCAAGGCAAATGCCTCATTAAAAAGATATTCGATCCCTGTACCGATACTTATTTCTTTAATTTCTTCTGAGAAACCTCCTGGAGCATCGCTAAACGAAGTGAATAAGGCCGATACTACCGATCGGTTAGGATCTTTTCCATCCACAATCTGCCCATTACCATCATATTCTGGCGGGGTGGGTACCATTAGCTTATTTAAATCTAAGGCCAGTGTAAGCTTTTGAGATTTATTACTGGTTAAGAAACTATAGGCACCACCTATTTTAAGGCTGGTAGGCAAAAAATTATTTTTATCATCGCTGTATTGAATTTTCGTACCCAGATTGGAGAGTACCGCTCCAAAAGCCCAACCTGTTCCTTCGGGTCCTCTCATTTTCGATTTCTCATAATACAAGGAAATATCAGCAGCAAATGCATTGGCTGGGTCGAGCAATAAACCACTATTAGATACACCACTATGAATATCGCTATGCAGAAAACGGCCAGTTAAGCCCATTGAAAAATGGTTGGTCATTTTTCGGGCATAAGTAAAATCGAGCGTGTACTCTACCGGAGTATAGTTTTGAATAAATTGCCCATTATTATCGGTTAACTCTACTTTTCCGTATGAAAGGTAATACACAGACATGCCCAAAACGTTCCTGGCATTAGATCTTCGGTATCCCGAAAAATTAATTAAGCTCACATCTTTTACCAGATTTCTCATTAAAGGGACATAAGATAAACCGGCTTCTATTTGATGTTGGCCGAAAGCAATTTTTGAAGGATTGGCATAAATGGCATAGGGATCTGCCTGGGTAGCTGCGCCTGCATCGCCCATGGCCGATGATCGGGCATCTGGACGGGTTAATAAAAAGGCCATGGCGGTAGGGATATTTCTATCAGACTGTGCCCTTGCATATAGGGTAAATAAACTGATGGTACCAACCATCCATATTTTTCGGGTGTGTTTCATAGGATACAATTTATTCTACAATTACCTTAGTAGTGATGGTCTTACCGTCAAAACGAAGGGTTAATAAATACAATCCGGGAGCTACTTTGAAATCAAAAGGAACCTCTTGTACCCCGGCAGAGAAAGATTGTTCAGAACGGTGCATCACCTGGCCCGCATTATTAATTAAAACAAAGGATATCCGTGCCGGCGCATCTAAATTGAACCTGATCTTCACCATATCTACCGCCGGATTAGGGTAAATGAGTACATCTGCGGGTATTCCTCCTCCACCAATTGGGATGTTTACAATTTGCTCCGGCTGCTGAAACCCTTGTGTAAGAATCATACCGGCAGCTTGAATGGTTTGGATTAGAACCTCGCCCAGGGTAGACTGAAAGTTGACGTCTGCAGAATACATTACATAATCACCACCAGAAGAAATAGTGGGACGGTCTGTTGTTTGCGCCTTAGTACTTAAGCTTGCGCATAGCAACATGAAAAAAATTCCAGGTAAAACTGTTTTCATAGTTTTTAGGTTTCGTAAATAAATTGGTGCTTGGTGTTGCAAAACGAAAAACAGACTGCCGTGGGCAATTTTATTTTGTTTTACGAAATCAAATAGCCGAAAAATACTGTTCGGATAACAGTAATTTCCGACGAATGGTATGAAATGAACGATGAATGGTAGAAATTACCGGATAAAAGGTTTTAAAAAATTGACTTAAAATTAAATTTTTTGGATAGTCAATTTATAGAATAGTGATTACAACTCAGTTTTTACCACGCCTTCTGAATTAAATTGAAGATTATATAAGCGTTTATAAAGTTGGTCTTTTTTTAATAATTGCTGATGAGTTCCCATCTCTTTGATCTCCCCTTGGTCGAGTACCAGAATTTGATGGGCATGCTGTATGGTTGATAAGCGGTGGGCAATTACAATAGATGTTCTGCCTTGCATTAATCGCAATATGGCCTGCTGAATAAGTTCTTCTGTCTCCGTATCAACCGAGGAGGTGGCCTCGTCTAAAACCAATATGGCCGGGTTAAACACCAAGGCCCTTATAAAAGAAATTAATTGCGCCTGGCCGGCGGATAAAGTAGCCCCACGCTCCATTACCTCATAATTATAAGTGCCGGGCAGCTTTTCGATAAAGCCCTCGGCTCCTACCGCTCTGGCGGCCGCAATAATTTGTTCACGATTAATTTCGGGATGATGAAGATCTATATTATGAGCAATGCTGTCTGAAAACAGAAAAACATCCTGCAAAACGGTAGCTACCCTAGAACGGAGATAAGCCAGTTCATATTCCCTAATGTCTACTCCATCTATTTTTATGCTTCCCTTATTAATCTCATAAAACCGGTTCAGGATATTAATAATGGATGATTTTCCGGCACCGGTAGCGCCAACCAAGGCCAAAGTCTGGCCGGCTTTTACCTTAAATGAAATGTCTTTTAAAACCCAGTTTTCATCCTGATAAGCAAACCATACGTTTTGGAACTCAATTTCGCCGTTTAATTTTTCCGGATCTAAGGTTCCGGTATTGGGGCTGATCTCGCGGTTATCCAGCACACTAAAAATACGTTCGGCACCTACCATGCCCATTTGCAGGGTATTGAATTTGTCGGCCAGTTCGCGGATAGGCCTAAAAAGCATATTAATGAACATGAGAAAAGCGATCACTAAGCCCGGACCCGCTTTTTCTATGGCAAAAAACTGCAATAAATTGGTGATCTGTTCTTCATTCAAGATCATTTTTGAGCCAAACCATACCAATAATCCCATGGAAATGGCCGATATGATCTCTACTACCGGGAAGAATATAGAATACGACCAGTTAGAACTGATATGCGCATCGCGGTGTTTGGCATTAATGGCCTTAAATTTATCCATCTCCTGCTTTTCTCGTGCAAAGAATTGGATGATGCTTACCCCGGTAATATGTTCCTGTAAAAAAGTATTGAGCTGCGCCACCTGTTTTCGCACATCCTGAAAAGCCATTTTAATGGCCTCTTTAAAAATATAAGTGGCCAAAAACAATAAGGGCATGGGCAGTAGCACCACCAAAGTCAGTTTCCAACTGTAAACCGCCATACAAGCAATAATGGTGATGATCTGCAACACATCGCCAATAATGGAGATCAAGCCCTCCGAAAAAATATCGGCAATGGTTTCCAGATCAGAGACCGTACGGGTAATTAACTGACCAATGGGCGTGCGGTCGAAATACCGCAAACGCAATTGGGTAATATGGTTAAATACATTAATCCTCAGATCGCGGATAACCGATTGCCCCAGGCCATTGGTTAAAAAGGTATGGTAATATTGAACCAGGGTTTGAATAAGTAAAAGCCCCAGCATCAGCAAACTCATATTTACTAAGCCGGCCTGATCATTACGTACTACATAACGATCTATGGTTTGCTCAATAAGCAGTGGGCGAAGTGGTGCCAGCAGGGCAAGCGAAATGGTTAGAAAAACCGCCCAGAAAAACTGGACACGGTAAGGCTTTACGTATTTAAAAACACGTGAAAGGAGATGAAAATCGAAAGCTTTACCACTTACTTCGGCCATTAGGGAATATAGGGATATTTTACTTCGGTTAGATATAGGCCACAGGCCGGAACAGATACTCCGGCATTAGCACGGTCTTTACTTTCTATAATGCTCCGAATATCTTCGGGCTGCATATTTCCATAAGCAATTTCTACCAGGGTACCTACAGTCGCACGAACCATGTTCCGCAGAAACCTATCGGCCGAAATATGAAAAACATAGCCATAAGCTGTGGGCTCCCAAACTGCCCGGCTTATTTTACAATTGTTGGTAAAGGTTTGCGTATTAGATTTACTGAAACAGCTAAAATCGGTATATTCTGATAAGATGGCCGCTGCCTGATTCATTTTATCCATATCGGGCACATCCCTTAAAAACCAGGAAAAATCGTTACGGAACGGATTTTTTTGAAAATGAATATGGTATTCGTAGGAACGGAGCGTAGCATCAAAGCGGGCATGGGCATCCCGGGAAACCGGAATAATATTTTTAATGGAAATATCTGGCGGAAGCAAGCCATTTAGGCTGTACATTTGTTTAGCCCCTAGTTCTATCTCGGTATCTAAATGTGCAAAATGCTGAATGGCATGCACTCCCGTATCGGTACGGCCGCAGCCAACGGTTTCTACCGGATGGCGTAAAATGGTTTGCAAAGCCTCATTCAGCACCTGCTGTACTGAGGTGGCATTCTCCTGAATTTGCCAACCATGATAGGCTTTGCCGTTATAGGCCAGTTCTAAAAAATAACGTTGCAGCATTTACTAGCAAAGGTAAGCCAAATGATGAGATGGGCAATGGCAATTTAGTGCTATTCATCTGCTAAAACTTTATATTTGTATCAGATATCAAAAAAAATTATGTTACAACGTATACAAACCATCTGGCTGTTTTTTACCAGTGCCGCTTTATTTTCTTTATTCCTTTTTCCAACTATGCAATGGATTAATCCGGATGGCAAAGCCCAGGTAGCAAAAATTAGCGGGGTTTATGAAAGCATAAACGGACAAGTAGTACAAATTACGCCCTTTACCCTTTTAACTATTGCCTGTGTGGTGCTGGCCTTGGTTCCGTTTGTAGTTATATTTTTTTATCAAAACAGGGCTTTACAAATTAAACTATGTTATGCAGCCATTGCGGGTATTCTGGCCTATAGTTTTTGGCTGGCACAAAGCATTAAAAAGGTTGCAGCTATAAGCCGGTTCAACACCGAGAATTATGGCATTGGAGCTATACTACCATCGCTAGCCATTTTGTTTATCATTTTGGCAATCAGGAGTATCCGTAAAGATGAAAACCTGATCCGTTCGGCCGACCGATTGCGCTAAATAGTAAAAATTCGATATTTTATACCTACCTTTGCGGCAATTCCGGCAATGTGGCCGGAAATTTAAAAATTATCATGAACCCATTTAATGAATTGGGTATCCGTCATGATATTGTTAATGCCATTACTGAACTAGGGTTCGAAAACCCTACACCGATCCAGGAACAAGCGATTCCGGTATTACTTTCAGGCAGCAACGATTTTGTCGGATTAGCTCAAACCGGAACCGGTAAAACGGCAGCCTTTGGCTTGCCCCTACTGGAATTACTCGATTTTTCAAAAAATCACCCTCAGGCATTAATTCTATGCCCAACCCGCGAATTATGTTTACAGATCACAAACGATCTAAAAAAATTCGCTAAGAATTTACCCGATGCCCACGTAGTTGCCGTTTACGGCGGTGCGGCCATTTCTGAACAATTACGCCAAATTAAGCGTGGAGTACAGATTGTGGTGGCTACTCCAGGCCGTATGCTGGACATCATTAATCGTAATGCCATCGATTTTTCGAAAGTAAAATACGTGGTATTAGATGAAGCCGACGAAATGTTGAACATGGGTTTCCAGGAAGATATAGACCAGATCTTATTTACCACACCGGAAGATAAAAAGACTTGGTTGTTCTCGGCTACCATGCCAACAGAAGTTCGTCGTATTGCCAAAAAATACATGGATAATCCTTTCGAATTAACGATGGGAACCAAAAATACCGGCAACGTAAACATAGAACACGAATATTATGTGGTGCGTGCCCGCGATAAATATGCGGCCTTTAAGCGTATTGTAGATTTTAATCCCGAGATTTTTGGTATTGTTTTCTGCCGCACCAAACTGGAAACACAAGACATTGCCGAATCTTTAATTAAAGATGGCTATAATGCCGATGCTTTGCATGGCGACTTATCGCAGCAGCAAAGAGATAAGGTAATGAAACGCTACCGCGAAAAAAGTTTGCAATTATTAATTGCAACCGACGTGGCTGCCCGTGGTATTGACGTGAACAATGTAACTCACGTAATTAACTATTCTTTACCTGATGAGATAGAAAATTACACCCACCGAAGCGGCCGTACGGCCCGTGCCGGAAAAAGTGGTGTTTCTATTGCCATTATCAATTCGAAAGAATT
>JBJTNQ010000087.1:0-3959 GCA_046074105.1 Sphingobacteriaceae bacterium | reverse complement strand
GAGATCTACCTGATGGGCGATATTTTCGATTTCTGGTTTGAGTACGCTACCGTTATTCCGAAAGGATTTATACGCCTACAGGGCAAACTAGCCGAATTAACAGACTTGGGCATTAAGGTGGTGTTTTTTAGGGGTAATCATGATATGTGGATGTTCGATTATTTTACTAAAGAATTGGGCATTGAGATTATTTCGGATGAGTTGGTTTTGGAGCGTGGCGGAAAAAAATTCTTTTTGCATCATGGCGATGGTTTGGGCCCGGGCGATGCTAAGTATAAGTTATTAAAGAAATTCTTTAGAAGCAGGCTTTGCCAATGGCTTTTTGCTCGTTTGCATCCAAATTTGGGTATGGGTATTGCTCAATATTGGTCTAAAAGGAGCCGCATTGCGAATAGCAGTGAGGAGGTTTTTGTGAGTGAGGATAGGGAATGGCTGGTGCAATACGCTAAAGAGGTTTTGCAAACGCAGCATTTCGATTATTTTATTTTTGGTCACCGGCATTTGCCGCTGGATATTCGCCTTTCGGATAATAGCCGTTATGTGAACCTGGGCGAATGGATTCATTTCAGTTCTTACGCTGTTTTCGATGGCGTAGATTTAAAATTAATTAACGAGCAATAATTCATCGGTTTTATAGTTATTAATATAAAACTGAAAGACATGATTGCAATTCTGATTATAGCCGGACTGGCTGTTCTGATAATTTTTTGGTTAATAAGTATTTACAATCGCTTGGTAGGATTGCGCAACCGCCGCGAAAATGCTTTTGCCGATGTGGATGTACAGCTCAAACAACGCCTGGATTTGATACCTCAATTGGTATCGACCGTAAAAGGTTATGCTGCACATGAGAAGGGGGTGCTGGAGCAGGTTACCAAGGCCAGGGCGGGCGTAATGGCGGCTCAATCGGTAGAAGGAAAGGTGCAGGCAGAAAACATGCTGACCTCTGCTTTGCAGGGTTTACGAATAGCCATAGAGGCTTATCCGGATTTGAAGGCTAACCAGAATTTTATGCAGCTGCAAGAGGAAATTGCCGATATTGAAAATAAGTTGGCTGCCAGCCGCCGATTCTTTAATTCGGCTACACAAGAATTGAATACCGCAATTGAGCGTTTCCCCAATACGCTGATTTCTTCGCGGTATGGCTTTGCCCGCCAAACATTATTTACGGTGGGCGATGAAAACCGGGCGGCAATGGAACAAGCACCGGTAATTAGCTTTTAAGCTTTATGCACTATGTTGGAATTCAGACGCAGATTAGGCGGAATAATTTTCGTTCCATCTGGCTATTGATTTGTTTTCCTTTAGTATTATCGGCCTTGGCTTGGGCTCTGCTTTTTTTGTACGATTATAATAAATCTAACGAGTTTAATCCTTTTAGTGTAACGCAGGTTCACATTGATTTTTTGACCATTTTCCCTTTGATTATGCTGGGGGTGGGTTTGTGGTTCATTGTTGCTTTTTTTCTCCATAGCCGGCTCATTATGCGGGCTACTGGTTCTAAACCTTTAGAGCGTATGGAGCATAAGCGGGTGTATAATTTGGTAGAGAATTTGTGTATTGCGGAAGGTATGACTAAGATGCCGAGGGTGTTTGTGATTGAGGATTCGTCGTTAAATGCCTTTGCCAGCGGTATAGATTCTGGAACCTATGCGGTTTCGCTTTCGCGGGGAATTATTGATAAACTGAATGATGAGGAACTGCAGGCGGTTATTGCGCATGAGCTAACACATATCCGAAATCGGGATACGCGTTTACTGGTGGTTTCGATCATTTTTGTAGGAATTTTTGCTTTTATTTCGGAAATGGTGTTTAAAACCATCCGCTATAAGAAGGAGGGGGGCAAAGGTGAGGGTATTTGGTTTGTGGGTGCTATTGGTTTAACTACTTTGGCTTATGTAGTTTCTATGTTAATTCAGTTTGCTATTTCGCGTAAGCGGGAATATATGGCGGATGCGGGTGCGGTGGAGATGACAAAAAATCCGGCTGCGCTGGCCAGTGCCTTGCGTAAAATTGCAGACGATTCGCAGATTGAGGCGGTGGAGCGTAAGGATGTTGCTCAACTATTTATTGAAAACCCGCAGGGTAAGCCCAATTGGCTGGAGCATATGTTTGCCACCCACCCACCGATTGGGGAGCGAATTGGTTATCTGGAACAGCTTTAGTCGGGGGCTATTTTTTACCGGCAAAAAACCCTATTTTTGTGCGCTTTGTGATAGTTGCGGGTTAACCGTCCTTGGCCCGATTCATCGGGGCACCTCTCTTAAGGAGGACTATAAATTGCAAAGACTTGACTAAACTAAACCCGATTGGAGCGGTTAGGGCTTTGCGCCATGCGCTTAGCGATTTGAGCGGAAAGCGGGGCTATCGGGCAATTGAAATAGAATAATTGATTTTCCAAAATAGATATGTTAGATAAATTAGAGGCTATAAAGGTTCGCTGGGAGGATGTGGAACGGGAGTTGAGTTCGCCGGATGTGATGAGTGATATGAAGCGTTTTGCAGCGCTCAATAAGGAGTATAAGGATTTGACGCGGATTGTGGATGAGTATAAGATTTACCGCAATATGGTGAGTAATATTGAGGCGAATAAGCAGATTTTGGCTACGGAGAAGGATGAGGAGCTGCGGGAAATGGCGAAGTTGGATTTGGATGAGTTGCTGGAGGCGAAAGAGGTGAAGGAGGAGGAGATTAGGGTGATGCTGATTCCGAAAGATCCGGAGGATGCGAAGAATGCAATTGTGGAGATTAGAGGTGGTACGGGTGGCGATGAGGCGGCTTTGTTTGCGGGTGATTTGTACCGGATGTATGTGCGTTTTTGTGAGCGTAAGGGCTGGAAAATTCAGGTAATGGATGTGACGGAGGGCTCGGCGGGTGGTTATAAGGAGGTAGTGCTGGAGGTGGAAGGTGAGGATGCTTACGGGCAATTGAAATATGAATCGGGTGTGCACCGTGTGCAGCGTGTGCCAGATACAGAGACACAGGGCCGGGTACATACCTCGGCGGCGAGTGTGGTGGTGTTGCCTGAGGCGGATGAGTTTGATGTGGAGATTAATATGAATGATATCCGTAAGGATTTGTTTTGTTCGTCGGGGCCGGGTGGACAGTCGGTAAATACGACTTATTCGGCAGTTAGGTTAACGCACATCCCGACGGGTATTGTGGCACAGTGCCAGGATGAGAAGTCGCAGTTGAAGAATTTTGATAAGGCTTTATCGGTTTTGCGTTCTCGTATTTATGAGATGGAGCTGGCGAAGAAGAATGAGGAGATGGCTAAGAAGCGTAAGACGATGGTGGCTACGGGCGACCGTTCGGCAAAGATCAGAACGTATAATTATCCGCAGGGAAGGGTTACGGAGCATCGTATTGGTTTGACGATTTATAACCTTCCGGAGGTGATGAATGGGAATATTCAGGATGTAATTGATGCTTTACAGCTGGCAGAGAATGCCGAAAAGATGAAGGAAGGCACTGTGGCTTAGGCTATTGATTTTATTTTTTATATTTATTTGCAGGCTTTAGTTTATTGCGCTATATTTGCCTCTCTTTTAGGAAAACGGCCTAATAAGAATTGTTCTTTTAAGATGATCTCGTAGCTCAGCCGGTAGAGCATAACACTTTTAATGTTGGGGTCCTGGGTTCGAGTCCCAGCGGGATCACTTTTACGGACCGGTAGTTCAGCTGGTTAGAATGCCGCCCTGTCACGGCGGAGGTCGCGGGTTCGAGTCCCGTCCGGTCCGCTTTTAAGAACATAAACCCCTGATAATCAGGGGTTTATTTGTTAGCGGTAGCTGGAATGGTAGCCGGCAATTTCTTTTCAAATAAATTCTCCTCGTCTTTGATTATTTTACAAAAAAGTATTCTCGTATATTTGTATAACAATTTAATACCTAAAGCAGTTTATATACTATCTTTATATAGGAGGTAATTATGACTACACTAACCGCTAAAATTCCGAA
>JBJTNQ010000086.1:0-19151 GCA_046074105.1 Sphingobacteriaceae bacterium | reverse complement strand
TGTTTACATGATGTTAGATTCTGGAGCCCGTGGTTCTAAAGAGCAGATTCGTCAGCTTTGCGGAATGCGTGGTTTGATGGCTAAGCCTCAAAAATCTGGTTCAGGTGGCGAGATCATCGAAAACCCGATCTTATCTAACTTCAAAGAAGGATTATCCGTATTAGAATACTTCATTTCTACCCACGGTGCACGTAAAGGTTTGGCCGATACCGCTTTGAAAACTGCGGATGCTGGTTACCTAACCCGTCGTTTGCATGATGTGGCTCAGGATATGATTGTTGGAGATATAGATTGCGGTACTTTAAGAGGTATGTACACTACGGCATTGAAAGACAATGAAGATATTGTAGAACCATTATACGAACGTATTTTAGGTCGTACTTCTTTACATGATGTGTATGATCCATTAACCAATGAATTATTAGTTTCTGCTGGTCAGGATATTGATGAAGATATTGCTGAAAACATTGAAAATTCAGCTTTAGAAGGTATCGAGATCCGTTCTGTATTAACTTGCGAAAGCAAGCGTGGTGTTTGTGCCATGTGCTACGGACGTAACCTGTCTTCAGGTAAACGTGTTCAAATGGGAGAAGCTGTCGGTGTAATTGCTGCACAGTCTATCGGTGAGCCGGGTACACAGTTAACCCTTCGTACATTCCACGTGGGTGGTACGGCATCTAACATTGCTGCCGAATCTCAGATCAATGCTAAGTTCGAAGGTGTAATCGAATTCGAAAACATCAGAACCGTTACTTTAGATACTGAAGACGGTAAAGTTGAAGTAGTTTTAGGCCGTTCAGGTGAATTCCGTATTGTAGAACCTAAAACAGGAAAAGTTATTGTAACCAATAATATCCCTTACGGTGCTCACCTTTTTGTAAAAGAAGGTGCTAAAGTAGCCAAAGGCGATCGTATCTGTTCATGGGATCCGTACAATGCGGTAATCATTTCCGAATTTGCCGGTAAAGTAGCATTCGATGCTATCATCGAAGGAATCACTTTCCGTGAAGAATCGGATGAACAAACCGGTCACCGTGAAAAGGTAATTATCGATACCCGTGATAAAACCAAAAACCCGGTTATCCAAATCGTAGATAAAAAAGGTGCCTTAGTCAAAGGATATAACATCCCGGTAGGAGCCCACATTGCTGTAGACGAAGGAGAAACTGTACAAACCGGACAAATTATTGTGAAGATTCCTCGTTCAACAGGAAAAACACGAGATATTACCGGTGGTTTACCACGTGTAACCGAATTGTTTGAAGCACGTAACCCATCTAACCCAACGGTAGTAACCGAAATTGATGGTGTGGTAACTTTAGGTGGTGTTAAGCGTGGTAACCGCGAAATTTCTATCGAGTCTAAAGACGGACAAGTGAAGAAATACCTGGTCCCATTGTCTAAGCACATCTTGGTACAAGATAATGACTTCGTGAAAGCAGGTATGCCATTGTCAGATGGAAACATCTCTCCGGCAGATATCCTGGCTATTAAAGGTCCGGCAGCTGTTCAGGAATACTTAGTAAATGGTATTCAGGAAGTTTATCGTCTGCAAGGGGTGAAAATTAACGATAAACACTTTGAAACCATCGTTCACCAAATGATGCAGAAAGTGATGATTGAGGATGCCGGCGACACTCGTTTCTTAGAAAATGAAGCAGTTGATCGCTGGGATTTCCAGGAAGAAAACGATGAAATTTTCGATAAGAAAGTAGTAACCGAGCCGGGAGATTCTCAGAACCTGAAAGCAGGTCAGATTGTAACTTTACGCAAACTGAGAGACGAAAACTCTATGTTAAAGCGTAAAGACATGAAACTGGTAGAAGTTCGTGATGCTATTCCGGCTACTTCAAGTTCCATCTTACAAGGTATTACCCGTGCTTCATTAGGTACTAAATCGTTCTTCTCGGCGGCTTCCTTCCAGGAAACTACCAAGGTATTGAACGAGGCAGCGATCAGTGGTAAGGTAGACCGTTTGTTGGGTCTGAAAGAGAACGTAATTGTTGGTCACCTGATCCCATCAGGAACCGGCTTACGCGACTACGATCGTATCATTGTAGGTTCTCAGGAAGAGTACGACAAGCTGATGGCTTCTAAAAAAGAAGAAGTAGAGGAAGAAGCATAAGTTTCCAATCACTCCAAATAATCAAGTCCCGGTCTTTATTGACCGGGACTTTTTTTATGTAATTTCATTACAGATAGGCCTGATTTTTGCAAATTGAATTCGATTACAGCATCTAAGAGCTCCAGGTATTTGGTGTTGTTAAAATATAATTTTGTAACTTTGTGTAAATATTGTTGAAATGAGTGTATCAGAAATACAGTTATTTAATATTCTTAAGCAGAAGTTAGGTGAAAAGGAAGCTCAAACTTTAGTTGCCTTCGTGCAAGAAGAAGTGAAAGCAGAATTGGGTAGAGCAAAAGAAGTTTTAGCCACCCAGAAGGACTTGTTTGGAGTTAAAGAAGAGCTTAAATCAGATATAGCTAATTTTAGATCAGAACTTTTACGTACGGTTTACATAGTTGGTTTAGTCCAGTTTTTAGCTATTGTAGGCTCAGTGTTAATGATCTTCAATTTTATGTTAAAATAATAAACGTATATATTTTTTAGAAAGTCCGCTATTAAACGAGCGGACTTTTTTATTTTTAAACTATGGAAGAGCAAAATGAAAATCAATTAAATATAGAGCTATCAGAAGAAGTAGCTGAAGGAGTGTATTCTAACCTGGCGATCATTACCCATTCCAATACCGAATTTGTATTGGATTTTATCCGGGTAATGCCGGGTATTCCTAAAGCCAAAGTGAAATCACGTATTGTGCTTACTCCCGAGCATGCTAAGCGTTTTCTGCGTGCCTTAGAAGATAATTTAGAAAAGTTTGAAGCGGTTAACGGACGAGTAAAAATTAACGAAGAACCACCTTTTCCTATGAATTTCGGGGGCCCAACAGCCCAGGCCTAAACCATGAAAGACCAGCTCCGCAAATTATTTATAGGCTATGCTAAAGAAGGCGACACTCATCAGGTTGATAGCTTAAAGGAACATTTGAATAAAATTCAATCCGTTTGGGAAGGCGAATTGTATGAAGATTATGGAATAGAGCGTATTTTTAGGCTTTTTCTTATTTCTGCCAAATTGCTTTTCCCCGGAATCTACGTCAAATTGATCTTTAGCAATGGCGAATTTTTACTGAGAAAACTTACTGGTGAAATATACGTTATCGCTAAAACAGTAATTCCTTTTCTCATTCTTTATTTCGGCGGCAGCACTAATCCCTTTTTACTGGCATTAAATTTATATATGTTGCTGGAAACACTCATCTATATTTTTAACAAGATATTTGTTTCAGAACATGAAACCGAAACGGCACATCGCCGGTCTATATTGCTATTGTTTTTTAATTATATCGAGGTGATTTTGGCCTATGCAGTGATCTATTCCTCAGGCCATCATATGAATATACCCCTGCAAACCTATTTAGACGCCATCTATTTCAGTGCGATTAGCGGTTCTACTGTCGGGTATGGAGAAATATATCCTGTTACCGCTTTTGGTAAAATAGTAGTGATCTGTCAGACCCTGACCTCTGTATCATTTATCGTTTTATTCTTTAATTTCTTTGGTTCCAAAATCAGAGATTAAGCTATTTTGCCCAATTCATTATTGATAAAATCGATAATTTGCCGGGTTTCTTGGGGTTCAAACCAGGTCATATCTTCATCTCTGCGGAACCAGGTTAATTGTCTTTTGGCAAAACGGCGGGTATTTTGTTTAATTTTTTCTATGGCTTCCTCTAAGCTGCAATTGCCGTCAAAATAATCAAATAATTCCTGATAGCCCACGGTTTGCAAGGCATTAAGTCCCCGGTAGGGAAAAAGCCTTTCCGCTTCTTTTAATAGCCCGCTATCCATCATTTGATCTACCCGCTGGTTAATCCGTTCATAAAGTAAACCTCGGTCGGTATTTAAACCTATTTTAATGATTTTAAAAGGCCTGGAATGCTCACCGTGAGTTCTTAGTTCGGAAAATGTTTTTCCGGTACTTAGGCAAACTTCCAGGGCACGTATTAAACGCTGAGGGTTGTGTATATCTACTTCGGTGAAGTAATCCGGGTCGAGTGCTTTTAATTGTTGCTGTAGGGGCTCAATTCCCTCATCGGCCAGTTGTTTATTCAGCTTTTCGCGGATTTCTGCAGGTGCTTTAGGTAAATTGTCAAAGCCCTGGGTAATGGCATTAATGTACAAACCCGAACCGCCAACCAGAATGGCTGTACTATGCTTTTGAAAAATTTGCTCAATTACTTTTAAACCTTCTTTCTCGAAGTCGCCCACCGAGAAAGAATCCTGTATGGAATGGGAGTTGATAAAATGATGCTTAGCTGATTTTAGTTCTTCGGCCGATGGTTTGGCGGTGCCAATGCTCATTTCTCGAAAAAACTGCCGGGAGTCAGCCGATACGATCTCGGTATTTAACTCCTGAGCCAGTTTAATTGCCAGATCGGTTTTGCCTATGGCTGTTGGCCCAACAAGGGTAATGAGCGTCGACATTTTAAAGACTAATAATCGTCTTTTTGGTAATCTTCCGAATCGTAATTCTCATTATCCGAGAATTCATCCATGTAATCGTCTTCATCCTCGCCTTCCTCCATTTGTTCTTCATCTGCGGTCTTTGGACTGCTGGTTTCGCCGGCCAGTGTTTCCAGGTCATCCACCTCTTCCAAATTTTCGGGGTCGAATTCCATCTCATTTAAGAAATCGAAATCATCTGATACCTTGGTGGCCGATGCCGCTGTTGCCGGTATCACTACGCTGCCTGGAATTTTGGGAGCTTCGCCCACACTTCTAAATAAACAAGGGTATTCTTTTTGACCTTCTTCCTCTAACATGATTTTGATCAGCTCTACATGGAAATCGAAAGGGCGGTCGAAATTATAGGTATAGTAAAATTTTTGATGTGGGTCGTCAATAAAACTGCTTAGTTTGGCAGATTCCATTAGTTTAACACCACGTTCTACTTTTCGGCTATTGGGTAGAAAAGCAATTTCTTCTCCTTTTATCCAGAAGTCATTGCTCACAAAAAAAGAAGATGAAGAGGCTTCAGGATAACCTGTACTGCGGTGTAAGGCCCGGTGCAGGTCTTCAAAAGTTTGATTTGATCTGATGTCAATTTCGCGTTGAACTTCATCATAATCTTCAAAAGAAATCTTAAATCTGTAAATAGCCATTAATTGTTCTGCTTTTCTAGATCACAAAATTAATAATTGCGCAACGAATAACACTTTAATGCTGATAAAGTTTCTGCTTTTAGTGTTTAAATGATGTTTAAACAGTTTTTAGGCCCATTTCTTCAGCCTTTTTCAGCATAAAACTTAACGCTTCTTCTCTCGAATTTCGTATCTCGCCCTCCAGAATGGCCTCCCGTATTTGGTTTTTGAGGATACCAACTTCACGGCCTTCTTTTAAACCGAAAGCTTGCATGATATCGGTACCACTAATAGGAGGCTGCCAATTCCTGATCTGATCTCTTTCTTCCACATCTTTGAGTTTCTGTTTAACCAGCTCGAAGTTTTGGCGATATTTCTTGATCTTATAGTCGTTCTTCGTCGTTACATCGGCATGGCATAAAAGCATCAGGCGTTCAATATCATCGCCTGCTTCGAACAATAATCGCCTTACGGCAGAGTCTGTAACTTGTTCTTGTGCTAAAACAATGGGGCGAAGATGTAATTGTACCAGCTTTTGCACCATTTTCATTTTCTCGTTCTGTGGCAGTTTAAGCTGGGCAAAAAGTTTAGGAACCATTCGGGCGCCCTTATCTTCATGGCCGTGAAAGGTCCAGCCATGATTTGGGTCGAAACGTTTGGTAGGAGGTTTGGCAATATCATGTAAAATAGCTGCCCAGCGTAGCCATAAATCGTCGGTAACCTCAGAAATATTGTCGAGCACCTGTAAGGTGTGGTAAAAATTATCTTTATGCGATTTTCCGTTAATGGTTTCCACGCCATACAAAGCAGCCATTTGCGGGAAAATGAGCTTCAACAGGCCGGTATCAAATAAATATTTGAAACCTAAGGAAGGAACAGGGGAGAGGATAATCTTGTTTAACTCGTCGGTAATTCTTTCCTGAGAAACTATTTTTATGCGTTCAGGCTGTGTTTTTATCGCCTCAATGGCCAAGGGGTCGATACTGAAATTCAACTGGCTGGCAAAGCGGATAGCCCGCATCATGCGCAATGGGTCGTCAGAAAAAGTTTCGACCGGATTTTGAGGCGTACGGATCAGTTTGGCCTGTAAATCGGCCAAGCCATTAAAAGGATCCAGTAATTCGCCGTAATTATCTTTGTTTAAACTAATGGCTAAGGCATTGATGGTAAAATCTCTCCTTAACTGATCGTCATCCAGGCTGCCATCTTCTACAATTGGTTTGCGGGAATCAGACCGATAAGATTCTTTTCTGGCACCAACAAATTCTACTTCCAGGTCCTGATAGCGCAGCATGGCGGTTCCAAAATTTTTAAAAACCGAAACTTTGCATTTTAAAGCACGGCCTACTGCTTCGGCAAAATTAATGCCCTGACCAAGTACCAAAACGTCAACATCTTTAGAATTGCGTTTTAAAAAAATATCACGTACATATCCGCCAATCACGTAAGCCTCAGCACCGCTTTTGGCAGCCTGGTTTGCCAGGTGTTTAAATATGGGATGCTGTAAGTGTTCTTTCATGGTTTTTGCGGGCGCTCAGCAAGTGTTCAAAAGAGCGTAAATTCTTTCTGTTTTTCAAATAATCTGGAGCTATTTCCTGATGAAACTAAAACGGCCATCGGGTTCTAGTTTCATAATGGTTGAGGGTGTTCTTTCTGATAAATCGTCCTGATCTACGTTAACAATATGGTCTACGCCGGCCAGAATCTCATCAGAAATTTCGGAAAAATTAGCCGGAGAAGGTTGGCCACTAATGTTGGCCGAGGTAGAAACTATGGGCATTCTGAATCGCTGAATCAATTGTTCGCAAAAAGCATGTTTAACTATTCTGATCCCCACACTGCCATCTTCATTAATCAAATTTGGAGCCAGATTCTTGGCACCAGAATAAATAATGGTTATCGGTTTTTCGGCATATTCAATCAGATCGTAGGCAATTTCCGGTACCTCTCTTACATAGCTGTTCAGTTTATTGTCATTATCTAATAGAATAATTAAGCTTTTACCCGCATCCCTTCCCTTTAGTTTAAAAATTTTATCTACCGCAGCGCTATTGGTTGCATCGCAGCCTAATCCCCAAATGGTATCGGTAGGGTAAAGTATAATACCTCCGTTTTTTAATACTTCCAGTGCTTTATTGAGTTCGTCCTTAAACATGGGTCAAATATAAATAAAGCCTGCCCTTAAAGCCGTATAGATTAAGAAAAGATGCTTTTAATTTTAATATTATCTTTGCAGCATAAGTTCCATAAATGAAAATATCAGTCATTATTAGCACCTACAATTCGCCATTATGGTTAGAAAAAGTTCTTTGGGGCTATGAGTGTCAAACCTACAAAGATTTTGAAGTGGTGATAGCTGATGATGGTTCAGGCGAACCTACTCAAACCCTCATTAATCAATATAAAAAAACCTCTTCTTTAAATATCATACACGTTTGGCACAAAGATGACGGATTTCAGAAAACCCGGATCCTGAACAAGGCCATTTTGGCCTCTAGTGGCGATTATCTGATATTTTCTGATGGCGATTGCATTCCCCGTGCAAATTTTGTGGCGGTTCATGCTGCTAAAGCCCAAAAAGGTTGTTTCTTATCTGGTGGATATTTTATGCTGCCCATGGAAACCAGCGAAAGTATCGCGGAAGCCGATATCAAAAGCGGGCGTGCCTTTGATGCAGATTGGTTAATTGCACATGGATTAAAGAAGAATTTTAAGACCAATAAGCTGACCAGTAGTGGATTTAAAGAGAAATTTCTGAATTTTATTACTCCTACCAAAGCCACCTGGAACGGTCATAATGCCTCTGGTTGGAAATCTGATTTATTATCGGTGAACGGTTTTAACGAAGAAATGCAGTATGGGGGCGAAGATAGGGAGTTGGGAGAACGACTCATGAACAAAGGAATCAGAGGTATTCAGATACGTTATAGTGCTATTTGCGTGCATTTAGATCATAAACGTGGATATAATACTCAGGAATCGATATTGAAAAATAAAATGATCCGACAAGAGACCCGCAAACTCAGAAAAACATGGACAGAGTTGGGTATTACGAGATCTTTAAATGAAAATTAGAAAAATAGCGGAGGCCAAATAGGCAATTTTTGCTTTATTCAGCTAACTTTAAAATCAAATTATAAATCATATGATTGAACAAATACTCCATGGCGAAAAATTATTAGCCCTGATCGTTAGAGCCGAGTTTCGTAAGCCAGGTATTCATTTTTTTACACCCGATAGTTTTTCACAGCAGCTGGCTTATATGAACCATCCTGCCGGTAAAATTATTCCACGACATGTGCACAATGCCGTAAAAAGGGAAGTGCATTATACTCAGGAAGTATTGCTCATTAAAAAAGGTAGGTTGAAAGTGGAATTCTATTCTCAGGAATTAGAATATCTGGAAGATAGAATTTTAGAAGCCGGAGATGTAATTTTACTATCGGAAGGCGGCCACGGATTTGAAGTGCTGGAGGAAGTGGAGATGTACGAAGTGAAACAGGGCCCCTATGCTGGCGAAGGCGACAAAACCAGATTCTAACGTTTTTACATTTTTATGGATAATAAATTTATACCGGTTTGCGAACCTTACCTTTCTGGCAAAGAGCTTGAATATGTTACCGATTGCCTTACTACCGGTTGGATTTCATCGGCTGGAAAGTATGTAGACGAGTTCGAAAAACAATTTGCACAATATTGCGGAGCCCAATATGCCGTAGGCGTAACCAATGGTACAGTGGCCATTCACCTGGCTTTAATTGCTTTAGGTATTGGACAAGGCGATGAGGTGATTATTCCCAATTTTACCATGATTGCATCGGCAGCGGCAGTATGTTATACCGGTGCAGTTCCGGTTTTTGTTGATGCCGAAAAGGGCTCGTGGAATATAGATACGGCTAAAATAGAAGAAAAAATTACTCCCAAAACAAAGGCCATTATGCCGGTTTCTATTTTCGGCCATCCTTGTGAAATGGAGGAAATCTGGCGATTGGCAAAGAAACATAACCTGAAGGTTATAGAAGATGCTGCAGAATCTCATGGTGCAGAATACAACGGAAAAAAAACCGGAAACCTGGCAGACATTACCACCTTTAGCTTTTTCGCTAATAAAAATTTAACCACCGGCGAAGGGGGAATGGTGCTTACCAACAATGAAGAACTATACAAGCAGGTTAAATACTTCAAGAATTTGTGCTTCCCCTTAAGTGGAGCCCGTAATTACACCCACGAAGATATTGGCTATAACTATCGTATCTCTAATATTCATGCGGCAATCGGCCTGGCTCAGGTAGAAAAGGCTGATGAATACCGGGATATGAGAGTCAAAAACGGACAGATGTACAAACAATTGTTAAGCGATATTCCCGGTATTAGCTTTCAGGAAATTAAACCGGAAGTTTTAAGTGTATACTGGATGAACGGGATAGTAATTGATCCTGAAGTTTTTGGTAAAACCAGAGAAGAACTGATCGCTTTTCTAAAATCCAATGGCGTAGATACCCGTACTTTCTTTGTTGGCATGAACCGCCAGCCTGCTTTAGCTAAATATGGCTGCGACGTAAAAGGACAATATCCGGTAACCGACTGGCTGTCTGCTCACGGGTTTTACTTGCCATCGGGTAGTTCGCTGGCCGAAAATCAGATCGAAAGAATTAGTCAACTTATTCGAGGTTTTCAAAAACAATAATATGGCTTTCGATAGTAATTATGCCAGTTTCTACAATTTGCTTTATCAGGATAAAGACTATGCTCAAGAAGCGGCCTATGTAGATCGTTTAATCAGTAAGCAAACAGCCTTCGCTAAGCCTATTCGATTATTAGATCTGGCCTGCGGAACAGGTAATCATGCGTTTCTGCTTCAGGATTTAGGTTATGAAGTAAATGGAAGCGATATTTCTGCTGATATGATTGAGGTAGCCAGCCACAGAGCCGAAGAAATGAATAGCCCTGTACGGTTCTTCAATTATTCTTTTCAGGAATCACATCAAATTAAGCAGAAATACCAGGTAATCATTTCCATGTTTTCTGCTATTAATTACCTTACTACTTACCAAGATTTAGCCAAAACCCTGAATAATATCCATGGGCTTTTGGAAGACGATGGTATTTTTATTTTCGATTATTGGAATGGCAACGCTGTAACCCGTGATTATTCACCGCTTAAACATCTTCATAAAACTAAAGGTGCTGATGTCATAGAACGGACCTCCCGAACAAGCCTGGATCTCATTAATCAGATAGCAGAGGTAGAATTTACTTGTATTTATGCTAAAGATGGGGTCAAACAACTGGAATTTCAGGAGTTGCATCGGATGAGATATTTTTATTTTAAAGAGCTGGAAGATCTGCTTAAGGCCAATGGATTTAAAATAGTTTACCGTTCTAATTTCCTGAACGATCAGGCACAACTCGATGCTTTCGATTGGAATATTACTATCATTGTCCAGAAAAATCAGAAAAATGAAAATTAGAATAGTTTGCTACGAAGAGGTAGACCGTTGGATAATAGGAAAATTTGCCCTCCGGATGGAGGAAAACCTATTGAAATTGGGGCACGAAGTTAGCATAGCAAAAGTAGTAGACGACACTGCCGATATCAATCATCACCTCATTTATCGCGATTATAACTATCAAACATCGGGTATACAAACCCTGATGGTTACCCATATTGATACTACCAAAAAGCTAAACCAGTTAAAAAAGCAGTTGAAAGTTTCGCCAATGGGTATCTGCATGTCTAGAGAGACCGTAGATTATCTGAACAATCTGGGAATACCAAGAGAAAGGTTGTCGTATGTGAATCCGGCACACGATGGCGTAATTAAACCCAGAAAAATGCGGGTGGGCTTAACCTGCCGTGTTCAGGAAGATGGCCGTAAACGTGAATCTTTTTTAGGCGCCTTAACCAAATACATTCAGCCCGAAGATTTTGAATTCATTATTATGGGCGATGGCTGGGATGAACAAATAGATATATTGAAGAATGCCGGCTTTGAAGTAGAGAGCCATCAGGAGTTTAACTACCAAAAATACAATGAGATTATACCTTCTTTGGATTACTACCTGTATATGGGGCTAGACGAAGGCCAGATGGGTTTTGTAGACGCAGTTGCCGCAGGAGTGAAAACCATTGTGACCACCCAGGGCTATCATTTAGATGCACCCGGAGGAATTAGTTATGGGTTCACCTCTTTCGACGAATTGGCGGCTATTTTCCAGCAAATTGCTGCCGAAAGAAGAGTACTCATAGATTCGGTAGCATCTTGGAATTGGTATGACTATACTCTTAAACATGTTGATATCTGGAACTACTTATTAGCCCAACAGCAGCAAAAAGACTATGCTTTTCAGACTAAGGATTACCGAGATGGTATTTGCTCTGTAGCCGAATTTGATGATCAACAGGTTACCAAAAGCAGTTTAAAGGCGGTAAAAGACTACTTAAACCTATTTATTGGTAAGCTGAAGCATTCGCATTATGGTTCTAAGAACAAAAGGAAAACTTTAAAAGCAAAACGGCAAAGCGCTTGAATAAAATAGTTATTTATACTGCCATTTTTGGCGATTCAGAAACTCTTTTTCCGCAGCCCACCCTTACGGGGGTAGATTTTATTTGCTTTTCAGACCGGCCTCATGCCACTAAAGGCTGGCAGGTTAGAGTAGTTCATCCGCCTTTTGGCGATGACCATGTCCGTAACAATAGATATTATAAGATTCTGCCACATTTAAGCCTTAAGGAGTACGATTACTCGATATACATCGATGGTAATTTTATGATCTTGAGATCTCCTTTAAAATTGCTGAATACCCAGATGCAGGATTGTCATATGTTGCTTTTTGATCATCAGCAAACCAAAACCGATCCTCGTAATTGTATTTATAAAGAAGAGGAGGCTATTATAGCGCTATATCGGTCAAAAGGAGTATTAAAAGATGATCTGGAAACTATTCGCTCACAGATAGATTTCTACAGATCTAAAGGATATCCTGAAAATAATGGCCTCATTAAAGGAGGCATACTGATCAGAAAACATATGGAGCCCGATGTGATTCAGGTTATGGAGCGATGGTGGTATTTTATCGAAAATTACAGTAAAAGAGACCAGTTGAGTTTTAACTATGTAGCCTGGGAAAACAATTTCAGCTTTAAATATCTTCCCGGCGATATCAGGAGAGGAAATCCCTGGTTCTATATGGCCAGTAAAAAAGATAACAGCCTGTTCTTCTCTATGTTAAAATACCATTGGAGAAAATTCCTAGCCAGGTTTCAATAGATTACTGTTTTAGGAAAAGCTGCTGGTAGTAGGCGGCAGATTCTTTTAATCCTTGCTTTAAAGAATAATCGGGGCGATAATCGAATAATTGAGTCGCTTTGCTGATATCTGCCAGGCTATCTTTAATGTCGCCGGCTCTCTCCGGCCCATGATTAGCAGCCAGTTCTTTATTCAATATCTCGCAGATATCCTTCCACAACTCATTCAGATTGATCCGTTCGCCAAAAGCAATGTTGCAGGCTTCATGCTGAGTTAAACTGCTCATCAGCATAGCTTTTACATTAGCTTGTATCACGTTGGCAATGAAGGTAAAATCGCGGGTCTGTTCACCGCTGCCGTTAATGGTAGGAGCTTGGTCGGCTATTGCTGCTTTAAAGAACAAGGGCATTACCGCAGCATAGGCACCATTGGGGTCTTGCTGAGGTCCAAAAACGTTAAAATAACGTAAGCCAATAGTATGAAAGTTATACAGCTTACTGAAATTATCGGCATATAGCTCGTTCACATATTTGGTAATGGCATAAGGAGATAGGGGTTTCCCGATCTGGGATTCTACCTTAGGCAGCATTTTGCTATCACCATAAACCGATGAGGAAGAGGCGTACACCATTCCTTTTACTCCGGCCTGTTTTGCAGCTTCCAATACATTTAAAAAACCATCAATATTTACCTGATTAGTGCTTATGGGGTCTTTTACCGAGCGTGGAACAGATCCTAAAGCCGCTTGATGGCTTACATAATCTATCCCCGCCAAGGCCTTTTGACAAACTGCAAAATCGCGGATATCGCCTTCAATGAACTCGAAATTAGGGTAAGTGCTTAAAGTTTTAATATTTGCCGGATTGCCGGTAGCTAAATTATCCAGTACAGTAACTTTTTTAGCGCCATGAATTAAAAGGTACTCTGCCAGGTTAGAGCCAATAAAACCTGCTCCTCCGGTAATTAAAAAAGACGAATTACCGATATCCTGGGTATGGTATTTTTCTTTTAGATAAGATTTCATGTTTATAATCTTTGAGATACGATAGATTTTGGAAGGCTTCCTTTGGCATCATAAACAAAAGTGCTTGGTCTGGAATGGTTATCGAAATCAAAATCTAAAAATTCACGGTGTGCAACCGCATGTATAATGGCATCGAAAGGCTCATTTGATAAATCTGCCGGATTGTTTAATTCAATTCCATACTCATGTTTAACTTCGGCTGCATTGGCCCAAGGGTCTATAATGCTCACATTTAATCCAAAATCAACCAGATGGCGATATACATCTACCACTTTGGTGTTTCTTACGTCGGGGCAGTTTTCTTTAAAGGTAACCCCCAGAATTAACACCCTGGCGCCCTTAACTTTAGCATCGCTGCTGATAATTCCTTTTAATACTTCGTTGGCAATAAAAGAACTCATGCCGTCATTTATTCTTCGGCCAGCTAGCAGAATTTCAGGATAATAACCAATAGATTTTGCCTTTTGGGCCAGGTAATAAGGATCTACCCCAATGCAATGGCCACCAACCAAGCCGGGTTTAAATTTCAGGAAATTCCATTTGGTTCCGGCGGCTTCTAACACCTCGTGCGTATCAATGCCCAAACGGTTAAATATCAGCGAAAGCTCATTTACAAAAGCAATGTTAATGTCACGCTGTGAGTTTTCAATCACTTTGGCCGCTTCGGCAATTTTAATGCTCGAAGCCAAAAAAGTACCTGCGGTAATGATGCTGCCATAAAGGGCATTGATGGTTTGTGCCGCTTCGGGAGTAGAGCCCGAGGTAACTTTTAGGATTTTGGTTAAGGTATGTTCTTTATCTCCCGGATTAATCCGCTCGGGCGAGTAGCCGCAAAAGAAATCACGATTATAGATTAGGCCGCTGTGCTTTTCCAGCACAGGAACGCAATCTTCTTCGGTACAGCCGGGGTATACCGTTGACTCGTAAATAACAATATCGCCCTTTTTCAAGGCTTTTGCTACCGTTTGGCTGGCCTTTGTCAGTAAACTGATATCGGGGTTGGTATGCTCGTCTATCGGGGTGGGAACGGTAACAATGAATATGTTGCAGCTGTTTAAAAGAGTAGCATCGGTAGTATAAATAAGCTTATTGGCTTGTTTTAATTCATTTGAATCGAGTTCAAGGGTATGATCATGACCCGATTTTAATTCGTCGATCCTTCTGGAATTTACATCGAACCCCACCACCTCATATTGTTTTCCAAAAGCAACTGCCAGTGGCAAGCCAACATAACCTAGTCCAATAACGGCGATTTTTTTGTTCGATAAATTCATCTGGTAAATATAGTTAATTGAATTTTTAAGAGATCGAATAACCTTTGGCTGCTTATTTCTCTAAACCATTTTCGCAGCGAAAAGCATTTCTGGCTTTTTTTTCCTCCATAATAGCAATATTTTCATCTTGCGAAGTCCAATTCTCGATATGATAAAGGTGATATTGTACGGCATAATTTCTAACAGACTTGATCTGATACCCTAAACCGATCCAGCGCCAGGTCAGATCTACATCTTCTCCAATGGCCGGTTTAATATAATCTTCATCAAACCCATTTATAGACACTAAAGCATCCTTATAGCACGAAAAATTACATCCGGTTATCCAAGAAACGGTCCTTTTATTTGCAATGAACCGAAAAGGACCGTCAGGATTAATGTAAATACCTTCCTCAATAAATTTAACTCCATCGCTTAATAAAGCATAGAGATTTCCGAAAATGCTTTTCTCGAATTTTAACAAGGGCATGGCCCGTAGCTTATTGCTATATTTTACGCCGAATTTTATTCTTCTACCGGCCAAAATGTCTTTTGGCGAAGCAAAACGCAAATGGTTTTCAATAAAGCGATGGTGAAGTACGCTATCACCATCTATAAAAATTAAATAGGGAGAAGAACTTGCTCTGATCGCATTATTTAATGCCTGATTTTTTCTCCATCCTATATCTGCTTGGCTAAGGTGAGTGAGCTTAAACTCGGTCTGATAATTTTCAACGAAAGTTTTCATCTCCAGAGAGTTCCCATCTTCTGAAATAATGATTTCAAATCTTTTCTCGGTTTGAAAAGCTAAAGCATCTAAAACCACCTTAAGATCTCTTACGTTTTTATAAACAGAGATAATCAAACTGGCTTTTGGTAATTCATTCATCTGATTTGGACGCTCGTTCTTTAGTGGCATTTAGTACTACTTTATGGGGTGCAAAAATAATAATTAGAATGGTTTATGCTCTCCGAACAAAGAAGCAAAAGGTGTTTAGTTGGTATTTAAAGATGGAGAAAAAGTAGCGTTTTAGAAATCAGCCAGCTTTATCTCCATCTTTTGAGAATTTATACCGCTACATTATTATCTCTTAAGGCATCGTTAAGAGAAGTCTTTTTATCTGTAGATTCTTTACGCTGACCAATGATGAGCGCACAAGGAACCTGGTATTCTCCGGCAGGGAACTTTTTAGTGTACGACCCCGGAATAACTACTGAACGGGCAGGAACCCGGCCTTTATATTCAACAGGTTCTGCACCTGTTACATCAATAATTTTAGTAGATGCAGTTAATACCACATTTGCGCCCAGAACAGCTTCTTGTTCTACGTGTACACCTTCTACCACAATGGCTCTCGACCCAATAAAGCAATTATCTTCAATAATAACCGGAGCAGCCTGCACAGGTTCTAACACGCCGCCAATACCTACGCCGCCGCTTAAATGCACATGCTTTCCTATTTGAGCACAAGAACCAACAGTAGCCCAGGTATCAACCATGGTGCCTTCATCTACATAAGCACCAATATTTACATAAGAAGGCATCATGATTACGCCTTTGGCCAAATAGGCACCGTAACGGGCCAAACCATGAGGAACCACACGAACACCCTGCTCTTTAAAGTTGGTTTTCAATTTCATTTTATCATGAAAAACAAAAGGACCCACCTTAATTTCTTCCATATCGCGGATAGGGAAATATAAGATCACGGCTTTCTTTATCCAATCGTTTACATGCCAGCGTCCGGCAATTGGCTCGGCCACACGTAATTCTCCAATATCTAGTTTGTGAACCACGGTATCAATTACATCGCGGTATTCTTTGTAGCTAAGCAATTGGCGGTCTGCCCACGCTTCTTCAACTTTTTTCTGTAGTTCGGCAATCATATTCAATTTTTTAGCAAATTAACGGTTTTTTGATGATTTTTGCTTCATTAAATCGTTATGGCCGAGAAAGAAAAATTACGTATCGACAAATATTTATGGGCTATCCGTGCTTTTAAGACCAGAAGTATAGCTACTGAGGCCTGTAAAGCCGGCCGTGTAAAGCTTAACGGACAAGCCATAAAGCCGGCCCATGTGGTTAAAGTAGGCGAGATCTATTCGGTACAAAAAGGAGCTGACCGTAAAGTGATTAAAGTGATTGAGCTGCTGGAAAGGAGAGTAGATGCTAAAACTGCCGTTCGTTATTATGAAGATTTAACCCCACCAGAAGAAACAAAGGCTTTTAAATCGGTTTTTCTTTCTCCTTTGCTTCAACGCGATAGAGGCACCGGCCGGCCCACCAAGAAAGACCGCAGAGAAATTGATGATCTGCAAGAAGGTTGGTTTGAGGGAGATTAATGTCAATCTAACGGCAATTCAAAAATTACAGTTTTAACAAAGCGTTCACCAGTGCTCTTTACTTTACCCGAAATTTTTAAAGCATATCGATATACATCAACCTCACATGGGCTTTGATATATAGAACGATGTTGCTTAATTAATTTATAGAAAGTATCTCCGCAATTGTTTTTTACTTCTTTTTTAACCTCATCTATATCTACGGGGTCAAATAGCGAACGTTCGGCCCTGTTTAATTTCGGGTATAAGTACCCCGATTTAAGAGTCATTAATGGCTTAATAGCGGAGGTATAATGCTTCCAATAGCTCAAATCGCAACTTACCCCGTCATCAGTAACATAAATAGCGGTTTCATAATAAAAGCTTAGCTTAACATCTTCTACCAGATCTCCCTCCAGCTTTATTTCACGGCCTTCAGGAATTTCACCTGGTATACAATTTATGCTCAAAGTAGATTTATTATTTTGAGCTAAACGAAGCTGTTCATCTTGTTCTACCTCATAGTCCAGTATTTTGATATTAAACTCCGGAAAATGTATAACGGTTACGGGTTTAGTTTGTTCCTGGGTGCTTGCAGGTGAAAAGCAACTCTGAAAAAGAAGGAAGAGTAAAGTGAAGTGCCTGGCCATACTTTGTTTGTTTTATCAAAAAAACGAACGCATGACCCTATATATTGTTTTTTAATATTCAATTTTTAACGGGGATTTATCCCATAGCCTGAAAGCTGCTAAAGCTTCGGGCCGCATCATTTGAATTATGGGCAGTTTGCGCTGCTCCATGGCTAAGTCTAATTCTTCGTAAATAAATTGGTCATCAAACCCAATTTCGGCGGCATCTTTCTTGGTGTTAGCATAATAAATAGTAGCTAACCTCGACCAATAAATAGCACCCAAGCACATGGGGCAAGGTTCGCAGCTGGTATAAATGATACATCCGGTTAAATCAAAGGTCTTCAGCTTTTTACAAGCTATCCTAATGGCCGATACCTCTGCATGGGCAGTGGGATCGTTGCTTAGGGTAACTTTGTTGGCACTTTTAGCAATCACCTTACCCTCTTTCACAATTACGGCGCCAAATGGCCCGCCTTTGGCCTCATTTACATTCTTTTCGGCCAGGCGAATGGCCATCTGCATAAATTTCCGGTGCTGTTTTTCGATACTCATCTTTACAAAAATAAAAAACCCCGGCGATAAAGCCGGGGTTCACTATCGCCCGTAAGGGCAAATTTTATTTACCGTCTTTTTTATAAGCAGTATTTAGGCCTTCGGTAACCGCTTTGGTTACGTCTAAGCTCTCGTCGGCAAATAAAACGGTGGGGTTAGATTTAGAATAAGTTAAAACCATTTTATAGCCTTTTTCTTTAGCATAAACTTTTAAGAACGCAGCAACCTTTTCGTAAAGCTTTTCGTTTTCGGCAGCTTCTTCATTAGCTAAAGCATTGCCTGCATTTTGGTTATATGCAGCCAGTTCCTGTTGCTTACGGGCCAAACGCTCTTCGGTTGCGGCACGCTGATCGGCACTCATGCCATTAGCTTGCTGCTGGTATTGAGCAACCTCACGCTGAAAAGCAGCGCCTTTGGTATTCAGGTCAACCTGAGCTTTCTTAGATTTTTCCTGGAATTTGTCGCGAATACTTTTAAAGTATTCGTAGTTGTTTAATAAAGAATCAGAATTTACGTAAACAATAGTCTGAGCTCCGTCTGCAGTACTGGTAGTTTTTGGCTCCTGTTTGCTGCAAGCCACAACTAGTATAGCCAAGGTTAATCCGGCAGCAATGTTAGATAAATGGTTTAGTCCTTTTTTCATGTGATTTTTCTTCAAAATTTTAGCAAATATAAACTTTCACGACAAGTATTTTAAACTTTTAACGCTTGTTAACAATACACCCTTTCAAAAGCCGGATATTTATCCACATTGTGCTTCGGCTACCTTCCAAAAGCTTATTTTTGATACTTGTTGTATTACACAAATTATGAGCGAAGAAAAGGAAAATAAATCGAATTATTCAGCCGATAACATACAGGTATTAGAAGGCTTAGAGGCGGTTCGCAAACGACCGTCCATGTACATTGGT
>JBJTNQ010000085.1:0-3809 GCA_046074105.1 Sphingobacteriaceae bacterium | reverse complement strand
GGAAACCAGCGGAAGCAGCATTTCCATTTCTTCGGCGGTAAAATAAGGAGAGGTAAAGCCATGCTCGCCGGCACGTAACCAGTTCAGGTTGCCTTGAACCGTATTGATCTCACCATTATGCGCCATATAACGGAATGGCTGGGCTAGTTTCCACGACGGGAAAGTATTGGTGGCAAAGCGGGAGTGTACTAATCCGAAAGCACTCACAACTCGTTTATTGCTCAGGTCGGGAAAATAGCCACGCACCTGCTTACTGGTCAATTGCCCCTTATAAACCACTGTTTTATAAGAAAGGGAAGCCAGGTAAAAGCCTATGGCATCTTTTTTAACCGTGTTATTTACCAGATGGCTGGCATAATTACGCAATACGAATAATTTGCGCTCAAAATCTTCAGGATTGTTAATATGATCGGGGCAGGCTACAAATACTTGTTCCATTTCCGGCTCTACGCTTAGAGCAGTTGGCCCAATACCATCCGGATTTACCGGCACTTTACGATAGGCCAGGATCTCCAGGCCCAGTTTTTCGGCTGCTCTGTTAAATATATCACGACATTCTTCTCTAGATCTCACTTCGCGTGGAAAGAAGATCATACCTACACCATATTTACCAAAGGCCGGCAAATGGACACCTAGCTTAAGACATTCTTCAAAAAAGAATTCATGAGGAATTTGGATCATGATACCGGCACCATCGCCTGTATTATCTTCACAACCGCAAGCCCCACGATGCTCCATATTCTCTAATATGGTTAATGCATCGGAAATGTTTTGGTGTCCTTTGTTTCCTTTAATATTAGCTACGAAACCAATCCCACAAGAATCTCTTTCAAAGGAAGGGTGGTATAAACCTTTGGTAATTGTCATTGATATATATGTATTAATAATGTTTCCATAAAAAACGCTGGTGTTTGCACCAGGTACAACATTATCATAGGCGAGCCATTAAGGTACGGATTAATTATTTTAAATTATCATGATTGATAATAATTTCTAATAATTTTTATGATATTTTTAAAAATAAGGACCTAAAATTAAAAATCTCTCACTTTTACTTCCCAGCGCTATACCAAAAACATCCAAAATGTTATTTGTAAAATATTTTAAAAAATATGCGGATGTCTTGCGTATTAAATATTTAATCCCGATATTTGCAAGCCCTAAAACAGGGGATTATTGATAAACAATACAGATTAAACGTCATGTCAAGAGTTTGTGATTTAACAGGAAAAATGCCGATTAAAGGTCACCACGTATCTAATTCGAACGTGAAGACCAATCGTAAATTTTATCCTAACCTGCATGTAAAGAAGTTTTACATTCCTGAGGAAGACCGTTGGATTACGCTGAAAGTTAGCACTTCAGCTATTAAGACCATTAGCAAAATTGGTATCACTGCGGTAATTAACAAATTCCTGAAAAAAGGATATATATAACAGATACTAAAGAATACAGCAATGGCTAAAAAAGGAAATAGAGTTCAGGTAATTTTAGAGTGTACCGAACACAAAGAAAGCGGGATGCCGGGTATGTCTCGTTATATCACTACTAAAAACAAGAAAAACACTACCGAGCGTTTAGAATTAAAGAAATTTAATCCGGTATTACGTAAAGTAACTGTTCACAAAGAAATTAAGTAATATTTGTCGGGTTAACCGATATTAAAAACATAAACAATGGCTAAGAAAGTAGTTGCAACCCTTAAGACTGGTGCCGGAAAAGAATACTCAAAGGTGATTACCATGACTAAATCGCCAAAAACTGGTGCATACTCTTTTAAAGAAGTAATTGTGCACAACGATCACATCAAAGATGCGATTGCTTCCAGCAAAACAAGCGCTGAGTAATTTCTCGGTAAAGATCTTTTAAAAGCCTCCCCGAAATATCGTGGGCGGCTTTTTTTGTTTAATTTCGCATTATGGGATTATTTGACCTTTTTAAAAAGAAGACCACACCTGCTGTGGAACCTTCTGTTGAAGAAAAACCGCAGACTGTTGCTCCAACACCTGTTCCGGAGGAACAGGAAAACACTGAGCAGCTGGCCAAGAGTTTAGAAAAAACCAAATCTGGGTTACTCTCTAAGATCACTAAAGTAGTTACCGGAAAATCTACGGTTGATGAAGAAGTGCTGGATGAGCTGGAAGAAATTCTGGTAACTTCTGACGTTGGCGTAAATACCACCTTAAAAATTATTAAACGCATCGAAAACCGGGTTGCCCGAGATAAATATGTAGACACCTCTGAATTAAATCAGCTTTTAAGAGAGGAGATACAGGCATTACTGGCCGAGAACAACAGCAACGATTTCGAAAACTTTGAATACGGGCAGCAGAAACCTTATGTAATTATGGTTGTAGGCGTAAATGGTGTGGGTAAAACCACTACCATTGGCAAACTAGCAAATAAATTAAAGGCAGCCGGCAACCAGGTAGTTCTAGGTGCAGCAGATACTTTCAGGGCTGCAGCTGTTGATCAGTTAAAACTTTGGGGCGAACGGGTTGGCGTAAGGGTGGTAGCACAGGCCATGGGTTCAGATCCTGCCTCTGTTGCTTTTGATACCGTACAATCGGCAGTGGCCAATGGCGATGATGTGGCCATTATTGATACTGCCGGCCGTCTACACAATAAAGTAGCCCTGATGAACGAACTGACCAAGATCAGAAATGTGATGGACAAAATTGTTCCGGGTGCGCCTCACGAAATTCTATTGGTATTAGATGCTTCAACCGGACAAAATGCCATTGAACAATGTAAACAATTCACCGAAGCTACTGCGGTAAATGCCCTGGCCTTAACTAAGCTGGATGGCACTGCAAAAGGCGGGGTGGTTATAGGCATTTCCGACCAGTTTAAAATTCCGGTAAAATACATTGGGGTGGGCGAAAGTATCGAAGACCTGCAATTATTTAATAAGAAAGCATTCGTAGAATCTTTATTCAAATAAGAAATGATTTCACTGATTTATCGTTGATAGAATGATTAAAACAGTGCAATCATGAACAATAATTTTAAACACGACCCAATAACTGAGCAGATTATAGGATGCTGCTTTAAAATACACACAGAATTGGGGCCGGGCTTTTCTGAGCGGATTTACGCTAAAGCCCTGCATTTAGAACTGCAAAAAGAAAAGATCACTTTTCAGCAGGAAAGAGAATTTAAGGTGTATTACTCAGGCTTGCAAATTGGAAAATTTAGATGCGACCTGTTTGTAGAAAACTCGGTGATAGTAGAATTGAAAGCAGTTACAGGTTTTTTGCCCAAACTATTTCAATCTCAACTATTAACCTATTTAAAAGCAAGTAAAGTAAAAACCGGATTATTGATCAATTTCGGGAACACCAGCTGTGAGATCAAACGACTATCCGTTTAACGATATTACACATCGGTGAAATCATAAAAAACATGAAGACAAAATCATCTACATCAGTAAAATCTACTCCTAAAGTAAATGTGATTACCCTGGGTTGCTCCAAAAACATTTACGATTCGGAAGTACTGATGGGCCAGTTGAAAGCCGGCAGCATGGAGGTAAGCCACGAATCGGACCAATTGGGGAAAGACGATATTGTGGTAATTAATACTTGCGGTTTTATTGATAACGCCAAGCAAGAGTCGATAGATACCATTTTGCAATACAGCGAATTGAAAGAACAGGGAAAAATTGGTAAAGTGATCGTTACCGGATGCCTTTCAGAACGTTATAAACCCGAACTGCAGGCGGAAATCAGCAATGTAGATGCCTATTTCGGAACCAACGATCTGCCTGACCTACTTTCCAGCATTGGCGTAAACTATAAACACGAACT
>JBJTNQ010000084.1:0-24998 GCA_046074105.1 Sphingobacteriaceae bacterium | reverse complement strand
ATCATTTTGATTTAAAACCAACTAATTATGGCATTTGTATTACCTGCATTACCTTATGCAACCGATGCGTTAGAACCGCATATCGATAAAATGACCATGGAAATTCACCATGGCAAACACCACCAGGCTTACGTAGATAATTTGAACAAGGCTTTGGCCGGAACCGACTCGGCCGATGCTAAAATTGAAGATATCTTAAAACACATCTCTAAATTCCCGATGGCTGTTCGTAACAATGGCGGTGGTCATTATAACCATACCTTATACTGGTCTATTATGTCGCCAAATGGCGGTGGCACTCCAAGCGGCGATCTGGCTAAAGCTATAGATGCTACTTTCGGATCGTTCGATGAGTTTAAAAAGAAATTTGCCGAAGCCGGTGCTACCCGTTTCGGTTCAGGATGGGCATGGTTATGTGTTAAAGCAGACGGTTCTTTATGTGTTTGCTCTACGCCAAATCAAGACAATCCTTTAATGGATGTGGCAGAATGCCCCGGCACACCTATTTTAGGAATGGATGTTTGGGAGCATGCTTACTATCTGAAATATCAGAACAAACGCCCGGATTATATTGCTGCATTTTGGAATGTAGTAAACTGGACAGCTGTTGCTGAGCGTTTTGCAAAAGCAAAATAACTAAGCCTTAAAAAAGAAAAAGCCCCGATACGTTATCGGGGCTTTTTTGTAGGCTGATATATTATTGGCCAGAATAAACTAGATGGACTAGCGATTGTTGCTGAATATTATAGTCTGACAATGTCCGTCCATCTTCTAGATGAACTCCGTTAAAAATTAAACGTTGTCTATCTGGCGCAACTCCCTCTTTATCTTGGATTTTTTGCTTTATGTTTTCAATAGAATCACTTGATTCTACATCGAGCGTAATAATTTTACCTGCCCGGGTCTTTACAAAAATCTGCATAGAGCAAAGTACTACTAACAAAAAGATCGCAGTAACATTGAGTATCAATAGTTTAAATGTTTTCATTTTTAAGTGTTTAAACACTAAAATACCAATTATAACCCACTAGTTCATGACACTACGCTATTTTTAATCTAAAAGAGATAAGTATAAAATAGTTAAAACAAAATTATCCTAAGAAGAGTAGTATAGAATATTAGTATTCTTCTTATGCAAAAGTTTAGTTCCTTGTTATTTTTATTTATCAGCCTACTCGCCTCCGGTTGCGAAGTGGTAGGCGGCATTTTTAAAGCCGGGTATTATACCGGCTTAATTCTGGTTTTTATCGTGATCTTATTAATCCTCTTCCTCATCGGATATTTCAGGAAGAAGTGACCTTGGTTTTTTAGAAAATCAAATAAGAATCTCTTTCCATACGCTAGTTCCGCTAAAGCTTCGCTATCGCTGCAATCGGGTTTAGGTTAAACAGCCTGTTCCTATTAATAGCTCGGTCAGCATAAATACTTATTAGGAATTAAAAACAATCTTAACTTTAGCTCATCATATCCCGATCAAATGAGAAAGTTAAGCATCCTTCTGCTATTCCTGGCCACCAGTATTCCTGGCTGGGCACAAGATCCATTAGTTGGAGCTGGTAAAACCATCGATCCCTATCATATTAAATCTTTAAAAAGCGGCACTTTCCAACATGCCGCCGTAGCTAGTGCACACCCGCTGGCTTCGAGCGTAGGTTTAGAGATCATGAAACGGGGAGGGAACGCCTTCGATGCAGCCATTGCTACCCAATTGGCATTAGCCGTGGTTTATCCGGTTGCCGGAAATATCGGCGGCGGCGGATTTCTATTGGGCCGCAAAGCAGATGGTAAATTACTGGGGCTCGATTTTAGAGAAACAGCTCCCGCCAAGGCCAGCCGCGATATGTATTTAGATGCCAAAGGAAATGCCCAAACCCAACTATCGCAATATGGGCATTTAGCATCGGGCACCCCCGGTACCATAGCTGGCTTATTTGCCACCCTGCCCTATGCCAAATTACCGTTCAAAGAACTGATTCAGCCAGCTATCGACCTAGCCGAACACGGATTTGTATTAACCGCCCGCGAAGCCTCCGGTTTAAATAACACTGCTAGCGATTTTATAAAATACAGTACCCAAGCATCCGCTTTAGCGAATAAAAAAACTTGGCATGCCGGCGATACGCTTATCCAGAAAGCATTGGCCATTACCCTAAAAAGAATTAGAGATAAAGGCCAAAAAGGCTTTTATGAAGGTAAAACCGCCCGGCTTATCGTAGCCGAAATGAAGCGCAAGAATGGCATCATCAGCCTACAAGATCTGAAGAATTACCAAGTTAAGGCACGTATACCGCTCAGCTTTAATTATAAAGGTCATCAGGTTATTGGTTTCCCGCCGCCAAGCAGCGGGGGAATTATATTGGCACAAATGATGAAAATGCTAGAAGCTCGGAAATTAGACAGCCTGGGTTTCCATACGCCACAAAGTGTTCAGCTAATGATAGAGGCTGAACGCCGGGCTTTTGCTGACCGTGCAGAACACCTGGGCGACCCGGACTTTTGGCAAGTTCCGGTAGATAAAATGATGTCTGATACTTATCTTAAAAATCGTTTAAGCGATTTTCAGGAGGGCGTAGCTTCTAAAAGTAAAGATATTACAGCCGGTAATTTTAAAGAGAGCGAACAAACCACACACTTAAGTATTCTGGATTCTGAAGGCAACATGGTTTCGGTTACTACCACTCTTAACGGTGCTTTTGGCAGCAAAACCATAGTGGGTGGTGCCGGATTTTTGTTAAACAACGAAATGGACGACTTTAGTATCAAGCCCGGCGTGGCCAATATGTATGGCGCTGTAGGTGGCAATGCCAATGCCATAGCGGCTAATAAACGTATGCTCAGCTCCATGTGCCCTACGCTGGTGCTGAAAAATAAGCAACCTTATGTTGTTATTGGAACACCGGGCGGAACCACCATTCCCACCTCTGTTTTTCAGGATGTACTCAACATCATCGATTTTAAATTAGGGGCCAAAGAAGCCATTAATGCTCCCAAATTTCATCACCAATGGTTACCCGATGAAGTGGCCGTAGAGAAAAATTTTCCAAACTTGCTACGAGAACAATTAGTAAAAATGGGGTATAAAATTACCGAACGCGAAACCATAGGACGTATGGAGGTAATTGTAGTGAATGGCCAAGGCAAATTAGAGGCTGCCGCCGATAAGCGTGGCGATGATAGCGTAGCCGGATACTGATATACCCTTAGTTTAATAAGCCGGCACTCCATTGTAAGGCATAAACGGTTTTATAAAACTTTGTTTTTAAACTGATCAATTTTTCCAGAGCTTCCAGCGCTTTATTCTCCCGGCTATTGATCAAAAACAAGGAGCTTTCTCCGTTAAAAAACCGCGTTTCTTCCGCTTTTACCAACTGCTGATAGTTTTGGTAATTAGCCCGCTGCAATGCAGTCTGGTTTTTCAAAGTCATCCATTCGTTATAATAACTTTGAATTTTTAATTGAATTTTTAGCTGGGTTTGAATTTGGTCTAAGCGGGTTTCCGCAATTTTTAGCCGGGCTTTTCTAAAATCGCCCCGTCCCTGTGAAAAACGCAAGGGGATAGCCAATTTAAGACCGTATTGAAAATTATTTTCAAATAAACCTGCAGTATTAATAGTGTTAAAGGCATTGTTCCCTTTGGCTAAATGATTATAGGAAAAATCAACTTTGGGCAACAGTTCCTGGAATTTCAGTTTCTTATCTATAGTCAATATCTCCAGCTTATAATCGTATACGTTAAGTTCGGGATGATTTTCAGCTGCCGAATTCAGCAGATCGGTTAAGGAAATACTTGCACTCAAAATGGTAGTTTCATTCTCCCATTCATCTGGTGGAATAACCGTAAGTGGAAGTGTATAAGGGCGGTCCATTTCATCCCATAAAAAAGCAGAAAGCTGCAGACCTGCATTCTGAAATTGGAGCCATTGTTCATTTTGCAGGTACTTATAGCTTTGTAATTGAGTTATGGCCTCCACCGTATCAATAGCAGGCCGTTCGCCCATAAAGTAACTTCTTTTTACCAGGGCTACTCTCTTTTCATTTATTCCGACCATATTTTCTACCACTTTATAGTTCTGCCAGGATTTTACCCAATGCCAATAAGCCTCTATGGCCTCCATAAGCAGGTTATTAATTACCGCTTTTTGTTCAACCTTAGCCAGATTATTCATCACTTTGGCTTGTTGTAAAAAAGCTCTGCGCTTATCTATCAGTAAATTTTTAGCCAAAGGAATACTAATGCCCGAATAGCTAGACTCTCCACCGGTTTGCGATGGATCCAGGCGGCTGCCAGATAGATTTTCTAAGCCGGTATAAATTTCAATACCAAACCAGGTAGGAATCCGTATTTCGGGTGAGGTATAATCGTAATAGTTTACACCGTTCATGGTTTTACGGCCTACAGCATTGCTCAAAATTGGGTCGAAAGCGCTGCGGGCGCTGGTTAAATCTGCTCTTGTTTTTTCTATATCGATGCCTGCTTTTTTTGCAACCGGATGAAATCGGCGTACCAAATTCAATAACTCTTCTGCATTAAGCGTACGAACAGTATCCTGAGCTTTCAACTCGGTTAAAGAAAAAATTACCCAAAAAATTACTAATATGTTTTTCCTGATCATTACTATTTATTGGTCTTTTTCTGATTATTCTCTTTTGCAACTGCTTGCTTTATGGTATAGTAATCTGGAGGAAATCCATTAATGTTTCGCCATAGCTCATACCAAATGGGTACATCGTTTAATAAAACAATGCCCTGTGCACCGCTGCCGATTTTTAGCTGGCTGGGCCAGGGTTGGCCTTCGGGATCTTCAGATACCAATACCCTAAACAATCCATTTGGGCTGATGGTATTTTCATAAGCTACTACTTTGGCACTAAAAGTACCGTAACTGGTGCTGGGCCATCCGCTAAACACAATAGCCGGAAATCCATCGAACATAAACCGAACCCTTTGTCCAACATTAACTAGAGGTAGATCCACCGGTCGGATAAACATTTCTACGGCATATTTGGAAGTTTTAGGCACTATTAAGCTAATGGGTTCTCCCTCCTTTAAGATCTCGCCAATACCTGCTTTATTGGCCTGAACAATTTGACCGTCTTGAGGTGCCAGAATAAAATACATCCCATTACGAATGGTGTAATTACTCACCTGATTTTCGAGTTTGGCTACTTCTCCCTGTCCGCTGGCAATCTGGCTGAGGCTTTGGAAACGATCGCCTTCGGCTTTACTTATTTTTTCAGTATATTCTTGCTCTACGTTGTTTTTTTCAAGCTTTACATAAATTACCTCTTGCTGAGTTTGAGCCAGCTTATTTTCTACAATAATCTTTTTGGCCAATACATTCTGAAAAGCAGCATTTCTTTGTTGTAGTTGGGTTTGCGACACCAAGCCCTCCTCATACATTTTCTGCTGGCGTTCAAATTGATCCTTAGTCAGATTAAGTTCATTATTCACCGCGACCAGTTCTGCTTTTTCTCCGGTCAGTTTGTTATTTAACTGGCCGAGTTTATTATCTAATTGCTCGAGCTTTAATTTCTTAGCAATGGTTAAGGCCCTAACCTGCATCCCGGCAGTCTTTACTTTTTCCCTATAAAAGGCTATGCTACCCTTCTTTGCATCTAATTGCTCTTGTGTACGCCCTACTAAATTAGGGTCCAGATAATCTTCTTTGATTTCGCTGATTTGTAAAATGGTATCTCCTTTTTTAACAAAATCACCTTCCCTCACACTCCATTTTAAAATTTTGCCGGGAATAGGAGAGTTTATTTCCTGGGGGCGTTGTTCCTGATTTAGTGTTGTAACCATCCCTTTTGCTCTAATATTCTGAGTCCAGGGAAGAAGAAGAATAGTAAGCAATAACAACATGATACCATAAAACCAATATTTCACCCGGCTGGATGTATGGTTCAGGTAAATCTGATCGAAAGATTTTAACGGTATTTTATATTTTAATGGATCCATATTATTTATTGCTAATCATGGTTGCTGATCCGTTTACCAATTCGATATGGTAGTCGCACTGCTTTGCAAAGGCCCTGTCATTGCTGGCTATAATTAGAGTAGCCTGTGCAGAGCGTTTAAGAAGATATTGGATCAAGTGTTCTCTAACTGAATGCTCCAGACCTTCCCAGGGCTCTTCAAGCAACAGTAGATTAGGTTCATTATAAAATGCCCGCAACAGCAATATATACCTGATTAATGTGCTCGATAATTTTTTGCCCGTTGGGTCAACCAGGGTTTCCAAGCCGTCTGGTAGCATTTGATTAAATCCTTTCAGACCCAGTTCTTTGGCAAGTCCTATTACTTTATTCGGATCAAGTTGATCTCTGCCCATACTGATGTTTTCCCAAACGGTACCCAGAAAAATGTCCTGCTGATTTAAGTAAATTCCTATTTTATTTCTGAGCGATTCCAATTGATAGTTGCTCAAAGGCATCTTATTCAATAATATGGAACCAGTATAATTACTATAATTGCCGGTTAACACCTTTAAAAAGGTAGATCTGCCCGAACCCTCTTTCGTTGAAACACAAACTGTTTTATGGGCGGGTATGTGCAAATTGAGATTTTTAAGTATCGGCTTGTCATTCTGGTAAGCAAAGGTGAAATCTATCATCTCTATTTCAATACCATCATTCTGAGTAGTACTGAAAATAAGTTCTCCTTCCTTTTCCAACGGACTTTCGGTAATAATGGCTAATTTTTCTAGGCCAGTAACCACATCATACACATTATTTAAACTGTTGATTAACTTTTCTACAGCATTAATTACCATCAGAATTACGATCTCTGCAGCAATGAATTCGCCAATGTTTAATTGCTGATTCAGTAGTAAATAGGTTCCTACAATCAGCATTACGGCCGTAATGGCCACTTTAAAAAACACAAGAGTACGGTATTGCACTAAGAGGACGTTAAAATGTGCTGTTCGGGCAGTTAAATAGTTCGATACATTGGTGTCGTTTTTCTGAAGGTTCAGATGTGTTCCCTGGCTAAATTTAAAAGATTTAATCACCCTGGCCATTTCTTCCAGCCATACCGCCACAGTATATTTATAAGTGCTTTTTTCCATGCTGGTACTTAATCCTTTTTTGCCCGTAATTTTTAAGATTAACCATAAAATGGAGATCAATAAAACGCCAAATACGATAAAGAGCGGATGGTATAAAGAGAGTAATAACAGACCGAATAGAATCTGAATACTGGCCGCAGGAACGTCTAATAATAATTTGGATAAGCCCTTTTGCACATTGGTAGCATCAAAAAAGTAATTTACTTTTTCAGGTAAATAATAGCTGTCTACTTTAAAAAGGTCGAAACGCGGAATTTTTTCAGCGAAATCAAAAGCATATTGTGTGAATATACGTTGTTGTATTTTTTCGATAATTTTCATTTGGTTGATCTGCATCATACCCACTAAAAAAACACCTGTAACCACTAAAAATATCAGTACATACAGTGACGTTACCATACTTGCGCCAAGTACAAAGCCAATAATTGCCTGTATCCCGATAGGTACACTTAATTGAAGCAAGCCGCTTAAAATGGCATAAAAATAAACCGCTGCAATCTCTTTCTGATGTCCCGAAATTAATTCTGCGAGTCTTTTTAGGGGTGCTATATTCTTTCTATTTCCCATGTTTATCTAGTCTGGGGCAAATATAATTATGAATTTCATTATGATAGTAATACTATTATATAATAGTACTATACTATGACATTTGATATAAATGCTATTGCGTCTCTAATAAATGATTATATTTGTAAAAAAATAAAGCCATGCATTTTCAGGTAAGTTTTAAATTGAATGATAAGCTGTATTTACGAGATCCGGAAGGTACAGAGTTAGGCAAGCAAATTATTAAAAGTGCCATTGATCTGATCTATGAATTAGGATTTGAGCATTTTACCTTTAAAAAACTGGCATTAGAAATGCATACCACAGAGGCTACCGTTTACCGGTATTTCGAAAATAAACACCGCCTGCTGCTATATATTTTAAACTGGTATTGGAGTTATATGGAATTCCTGGTGATTTTTAAACTACAGAACATAGCAGACCCAAAAACTAAATTGAAGGTAATTATTGAACTTTTGACACATGAATTGCCGGAGAGCTCAGGCAGCCTTGATTACAATAAAAAGTTTTTAAACCATATTGTGCTGGCAGAGAGCAGTAAGGTTTATTTGGTTAAAGAGGTAGCAGAAATTAATAAGGATGCTGTTTTTAAACCGTATAAAGACCTGTGTACAACTATTGCAGGAGTGATTAAATCGTACAAGCCAAGTTATAAATTCCCTCAGTCTTTGAGCAGTACTTTAATCGAAACTTCACACAACCAGCAATACTTTATTAATTATTTACCCAGGTTGACCGATGTACATACTGAAAAACACAATGGATTTACCAGCCGGTTTTTAAAAGATTTGCTGTATCGGGTTTTAGGTTAGTGTTTTGCCGGATATTAAGCTATAATTCCATTCCAGGTTTTTCGCTTAGCATACTTTACCAGTTCAAACCAAATTACCGATAGGAAACCAATAGCAATGCTCATCAGCAGCGAAGATAAGCTCAAGGCCTCGAACCCAAAGAAACGGCTTAAAGGCTGCACATAAAACAATAAGCCTGTTAGCAGCAGCGTAATGCCAATAATTAACAACACCAGGTTATTACGATATTTCAGCGTGGTAAGTACCGAATAATAGAACGAACGGTTAACCAGGGTTAGGAAAATATTAGCGGCAATTAATACGCTAAACACCATGGTGCGGGTACCCGATTCAGTAAAACCCTGTTGTACCGCATAGCTATAGGCATATAAAGTGCCTGCAGTAATGGCAAAACCCTGAAAAATACTCGTAGTGAGTTCTCTCCAATTAAAAAAATTAGTGGTAAACAAGCGAGGTTTCTGTAACATGGTATTTTTCTCCATGGGCTCATTCTCATAAATAATAGAGCAGGTTGGCCCCATAATTAGTTCCAGGAAAATTACATGTACCGGCGAAAATATATTGGGGTACAGCCAGCCTAAGGCTAGGGGAATAAAAACCGTTAAAATAATAGGGATATGAATAGAGATAATATATTGAATGGCTTTTTTAAGGTTAGCATAAATTTTTCGTCCCATGGCCACGGCATCCACCATTTTAGCCAGATCATCTTCTACCAAAATTAAAGAAGCCGCCTGTTTAGCAATTTCGGTACCTTTTTTACCCATGGCAATACCAATGTGGGCCGCCTTTAAAGCCGGGCCATCGTTTACGCCATCGCCAGTCATGGCTACAATCTGATTTTGCGATTTTAAGGCATTAATGATCCGGAGTTTAGCCTCGGGGAACATGCGGGTAAATACCTGCGTTTCTAATACGCAATTATTTAATTCCTCATCGGTTAATTTCATCAGCTTATCACCGCTGATACTTTTCTCGTAACCCTCAAAACCAATTTGTTTGGCAATGGCCGCGGTGGTCAGGGCATTATCGCCGGTAACAATTTTTACACAAATACCTGCCCGGTAAAAATCTTGCAAAACGGCGGCAATGTTTTTCTTTGGCGGGTCGTAAAAAGCCACCAATCCCCTAAAATGGAATTTAAATTCTTGTTGCCTTTCGGGATATTCCTGGCCCTGAAAAGTTGTTTCGCCTACGCCCAAAACCCGAAAACCCTCGGTAGCCAACGCTTCAATTACTTTTTCAATTTCATTTTTTTGTGCTTCGCTCAGCTCAGATACTGCCATAATGGCCTCGGGAGCACCCTTGGCGGCAATGATACGGTGCCCTTGCTGATCTTCGAATAAATGGGTCATCATGGGTGGTTTTCCATCCAGCGGGTATTCATGAACCATTTTATACCGGGGGCGCAGATCTTCTGCTACCGCATCAGCGTAAGCCTGATGTAAAGCCACCTCCATCGGATCGAATGGTATGGGTTCGCTGGCCCACATGGCTAAGGTGATCAGCGTTTGGTCTTGAGTAGTTAACTTATCATGAGTTAAATCCTTAATTTTTGCGGTACCGAACGAAAATATTTTAGCCAGCTTCATTTTATTTTCGGTAATTGTGCCGGTTTTATCCGTACAAATAACCGTGGCACTGCCTAAAGTCTCTACCGTTTTCATCTGCTTTACCACAATACCCATCTTCATCAGGCGCCAGGCGCCCAAGGCCATAAATGTGGTAAAGGCCACCGGAATTTCTTCAGGTAAAATGCTCATGGCCAGGGTAAGTGCCCTAAGCAAACCATCTAGTAATAGCTGAGAATGAGCATAATTTATGGCCCATACAATAAGAAAAACCACACTGCCGGCAATGACCATTAATTTTACAAAATGGGCAATCTGTATCTCCAACGGAGTTTTTTCTTCAATAATATGCTCCAGACTCAGCCCGATTTTACCCAGCCGGGTGTCGTTTCCTATGGCCGTAATGGTGGCAATAGCCAAACCGCTGGCCACGGTAGTGCCCTGAAAAACAAAGTGGTCTTCTTTATTACAGTCTTTATAAACCGAAAAAGATTCGCCGGTCAATATCGATTCGTTCACCGAAAAATCGTTGGAATGTACAATTACCCCATCGGCATTAATGGCATTGCCTTCTTCTATCATTAGAAAATCGCCAATAACCAGTTCTTCGCTTACTATTTCTACCACCTTTCCGTTCCTAATCACTTTACAGTGTGGCTGCGTAAAATCTTTTAACTTTTCCAGCGCATTTCTGCTTCGCGAATCCTGATATAAAGAAATGGCAGCTACCAGCACAATAGCTGAAGACAAAAACAGGCCATCGCCCAAATTGCCACTAATGAAATAAAGCAGTGAGGCGGCCAAAAGTAAAACCACCATGGGCTCTTTTGCTAGGCTTTTTAAAGCTTCTACGAAACCGTTTTCATTTTTATACTGTAAACGATTATGCCCGTGCTTTTCACGCGATCGGAGTACCTGCAGATCATTTAGTCCTTTAATGTTGAAGTTTTCTGCACTCATTAATCGGGATAAGGGTTTTTACTGAGATCAATTTAAGAAAAGCGAAACAGAATTAAAATAAAAATAGACTTATTCGCCACTAATGTGGACTTCCGTTATACGGGGATGGGTATGCGTAAGGAGTATCCTGAAGTTCTCTTTTTGCACGGCCTCGTGTTTACGATGCTGCCAGATCTTATCTCTGGCCTCCCGGCCGCTTTGCTCCAGGTCTACCAATGGAGCCGGATAGTGCGTTCCTATCTTGATACCATAAAGCTCCTGCTCCATTACACTCATTTTATGCGGCTCGTGTATAAAAGCTGCGGGAACATGAACTAATTCGGGAACCCATTTTTTGATAAACACTCCTTCGGGATCATGATCCAGCGATTGCTTTAATGGATTATACATCCGGATGGTATTGATACCGGTAGTGCCGGCCTGCATCTGAAACTGCGGATAATGAATACCCGGCTCATAATCTAAAAACAGCTGTGCTAGGTGATAAACCCCGTAGCGCCAATCCTGATACAAATGATGGCACAAAACCGAAACCACCATAGCCCTCATTCTAAAATTGATCCAGCCGGTTTGCTGTAAACACCGCATACAGGCATCTACCAAGGGGAAACCGGTTTGTCCTGATTTCCAGGCCGCTATAAATGCTTCATTTTTAGGATGCTCCAGCAATTCATAGCCCCGATTAATACATTGCGATTCGTAAGTGCATTCTACCTCAAATTTTTGGATAAAGTGGCAATGCCAACGCAAACGGGTTAAAAAATTATTTAAAGCCCCTTTAAAAACAGACGTTTTTTTTGCCGTTTCCACCGTCTGATAAGCCTGCCTGATACTGAGGTTTCCCCAAGCCAGATAGGGCGATAAACGAGAGCAGGAAGTACGACTTTGGGCCGGTTTTGACAGATGTTTACTATAATTCTTTCCACGTTCGGCAATAAAAGAACGCAGGTATTTCCAGGCATAGATTTCGCCGGCGGGCTGAAACGCATCAGAATAATCGGACCATTCTTGCAGTAAATGTTCAGGAATAAGAAAAGGATTTCCCCATTCGGGGGATGGCCCGGAATGGTAGGTGTTTACCACGGCAGGTTGATGCATGACCTGGTGCCAGCTCTTGATCCAGCCATCACGGTTTTTTATCGCCCTCCGAATTCCATCCCGCTGAAACTCCTGCCAGCTGATGCCCTGCTTTTTAAAGTAGCGCTTCAGGCGTTTATCTCTCTTAAACGACAAATCGATGCCGCTTTCCTGATAAGAATATACCGTGCGAATATCAAATTGCTGCGCTAAATGGGCAAACACTTCTTCGGCTTCGGCAAAACAAATAATCACTTGTTTTTGAACAGGGTTCAGGCTTGCATTCATCTGCAGCAGCGAATGGTACTGAAACTGTAAGTGTCTTAATGAAGTATCGGGGTGTGCCAGTAGTGCTGGCTCAAAAAGAAATAAAATAAGATAGGGCGATCCATTTTGCTCAGCTGCGTGTAAAGGTGCATGATCCTGTGTTCGCAGATCGCGTTTAAGCCAAACAATATTTAGGGCTTGCTTTGCCACTCCTAATAACGTTTACTGATCTTATTAAGCGTGATATGGCGTTGCGATTTACACTTAAACCGGTTGATCTCGGTATTTCTTTTTTGGGCGTGTTTCTGGCTTATTCCACTATTTACCCTTTTGCGCCATAAATTAAAGCTGCTCCGTTTTAGGGTTTTACGCATTAAGGCAATGGTATCGGCCTCGGTATAGCCAAACTGAAATAAAATGGCTTCAAAAGGAGTTCGGTCTTCCCAAGCCATTTCAATAATGCGGTCGCTTTCCAGGTCTGTTAAAATTTTATTTCCCGAAAATTTCATCTTTAATGCCTTTGTTAATTACGTAGTCTGAAAAAGAAATATTGATCTTACCGGTTTTGGCAGCGGGTTTATTTTCATCAACCACGCTGGTTCTGTTGATATCTGTAGCCAATCCTTTCGGTATCTTAAATTTCTTCACATCAATGGTAAAGGTCACTTTATCTGGTAAGCCAAAAGCGGCCTGTGTGCCATAGGAGTAGGCAGCGCTAACCGTACCATTGCTGCGGGTGGTGGTTTGCGATTTAAGCACCAGATCACTTTTGGTATCCACCCATAATTTGGTTAAGATCAGATCGCCGGCATCGTCGGCAGGCAAAATGGTAATTACCTCTACCGCTGTGTTCTGAATGGTTTCGGTACCGGTTAGTAAAGCCGAAAAACTGTCTTTCTGGTTTAGGAGTTTAGACAGATCGGTAAAACCCTGTTTAGGTAAAATGGCAATACCTTTAGAAAGGATACGAAACTTGTCTTTTTGTTTGTAATAGATGCTGGCCTTTACCGGAAATATCTTAATCAACGGAATTTCAGATCTGATGATTACGTTTACCGAATAATCTTTCACCCGGTTCATTTTGGCAGTTAATTCCTGAATGGTTCTAGCGGCATCCTGAGCAGCAGCCACAAAAGGTAAAAAAGCTAAAAGCAGCAGCAAACTTAATCGATAGCTCATGAAGTAATATCCTTTCTGTTAAATTGATAAATAGAGGCGCCAATGAGCAATATATTGTGCACCAATAAAATGCCTACTGATCTCCAGATCTCTTTTACCGGCAAGGGCTCTTCGAAAAAGCTACGCCATGAGGCCATATGGGTGGTAAATAAATAAGGCCGAATGGAGTCGAATATCTTTACATCCAGGGTGCCAATAATGGTAAATAAAATGATAATAGCCATCGTGGTAACAATGGGACCAATAGAATTGTCGGTAAAGCAGGATAGGCAAATGGAAAGTGTGCTTACCGTTAGTAATGCTAAAAATGCTACGGCAAACCCGCCCAGGTAACGCCAGCCAATATCGTGTTGCTGCAGAATAACTAAACCATCGCTGTTCAGCACCATCAGATCGCCATCGCCAAACAGGAATTTTCCTACCACAACCGACATAAACCCTAACCAGATGATCATGCAGAAAGTGTAAACACCGCCGGCAATAAATTTAGAGAGTAGTAACTGGGTACGCGAAATGGGTTTGGTAGCCAGCATCCTGATGGTTCCTGAAGCTGCTTCGCCCGAAACCAGATCGCCGGTTACCAAAGCCACCAGCAAAGGAATATGGATAATGAGCATCTGTAAAATGATGAAGGCCACCAAATTTCCGTTCAATAAATTACCCTGAAAACTAAGTGTTTGTTCAAAAGAAGAAGTCACAAAAGAGATCATGGATTTGCCATCTACCATGAGTGCAAATAATATAACACCCACCAAAATAGTGATAGCCAGCAAACCTAAATAGCTTCGGGGTTTGGCCGTAATTTTAATAAACTCGTTATATACGCTATTCAATAACATTTTCGGCAATCATTTTAATGAAATAATCCTCCAACTTTCTTTTCGATTCGATGGAGTAAACCGCTACCCCATGCTGAACCAGTGTTTTATTTAGCGCAGCGATTTCTATTTTGCTAATGGCCAATTGTAACTGCCCATCTTCACGGCCAGCAATTGCAACTTTAGGGAAATGCTGAGCCAATATATTTTGAACAGCATCAGGCTGATCGACCTCCAGTTTTACCACCAATTCTTCGCTATTGAGCAAAGCTGATACTTCGCCTTCTACCACCGATTGGCCTTTATTAATAATGACCATGCGGTTGGCAATAATTTCTATCTCAGATAAAATATGTGAAGAAAGAAGCACCGTTTTGTGCTGTTCATCGCGTAAGCGCAAAATGAGGTTACGAATATCAATAATGCCCTGGGGGTCTAGCCCGGTGGTGGGTTCATCTAAAATAATGAGATCTGGGTTGTGTAATAACGTTTGCGCAATGCCCAAGCGTTGTTTCATGCCGTGAGAGAAACCGCCTACTTTATCTTTTTCCCGGCCGGCGAGGCCTACAAAATCCAACATCTCCATAATTTCCTTACGGGATGAAGGCGTACCGGATATGCGTGAAAATATTTCGAGGTTCCTAAAAGCAGATAAATATTTATAGAAATCTGGTTTTTCTATAATGCTGCCGGTTCTGCTTAAAATAGCACTGCGGTTTTTAGCCAAGGGCTGACCAAATATCTCTATACTTCCGCTATCGGGCTTAATTAAAGAAAGCATGCAGCGAATGCTGGTGCTTTTGCCAGCCCCATTGGGGCCCAAAAAGCCAAATACATCTCCTTTATAAACCGTAAAACTTACCTCTTTTACGGCCTGAAAAGTACCAAAGCTTTTGGCTAAATGTTGTACATCTATTACCTTTTCGGGCATGATTTTTAATTGAGCCCAAAAATAGCCAAAGCTTTAGCGAAACCTAAGCGGAATTATTTTTATGATAATGGGATGATCTTAATGCTTATAGGTTTTTTTACCGTACCAGGTTTTACCACCCGATTTCTTGGCTGCCCCATTGCTACCGGAAGTATTTCCACCGCCCGAAGATTTTTTATGGCCGCTCATTCCAGATGAGGAGTTTCCATTTCTGGAACTACGTTGCGGACGTTGCTGTTTTACTGCTTTTACCGGGTTATGATCCATCAAAGGGTAAGCATGCCCATCAATTACTGGAATTTCTTTACCAATCAGTTTCTGAATATCTCTTAAATATTCTTTTTCCTCGGCATCGCAAAAAGCAATGGCAATACCGCTGGCTCCGGCACGGCCCGTACGGCCAATACGGTGCACATACGACTCAGGGATGTTCGGCAATTCGTAATTTATAACGTGGGTCAGCTCATCAATATCAATACCCCGGGCGGCAATATCGGTTGCCACCAAAACACGGGTTGCCTTAGATTTAAAGTTATTTAAGGCATTCTGACGGGCATTTTGTGTTTTATTACCGTGTATGGCCTGAGAAACAATTCCGGCACGGGTTAAATCTTTCGCCACCCTATCAGCGCCATGTTTGGTACGGGTAAATACCAAAACACGCTCAATTTTTCCATCGCTTAATAAATCTTTCAGCAAATGGCGTTTATTCAGCTTATCAACAAAATAAACGGCTTGGTTAATGGTATTGGCTGTGCTAGAAACCGGGGTAACCTCTACCTTAGCCGGATTGACCAGAATTGTATCGGCCAGCTGTATAATGGCCGGGGGCATGGTTGCCGAAAAGAATAAAGACTGGCGTTTTTGCGGCAATTTCGCAATCACTTTTTTTACATCATGCACAAAACCCATATCCAGCATGCGGTCGGCCTCATCTAAAACAAAAAACTTAACCGTATCTAAATGTACCAGTTTTTGGTTCATTAAATCCAGTAATCGGCCTGGTGTGGCAATTAAAACATCCAGTCCATGACGAATAGCCTCTACCTGCGAATGCTGATTAACCCCGCCAAAAATCACTTTATATTTCAGGTTGGTATTTTTACCGTAATTCTCAAAGCTTTCGCCAATCTGGATAGCTAGTTCGCGGGTGGGGGTTAAAATTAAAGCCCTGATCAACTTTTTGCCCGGTGCAACATTCCGTTCTTCAGTCAATAACTGAATAATAGGAATGGCAAAAGCGGCCGTTTTTCCGGTGCCTGTTTGCGCACAACCTAAAATATCTTTGCGCTCAAGAGCTAAAGGAATGGTTTGTGCCTGAATTGGCGTTGGCTTGGTATATCCTTCTGTTTGTAAAGCCTTAAGGATAGGCTCAATTAATTTTAAATCTTCAAATAACATGATATATGCATTCGTATGCAAACCATTAAAATACGGTTCACCATACTGTAAAAATCTAATACCCAAAAGCCTGTGCTTTAGGTATGTAGCTAAATAATAAATAAGGGGATTTTCTTAAACCAGTTTAACCTTAATGGCATTCAGTCCTTTAGGGCCTTTTTCGGTCTCAAAAGTAACCTTGTCGTTCTCCTTAATCGGAGTCATCAAACCATTTACGTGTACAAAAATACTCTCCTGCGATTCAGAATCTTTAATAAAACCATAACCCTTACCATCATTAAAGAAAGTAACGGTACCTTTTCTTATCAACTCAGCCGGATCAATAGCTTCTTGTCTGGAAACACCAATTTGAATATCTTCCAGTTTAATATTATTTTTCCTGGAAGGATCAGGAGGAGTAGAAGAAATATTGCCATCGGCATCTACATAAGCATACATTTCATCTAAGCTTTTACCCTTATCTGAATTAGCCTTGCGCTCTTCTCTTTTTAACTCTTTATCCTGCTTTTTCTTCAGTCTTTTTTTCTCTTTTTCTTTCTTACTAAACGTTTCTTGCGAACCTGCCATAATTGTTTTTTAATTGTTAAAACCGTGAAATATCACTTTTAAATAAATCCGGAAGCAGCAATGTCAACGACAATTATCTCTAATAAGCGGGGTGTTCAATAAGCCCTTCCGGCACAAACCGAGGCCTGTGCGATAATGCAAAGGTACGTTAATATATTTAAATCGCCCGAAAGGGCAAAAAGATACCCCAATTACCCGGTAACAGATGGCAAGCGAACAGGGTTAAAAATTAATAATTGAAAACCGGCAGGTAATGCTACTTAAAGCCTTTAGTCCCGCTTTACGCCCCTACTTCGTCGGGGCTGCAATCGGGTTTATTTTACTCAAATTATCTCAATATCAACAGTTTAGCATCTGCATAATTGTTGAGTCATCCACAATTTAGAATTGTAAATTAATTGAATTATTAAATTACAATCACTTCATTATCAATACATTATAAAATATAATTAAAATCGGACTAAAAAGATGTTAATAACATTCGCATCAATCTGAGTATTCAGTTTAGTAATATTTGTTAAACCAATTTTAAACCTTATAATGAAAAAAATCTTTTACCAAGTACTTGATTTTCCTCAGATGGTTAATCAAAAGTTCTTAAAATCTAGTGTGAATGGTTATGTAGACAATTTTGATTCCAAAGATGGGATTAGAAGCTACGTGAAAACTATTTATCAATTAGTTGCCTTTGCCCTTTTTGCCTGGATGGAGTATAACCTACTGCTGGCGGCAGCAGATTACATGGGCACCGAACACAGCGGAATAGAAAAAGCAGGTAGTTTATTAACTACCCTGATCTTGCTTATTTCTGCCTTTCCAATTGCCCAGGTTATTCGGTCAAGGGGCGAATCGCTTGTAGGCAAGCACCAAGGCATGCCAGAATTTGTGTTTAGCGATTTTGTAAAAACCAATATCCGTATTGTGGGCGAGGTTATTGCTCTTTTAGCGCTATTTAGTGCTTTTAACTTTACCCTTTCCTTTTTATTAGATACAAATTTATTTAATCCAATGGCTACCGGAACCGAAATGCTTTCGCCGTTGGTTCCACTTTCTTCCTTACCCATTGATGTAATGAGCAACTTGCTAAATGCCATTAACCTAAATGGTATTTCCAATATGCTTCATGGGGTAGTAAGCTATCAATACGATGGAGGTATACCGCAATTTAATGGTGACTTTGTTTGGAATATCAGAGATCTGGGCTCGGTTTTAGGAGCTTATATCAATGTGATTTTAGGCTTAGTAATGATGTACATCAGTTTAGCCATTTATGGTTATTTATATGGATTAGCTGTATCATTAATTAAATGGCTGGCAAATCCTTCATTGCCTATTTCTGTAAAGAACAAATAAAAAACACCTTCTTAACCAAAAAGGTTGCGATAAATTATCGCGACCTTTTTGGTTATAGGCTGACTTAACTCATATGGAAGATCTGTTACCTGCCGGGCTCCTATCTTTAAAGTAAGCACTCGGCGTGTTTTTCATAATTTTCTTAAAAGCCGAATAAAAAGATGACCGATACTGGAACCCGCAAAGGGTAATGAGGGCTTCTAATTTTAATAAACGGCCCTGTCCTTCCTGCATCAGACTGATCAGGTGGCCTATGCGGTACCTGTTTACCAATTCGGTAAAGTGAATGCCATATTGCTGGGTTAATAAGACTGAGAGTTTTTTAGGTGTTAAGCCCAAATGAGCTGCCATATCCTGCAAGGCAAATTGCGGGTTTAGATATGCTGATTTGTTGTTTAGAAAATACTGCTTTATGGTAAGATGAAAAGCTTCATTTTCATTTCCCGATAACGGTAAGGGGATCAAATGTTCGGAGGGATTTTTCCCTTGTACGTCCGCATTGATACAGCCATCCATGTTTTCAATAACATGTGGTGATACTAGTAAATAACCCTTAAGTATAATTAGCGATAAACTTTGGAAGATCTGAATGGCAGCATTAATTCTATGGCCCAGAGAGAGCGAGAGATATTGCAGCAATTGCCAAGCGATAAAGATCGCTACCACAATACTTACTAAAAAGATCCACCTGAGCACCATTCGGTTAGCCAGTAATATGGTGTTTTTCCGTTTTCTCCTGTAAACATAAATGCTCGACAGACTGAGCAAGCTATATACCATTCCATGGCCTATGGTAAAAGGCTGCAGTAATCCCGGGGGAATAATCCCGGTAGGATAATCTATAAATACTGTATTGCGATTATAAAAACCTGAAAGTACTTCCAATTTATAAGCATTAGGTGCAAAAAAATCGGGTATTAAACAAAGGGTTATAATAATGGCAGGTATAAAGTGCAGTACAGAGGGTATGCTGAAAGGCTTTTCGGGGTACAGCATGGTTCGCACATAACAAAAAAGCAAGGGGCCATACAGCATTCTGAAAGGGAAAGCCATTCTAAACAAAAAAGGCATTTGCAGAATGGTACGGGAGCTTAAGGCATACATGTAAAATTCTGTTATGCTTAAACAAATAATAAGCGCCAGCAGGAACCAGGTTGCCTTAAACTCTCTGAATCGTAGGAACAGGTAGGTACAGAATACTATCCCGATTCCGAAGGTCAAAAAGCAGACATAAGATGCCAGTTGAAACATAATTACCAAAAGTTATAACAAATATGGAAGATTTATGTACAAAATCTGTCTTTTTTCGGACAAAAGGCAGCGGCCTAAAACCTATTCAGGCCAGTGGCTTTAATTAATTTTCATCTAATTATTAACCCCTAATTTTTATAGAATGAAAAATTTAAACAAACAATTTTTAGCGCTATTTGCAGCGCTGGTATTATTTAGTAATCTGGCCATTGCACAAACGCCAGAGCGCAATATTGGTTTAACGGTTGTATTAAAGCCTAAGTTAGGCATGGCTTATGAGTATGATCAGGCTTTGAGAGAGTATACCACTACTTTTCGTAAAGATTCTGCCTATGCAGTTAGGGTAACCCGTGTTACGGGCGGACCAAGAAATGGGTCGGATGTGATTTCAGAACCTTTAAAAACCTGGACAGAACTTGATGCAACCCGACCGTATATCAGTGATGCTTCTGCCAGAGCATGGCAAAATGTATTAAAGTACTGTGAAAGTGCACAATCTGATTTTTACTATTACGACCGTAAGAATAGTAATGCGCTGCCAAAATATTCACCGGGCAATAAGTATGTGAGCTATGTATGGGTTGTTGACCCTAAAGCAAATGAGGATGTGCTTGCAGCCGAATTTAAAAAGGCCGCACAGGTTTTAAAACAAGCCGGTTATCATTTTGCCATTACCCATACGCTAAGCGGAAATGTTAGATATCAGATCCAGCTACAATTAGAAAACGGCTTTAAAGATATGGATATAAAAATGCCTAGTTATAAAGAGGTGTTTACCAAAGCTTTTTCTGCCGCAGCCTATGAAAAACATAATGCCGTTCTGCAGGCTTGCAGTTCAGATTTCTTTGTTGAATTCAGAAGTGTGAGAACCAGCATGAGTACCCGATAGGTTGATTATTATTTATCAAAAAAATGCCGCATGTGAAATTCGCATGCGGCATTTTTTTTAATGATAAGTTTTTTACTCTACCGTTACAGACTTGGCCAGATTACGCGGCTGATCTACATTACAGCCCCGCATAACGGCAATATGGTAAGACAATAATTGCAGTGGAATAGTAGATAATATAGGTAGGAAAGCATCGTCTGTGTCGGGAATTTCGATGGTATAATCAGCCATTCCTTTTACCTCCGTATCACCTTCGGTAACAATGGCAATCACCACTCCTTTACGTGCTTTTACTTCCTGAATATTGCTAATCACTTTTTCGTAAGAAGCGTTTTTAGTAGCAATAACTACCACCGGCATAGCTTCATCAATTAAAGCAATAGGCCCGTGCTTCATTTCGGCAGCCGGATAGCCTTCGGCGTGGATATATGAAATTTCTTTTAGCTTTAAAGCGCCCTCCAAAGCTACCGGGAAACCGGTTCCACGGCCCAGGAACAAGAAATTAGAGGCATCTTTAAACTTGGCCGCTATTTCTTTAATACTATCGTTAGCTTTTAAGCACTGCTCTACCAAAGCTGGCACCTGATCTAATTCTGATAAAAGACCTACCAGCTTAGACTGAGATATTTTGCCTCTTTGCTGAGCAATATAAAAGGCCATAAGCGTTAAAACGGTAACCTGTGCGGTAAATGCTTTAGTAGAAGCCACCCCTATTTCAGGGCCGGCATGAGTATATACCCCAGCATGGGTTAAACGTGGAATGGAAGAGCCCACCACATTACAGATACCAAAAATAGTTGCTCCTTTTTCTTTAGCCAATTCAATGGCGGCCATGGTATCGGCTGTTTCTCCAGATTGGGAAATGGCGATCACGACATCTTTATCAGAAATAATTGGGTTGCGGTAGCGGAACTCGGAAGCGTATTCTACCTCAACCGGAATGCGGGCAAACTCTTCAATAAGATATTCGCCTACCAAACCGGCATGCCAAGAGGTACCACAGGCCACAATAATAATGCGGTCTATGTTTTTAAGTTTTTCGGCATACTCCTTAATTCCACCTAGCTGTACCAAGCCTTCATCCGGAAGGATACGTCCACGCATACAATCTTTAATAGAACGTGGCTGTTCGTAAATTTCCTTTAACATAAAGTGGTCATAACCCCCTTTTTCCAGCATCTCTAGCTTAATTTCAAGCTCCTGGATATAGGGCGTTTTTACCACATTATCTAAACTCTTGATCAATAATTCATCGCGTTTAAGGTAAGCGATCTCATTATCGTTCAAATAAATTACGTTTTTGGTGTATTCAATAATAGGCGATGCATCAGATGCGATAAAATATTCGTCTTTACCCACCCCTATTACCATGGGGCTGCCTTTTCTGGCTGCAATAAGTTGATCGGGTTCGTCTTTGCTCATTACCACAATGGCATAAGCACCCACCACTTCGTTTAGGGCAACTCTAACCGATTCGCGTAAATCGAGCCCTGTTTTTTTCTGTATTTGTTCAATTAAATGAACCAATACCTCAGTATCGGTATCACTATTAAATTCATGCCCTTCGGCAATCAGTTCTTCTTTAAGTGAAGCGTAGTTCTCGATGATACCATTGTGAATAATGGCCAAATTACCATCGCTGGAAGTATGAGGATGTGAATTGCGATCGGAAGGAGCCCCGTGGGTTGCCCAACGGGTATGACCCATGCCCATTTTTCCGGCCAGATCTTGGTGCGATGCGAAATTTTCCAGCTCACTTACCTTGCCCGCTTTTTTATATATGCGTAAACTACCATTCATTAATGCCACACCGGCACTATCGTAACCACGATATTCTAAACGATGTAGTCCTTTAATGATAATAGGCCATGCCTCACGATGACCAATATATCCAACGATTCCACACATAGGTTAATTTTCTGAGTAAACGAAAAGGTTAGCGTACTAAATATAAGTCTTTAACCGTATGATCTAATTAGCAGAATTAATTATTCAGCTTGGTATAAATAATTTTCAATTTCATTTGAGAAGCTGCTCCGGTTTTTCCGCTTCCAATAACGGCCTTATCGGCAACGGTACCAAAGGGCTGCACGGCTACCGTTAAGTTGCTAACAGCTTTATCTACCACGGCTAAATAGCTTGCATATTGTTTCGCCTTACCGCTTAAAAGATCCTGAATATAGCCAGTTACAGTAAACTTATACGTTTTGGTTGTGCTATCGTAAAGCCCTCCAAAACCACCCAGACCTAAAGAGCGTGGATCGTATGGATTTAAATCGGGTAGCGGTTGACGCTGGCCGGCAATATCTGTTTGGTAAAGCATTAAACGCGGTGCCGGTGCAAAAGGCACATCTGTTCCATTCTCAATTTTAACTTCAAGTACAGCTTTATTGATGATGATATTACCCAGCGATTTCAGATTTGCCAGATCTGGGAAAGTAATTTTGGTACGTACTCCCGATAGCGCTTGTACAAAGGTCTTGGTATACTCGGTATTCGGATTGGCCAGCTGAGTTTCTACAGCAGTACCAGCATAGTTATGGCTAAAATGTGCCACTACCGGAGTGCTGTTATTATTGATAGTAAAAACAACATAGTTGGTATCAATGGTAGCTCCTACGTTGCGGTAATAAAGTTCCAGTTTACTGGCACCCGAGCTAAAATCAAAGAACGGAATACCCCCCAATTTAGGGCTTACGGGCGCATCGGTCTTTAAATAGAGCCCTTTAATGAAATCGATAAAAGCGCTAGAAGTAGCGAATTTATCTGCAGATGCCGAGAAAAAGTTATTTTGAATAAAGGTCGCATCCATTGGAATGCGAATATGTGGTGGCTGTTTTAATTCGGTATCTGCTGCACCTTTTACGATTTGTTTTACCTTAATACTATCCTGAAGCTTTATCTTATTTACTATTAAACTGCCTATTTCTGTATTGTTAAACGGAATGGATGTATTCTGATAGTAGGTGGTTGCCGCATTAAGTTTATCGCTAAGCTGATAAACCGTAAAACGCTGAGGAGAAGTTAAAGAGTCACCGTAAAAACTGGTGCCATATCTAAGAACCAATACTGCCGAATCGAGTACAATATTTGTTCCAAATGTAAGTCCTTCGCTAGGCAAATTAAGCGTTGCAGCAGTACCTGCCTGGGTAATTCCCATTTCGGGGTCAACCAAATAACCTATAGGATATTGAGAAAGGTAGGCGGTATTAATTTTATCTTCCGGAACAGTAAATGCCTTTATAGCAGACGATTCTACCACATTGGTGTTGATACTGTTGGTTGGATCTACATCCAGGCCAATTTCATCCGGATTATTACAAGATCCCAAAATAAAAAGACCTATCAACAGGGTCAATAAGTCTAATTTGAATACTTTCATAAGTGATAACCTATTTATTAAGCCATTGAAACGAGTTCGTCGCTTGCAATCTCTTGGTAAAGGTTGTAATAATTTTCGAAATCGGAAGTGGAAATAAAGTCCAAAACCGGTTTATTTGATTTTTTAACAAACTTTAACACCTCATCGTTGATGGTTTCGCTACCAAAAACCACTGCATCAGCATAACTAACCGCTCCGATATGTAAGGAGTTATTATCTGCCGCCTGAAACATATCCGTATGTGCAGCATCCATACCATTCATTACCGCTTTACGGGCAAATTCGGGATGTAATTTATCTGCAAACTGATCTTCTTCATAAACAGAATATACCACTTTAGATCCTTTAAAGGTAGGATCATCTTTGTAAATAGTTTTCAGGTAAGCCGGAACCAGGGCGGTCATCCAGCCATGACAATGTACTACATCGGGCGACCAGCCTAATTTTTTAACCGTTTCCAGTGCCCCTTTACAGAAGAATATCGTACGCTCGTCATTATCTGCATAAAATTTGTTGTCTTTATCAGTAAAAACATATTTACGCTGAAAATAATCTTCGTTATCTAAGAAATAAACCTGCATACGGGCCGCCGGAATGGAGGCAACCTTTATAATTAAGGGATTATCGTTATCGTCGATGATAATATTCATACCCGATAAACGGATCACTTCGTGTAAGCGATTGCGGCGTTCGTTAATATTTCCAAAACGAGGCATCAGAATGCGGATTTCGAATCCCTTATCCTGCATGGCTTGCGGTAACTTTCGGGTTATTTCGGAAATTTTTGTGATTTCCAGGAAAGGCGACATCTCATGGGTAATAAACAGAAGCTTCGTTTTTGCCATCTCCAATAAATGATTTAAAGTAAAATTTAAAAGAAGTTAAGAGTGCAAAGATAAGGAT
>JBJTNQ010000083.1:0-28137 GCA_046074105.1 Sphingobacteriaceae bacterium | reverse complement strand
TTAACAGCCAACTACCAATTCCAGCTGAACGACTACATCAAACTCAAACCCTCCATGCTGTTAAAATACACCGCCGGCGTACCTCTGGAGTTCGATATCAACGCCAATGCCTGCTTCGAAGACAAAGGCCTGTGGTTAGGCCTGGGCTACCGCTCCAATGCAGCAGTAATGGCCATGTTTCAGGTAAAAGTGACCGATAGGATACAGCTAGGCTACTCTCACGATTTCATGACCAGCATGAATGTGCGCCACCAAATGGGCACGCATGAAGTAATGCTGAATTACCGGTTTAAGGGTAAGCGACAGGCAGGGGAGGCGACTGATAAATAATTAAAGGAGGAAGATAATGAATACCAAGCCAAAAGTGTTGTTTGTAGATGATGATCTGTTATTGGTTAAGGCGGTTGAGTTAATTACCCGAAATACACCCTATGAATTTCACCTCACTACTTCGGTTAAAGAAGCCCGCCAGCTATTGCGAAGTCAGGCTTTTCAAATTATTTTTTCCGATTATCATATGCCCGATTGTAATGGGGTAGACTTTTTGGCCGAGGCCGCTGTTTTTTGTCCGGGCTCTGTTAGGATATTGGTTTCGGCGAGTTTACGTGACGATTTGGCTCGCCAATCGTTAAAACAAAAGCATATTTTCAATTTCTTAAAGAAGCCATTTGGCAAAGACAATTTCAATAATAGCTTAGCAGAAGCTTTAGAGGTGTGGGAAAACCAAAAAAATTAACTGACTATTCTGAGCTTAGCAAATTTAAGCAACAGCTGTTTTTGCCCTAATTCTTTAAAAAAGATAGTGGCTTTTATATCCGGTTTATTCCCTTCTAGTTGCAGTACTTTCCCAAACCCAAACCGCTCATGTTCTACTTCCATTCCAACTTGTAAATTGGAAGTATCGGAAGGTGCAAAACCTTCGCTGGGTACGTGTGCTTTAGGTAATATAGACCGGGTTTTTGGAACGGTTGCAGGTTTGGGCTTCGAATAGTTCTCATCCTCTTTTTTCTGCCACGCACTTCTTTCCCCGTCAAAAGAAGAATGGGTATTCGTTTTTTGAGCTATTTTGAAATCTAATTCTAAAAATTCAGGAGCAATTTCTTCGATAAAACGGCTGGGCTCACAATTAATTAAACTTCCCCAGCGATAGCGTGAGGTTGCATAACTTAACATTAGTTTTTTCTCTGCTCGGGTAATGGCTACATAAAAAAGTCGTCTTTCTTCTTCTAAATCGGCTCTTGAATTTAAAGACATTTGCGAAGGAAACAGATTTTCTTCTAAACCTACCACAAAAACATGCGGAAACTCCAGTCCTTTGGCCGAGTGTATGGTCATTAAAGAAACGGTATCGGCATCTGGATTTTTATCGTTATCGTCATTGGTAAGCAATGCGATATCTTGCATGAAAATGTCTAATCCTTTTTCTTCAATGTCTTCCCGTTCGCTAAACTCTTTTATCCCGTTAAGGAGTTCCTGAATATTCTCATAACGGCTTAAACCTTCAATAGATTTATCTTCATAAAGCTCCTTAAGCAGACCGCTATGCTGAGCAATATGCAAAGCGGTGTCATAGGCATTGCTGGTTTTAGCCAGGGCCTGAAAACTTTGAATTAATGTGGCAAAATTGGCTACCGCTCCGGCACTTCTCGAATCTAAATATTTGGCAGCATGGCTAATGACCTCCCATAGGGTAAGCTGATGCTGATCTGCAGCAATGATGATCCGCTCTACAGAAGTGTCGCCAATAGCCCTGCGGGGATAATTAATAACCCGTTTAAGGGCTTCTTCATCGTTTGGATTAAAGGTTAGCCTGAAGTAAGCGATGAGGTCTTTGATTTCTTTTCTTTGGTAAAAAGATAGCCCTCCGTAGATCTTATACGGCACATTGAGTTTTCTCAGGGCCTCTTCCATGGCTCTCGATTGCGCATTGGTACGGTATAGTATGGCGAAATCGCGGTAGCTTAATCCTTTTAAAGAGCGTTCCTGTACAATATTTTCGGCTATGATTTTGCCCTCTTCATTATCACTGAATGCCCGGGATACTTTAATTTTATCGCCTTTTTCATTTTCAGAAAAAACGTTTTTTTGTAATTGATTTTTATTGTTGGCAATAATGCTATTGGCTACTTCTACAATATTTTGGGTAGAGCGGTAGTTTTGCTCCAGTTTAAAGATCTTCAGATCGGGGTAATCTTTTTCGAAATTGAGGATATTCTGGATGTTAGCTCCCCGAAAAGCATAAATACTTTGGGCATCATCGCCAACTACACAAATATTTTCGTGCATGGCAGCCAATTTCTTTACAATAAGGTATTGAGAGAAGTTGGTATCCTGATACTCATCTACCATGATGTATTTAAAACGATGCTGGTATTTATGCAGCACGTCCGGATGGTCTTTTAGCAATACATTGGTTTTGAATAAAAGATCGTCAAAATCCATGGCGCCGGCTTTAAAGCAACGCTGGGTGTAGGTTAAGTAGATTTCTCCGAGTTTAGGCCTTCCGCCCGATGCATCTTCGCTTTGTATTTGGGCGCTTTGCTGATATTCTGCAGCAGAGATTAAATTATTTTTTGCACTTGAAATCCGGTTGTAAACAAAATTCGCATTATACAGCTTGTCGTCTAGCTGCATTTCTTTTAAAATACTGCGGATTAGACTTTTGCTGTCGTCGGTATCGTAAATGGTAAAATTGCTGGGATAGCCAATTTTTTCGGCCTCTACTCTTAAAATCTTGGCAAAAACAGAGTGAAAAGTACCCATCCAGCAGTTTTGTGCTTCAGGGCCAATTACCTCTAAAATTCGCTCACGCATAGATTTGGCGGCCTTATTGGTAAAGGTTAGTACCAGGATATTGAAAGGATCGACACCGTTTTTAATGAGATGGGCAACCCGGTAGGTAATTACCCTGGTTTTGCCAGATCCGGCACCGGCCACAATCATAACCGGCCCGGTGGTTTGTTCTACAGCCAATCGCTGCGAAGGGTTTAATCCACTTAAATAATCCAAAATCTTTCGCTCCTTTTGATCTGCTAAATTAGAAAACGAAGTGAAATAATTTGGACATTGTTTAAAAGTTTAAGGGCTTTATTCTCCACTCAGGTTAGAGATGTCCGGATCGTGCAGCATATCATTTATTCGATGAATTTTGTCATCAATACTGTTAATGCAAATTCTTAGTTTATCCATCAAATCTTCATGCTCAATAATCTTCTCTTTCTCTAAAATCATTAATCCCATCATGCTGGCCACGGGTCCTCTAATTTCATGTGACAGATGGGCCGAATATTCCGAAAGTTTTCGGTTCTTATTTCTGAGGTCTTTGGTACGTTCGTCTATTAGTTTTTCCAGATTCTGATTAATCTTGTCCAAATTTTCTTTTTGTTTCATCACTTCCTCGTTTAATCGGGTGAGTTCGCGATTGCTTTTTATTTTACGCCTTACATTGCGGCTTAGCAGTATAATAACCACAATAGACATTGCTGTTACGATAGCAGTAGAAATAAGGATAATGGTATTTTGTTTCTGACGAAGGATGATCAGTTCGTTCTCTCGCTGTATCTCCTTTTGCCTGAATTGTTCCTGTAACAGTCCTATTTTAGATGATTCGCTGTTTTTGTAGCTGATACTATCTTGCCGGTAAACCTGCCGAAGATGATAGATGGCTTGCTCAAAGTGTTTACGCTGAAATTCCAGTTCAAAATAGGTGTATTCGAAATCGTAAATCAGTTTATTGTCTTTTACCAGTTTAGCAAAAGCAATGCCTTCATTTAGAATATTTTCCGCTTTTTTAAAGTCTTTCTTAACAATGTAAACAGAAGTTAAGGTTAAATTAATACTGGCAATTACCCCATTTAAGTCCAAAGCTTTCGCTTTTAAGTTTGCTTCTGAGAGCAATTTCTCGGCCTTATCTTGCTGGTTTAATTCATAATAAATTTTCCCCCGGTTCTGCAGGCATTGAATAATGCCGGTCTCGTTTTGAGTTTGGGTATAAAAATTATTGCCTTTTTCATAAAAGGCCAATGCTTGATTAAATTTCTTTTTCCTAACATAAATATTGCCAATGTTTAGATAGATATTGCCCAGTAAGTCTTTATTGCCGAGTATTTTGCCCAGTTTTAATGCTTTGTTAAAATAAATCAGCGCTTTTTCGTAGTCGGCTCCCAGGTAGAGGTTCCCAATGTTATTGTAAACCTTTGCTTGCCCCAGGGTATTTTTCTCTGCTTTAAATATGCTTAATGCAATGAGGTAGTTTGCTATCGCATTTCCGGTTTCATTTAAATAATATTTAGCAATACCCTTAATGCGGTAAGCTTCGGCTTCTCCGTTTCTGTAATCCAGCTCTTTAGCGAGCTTTAGGGCCTGTTCGGCATAAGTTAGGCTCTGCTCAGCATCACTTAGGCGACTTTCGTATCCCCTTTTATTTAATTCGATAACCGTATTGCTGTCTTTTTGTGTTTCTAAAGTAATATCCTTTTCCCCGGCCATTAATGAGAAACTGAAAGAAACCCAAATTAATAACCCGCCAACATGCATTCTCATAACGTTTAATATATTTTAATCAAAGATTATAAAATTATAATTTATAATTAACAATCAAGATCAATCTTCTTTTTGTGATTTATAATTAACCAATAATTTATTTATACAAAAATTATTTGCCTGAAAATCAATAAAATACGATTTAAAGTGAAAAAATATTTTACATTTGTTAAAAATGTATTTATATTTATAATATAAATAACAAAAAATTAAATAAATAAATTTTTTAATTAAATTATAGGGCCATGAAAAAAATATTATTAACTCTGTTTGTTGTAGGTGTAATAGGTATGATTTCCTGCAAAAAAGATGAATCAATTCAGCCAAATAAATCTAATAAAACCTTAGTGTCAGATAAAAGAGACTTAGGTACCGGCGATTGATCTTAAAATAAATAGTTGAGGCGAATGAGAGAGGGAATGAAGCTGTAAGGTTTCTTCCCTTTTTTTATGTTATTGCCACTAGATTTCCTGTAATCCTTTTCTCGCTTTTGATATATTTGTGTTAAATTTTAAACACATGCAAGAGATAAAAAAATATGTGGCCGACAATAAGCATCGCTTTTTAGATGAGTTGTTTGAATTATTGCGTTATCCATCAGTAAGTGCCGATCCGGCTTACAAGCCAGAGGTGTTAAAAACCGCTGATTTTGTAGCTCAAAAATTAAAAGATGCAGGTGCCGAAAAAGTAGAAGTTTGTGCTACGGCAGGTTACCCGATAGTATACGGCGAAAAAATAATTGACCCGACGAAGCCAACCGTATTGGTTTATGGGCATTATGACGTTCAGCCGGCCGATCCGTTGGAATTATGGAATACGCCACCGTTTGAGCCTACTATTCGTGATGAAAAAATTTACGCCCGTGGTGCCTGCGATGATAAAGGACAGTTTTACATGCATGTAAAAGCTTTTGAGCTGATGATGAAAACCGATTCATTGCCTTGCAATATCAAGTTTATGATTGAGGGAGAAGAAGAAGTGGGATCGAGCAATCTGGGTATTTTTGTTCAGGCCAATAAAGAACGATTAAAATCGGATGTGGTATTGATTTCAGATACCTCCATGATCAGCATGGAAAATCCTTCCTTAGAAACCGGCTTGCGTGGCCTTTCTTATTTAGAAGTAGAAGTTATCGGTCCTAACCGCGATCTGCATTCCGGTGTTTATGGTGGTGCTGTAGCCAACCCGGCAACTGTTTTGGCTCAGTTAATTGCTTCATTACATGATGAAAACAATCACATAACCATCCCTGGTTTTTACGATGATGTTTTGGAACTGAGTGCTGACGACAGAGAAGCTTTAAATAAAGCACCTTTTGATTTAAACGAGTATAAAAAAGATTTAGGTGTAGATGAAGTTTGGGGCGAAAAAGGATATACTACCTTAGAACGTACCGGAACACGCCCAACTTTAGAAGTAAACGGTATTTGGGGCGGCTATATTGGCGAAGGAGCAAAAACCGTATTGCCCTCTAAAGCTTCAGCCAAAATATCTATGCGTTTGGTGCCTAACCAGCAATCGGATAAAATAACCCAATTGTTTACCGATCACTTTCTGAAAATTGCGCCCAAAACGGTTAAGGTAAAAGTAACGCCTCACCACGGTGGCGAGCCGGTAGTTACACCAACTAATAGCGTGGCTTACCGTGCCGCACAAAAAGCCATTACCGAGTCGTTTGGTAAAGAACCAATTCCAACCCGTGGTGGTGGAAGTATTCCAATTGTGGCCTTATTTGAAAAAGAATTAGGTATTAAAACCGTTTTAATGGGATTTGGCCTAGACAGCGATAACCTGCACTCGCCAAACGAGAAGTACGATATTGCCAATTATTACAAAGGCATCGAAACCATTCCTTTGTTTCATAAGTATTTTGCCGAACTGAGTAAATAAATGGGTTGTGTGTTGTGGGTTATAAGTTGTAGGTAAAGCTGCAATTGATAACCTGCAACCCAAAACCCACAACCTGCAACTCAACAATGCCCAACGCCCTCCTCCATGAAACTTCACCTTATTTATTGCAGCATGCCAATAATCCGGTGGAGTGGTACCCTTGGGGTGAGGAAGCCTTAGCTAAGGCGAAGGCGGAGAATAAATTAATCCTGGTAAGTATTGGATATTCGGCCTGCCACTGGTGCCATGTGATGGAGCACGAAAGTTTCGAAGATGAGGCGGTGGCCGAGATCATGAACCAGCATTTCGTTTGCATCAAGATCGATCGGGAAGAACGTCCGGATATTGATCAGATCTATATGTATGCCGTTCAGCTGATGACCGGTAGCGGCGGTTGGCCCTTAAACTGCATTTGCCTGCCCGACCAACGGCCTATTTACGGCGGTACTTATTTCCGTAAAGAGGACTGGAAAAAACTCTTACTCAACCTGGCGGCTTTTTGGTCGGAAAAGCCTACAGAAGCTGAAGATTATGCTGTAAAACTTACGGAGGGTATCCGCGAAAGCGAAAAAATAACCTTTATAGCGCAAGCAGGAGAATATGCTAAGGCTGATCTGGAAGCCATTTATGAACCCTGGAAAGCCTATTTCGACTGGAACGAAGGCGGGTATAACCGGGCACCTAAATTCCCTTTGCCAAATAATTGGCAATTTTTATTGCGCTATGGGCATTTAATGAAAAATGAACAAGCCGACGCCATTACGCATTTTACTTTGCAGAAGATGGCTTTTGGTGGCATTTACGACCATATTGGCGGTGGCTTTGCCCGATATTCAGTAGATAACAGATGGCATGTGCCGCATTTTGAGAAAATGCTGTATGATAATGCCCAGTTGGTGAGTTTGTATGCCGAAGCTTATCAGCAGGAAAATCAGGAATTATATAAAAGCATAGTTTACGAAACGCTAGACTGGGTAAGCCGTGAAATGACCAATCCTTCGGGTGGTTTTTATTCCGCTCTAGATGCCGATAGTGAAGGAGTGGAGGGGAAGTTCTATACCTTCCATCGATCAGAAATAGAAGAAATTTTAGGAGCCGATGCCAAACTTTTTTGTGCCTATTATGGGGTTTCTGAAGCGGGTAATTGGGCCGAAGAGGAAACCAATGTATTGATGCGTAGCCTAAGCGATGAAAAATTTGCGGCACAACACAGTCTTAAGGTTGAAGAATGGCAAAAGAAACTAAAAAAATGCAAAGATCAGGTTTTTAGCTATCGCGATAAACGGGTAAAACCCGGTTTAGATGATAAAATCCTAGCCGCCTGGAATGGCATGATGCTGAAAGGATTTGCCGATGCCTATCGTGTTTTTGGTGAAACGCATTTTTTGCAGGCAGCCATCAAAAATGCCGATTTTATCTGGAGACAAATGCGTTCGGCAGATGGTGGCTTATTTAGAAATTTTAAAGCCGGAAAAGCTACCATAACCGCTTTTCTGGATGATTATGCTTTTGTGATTGATGGACTCATCGCTTTGTACGAAGCTACGTTTGAGGAACAATGGCTTGCCAAAGCTAAGCAGTTGACCGATTATGCACTTCATCATTTTTCGGACGAAAGTACCGGCATGTTTTTCTATACTTCAGATAAAGGGGAGACCTTAATTGCCCGTAAGCAGGAAATAATGGATAATGTTATCCCCGGGTCTAATTCGGTAATGGCCAATAACCTTTTTAAACTTGGGTATTTATTTAATGATCAGACCTATCTGGACCGATCGGCCCAACAATTGCGCAATGTGCAGCCACAAATTAAAACTTATGGTTCGGCTTATTCCAATTGGGCCAATTTACTGCTCAACGAAGTTTTTGGCGTTTATGAAATTGCGATTACCGGCCCCGATTATTCAGCTAAGCGTCAGGAAATAGAGAAATATTATATTCCTAATAAAATACTATTGGGCGGAAGCTCAGGAAGCTTACCTTTGCTGCAGGATAAATGGGGCGAAGAAACCCGTGTGTTTGTTTGCCGAAATAAAACCTGCCAGCTTCCGGTAACTCAGGCTGCCGAAGCGATTAAACAAATTCAATAACCTCGAGGCTAAGCCTCTAATTTTTTTAAAATGACAATTAAACCCAACACCGTAGTTGCCCTTACCTACGATTTGCACACCAAAGAAAACGGCGAAAAAACATTTGTAGAAAAAGCTACGGAAGAAAATCCATTGGTTTTTTTATATGGCGTAGGTATGATGCTGCCCAAATTTGAAGAATATTTAAGCGGCTTAAAAGCAGGTGAAACTTACGAGTTTGATTTAGCTGCCGCTGATGCTTATGGCGAAAAAGACCCTAACGCGATTACTGAATTGCCTTTAGATATGTTTGGTGATATGGAAAAACCTGCGGTAGGCGCCATTTTGCCTTTACAGGATAACCAAGGCAACCAGTTTAGAGCCAGCGTTACAGCCGTTTCTGATACTGCCGTAACGGTAGATCTGAACCACCCAATGGCTGGCCAACATTTGCATTTTGCTGGTACCATTATTACTGTTCGTGAAGCTACTGCCGATGAATTGGCTCATGGTCATGCGCATGGTATTGACGGCCACGCCGGGCACCAATAAAATATATCCTTGTCATATTGAGCGAAGCAAAATATCTAAAAGATTAGATCCTTCACTGCGTTCAGGATGACAATTTTTGATGCTAAAAAGCCTCCCGAAAAGTTTCGGGAGGCTTTTGTTATTATATCATTATCGTCATTTCGACGATCTGCTTTTGCAGAGCGGAGAAATCTCTATTGCATGAGAGATCTCTCATGCAATAGAGATGACATTAATATTTATTGATACATCTCTTTACGCAGCTGCTTAATGGCTTCGCTGCTGATGTATTCATCGTAAGGCATCAGTTTATCAATTATACCGCCCGGAGTGATCTCAATAATGCGGTTCGCTACCGTTTGGGTCAACTCATGATCTCGGGAGGTAAATAAAATAGTTCCTTTAAAATCGGCCATGCCATTGTTTAGTGCCGTGATGGATTCCAGGTCCAGGTGATTGGTTGGCTCATCGAATAATAAGAGATTGGCTTGCTGTAGCATCATTTTTGAGAACATACAACGCATTTTTTCTCCTCCTGATAATACTGAACACTTTTTCAGAACCTCTTCGCCCGAAAAGAGCATACGGCCTAAGAAACTTCTGATAAACTGCTCGTCTTTTTCGGTTTCTGAATATTCTCTTAACCAGTCTACCAGGTTTTCGTTTTTACCTTCAAAATAGCTCGAATTATCGTTCGGAATATCGGCTACGTTAATGGTTACGCCCCATTTAAATTCTCCGCCAAAATCTTTATCCCGGCCACTTAAAATTTCATAAAAAGCAGTAGTAGCTAAACTATTGTCAGATAGAACAGCGATTTTATCGCCCTTGTTCACCATTAAATTAATGTCAGAGAAGAGTACATCGCCATTTAAGGTTTTGCTCAGTTTCTCAATCTGTAAGATCTGATCTCCGGCTTCACGCCCCTGATTGTTAAAAATAATAGCCGGATACTTACGGTTAGAAGGCTGAATCTCTTCCAGATTAATTTTATCGAGTGCTTTTTTACGGCTGGTTGCCTGTTTAGATTTAGAGGCATTGGCACTAAAACGACGAATAAATTCTTGTAATTCTTTTACCTTATCTTCCAGTTTCTTATTCTGATCAGAACGCTGACGGGCCGCTAACTGGCTCGATTCATACCAGAAACTGTAGTTACCGGTGTAGATCGTCATTCTGCTGAAATCAATATCTACCACGTGAGTACAAACTGCATCTAAAAAGTGACGATCGTGCGATACTACTAATACAATACTTTCGTAGCTGGCCAGAAAATCTTCCAACCACGAGATGGTAGCAATATCCAAATCGTTGGTAGGCTCATCTAGTAATAAAATATCGGGTTTGCCAAAAAGTGCTTGTGCTAATAAAACACGTACCTTTTGGTTACCATCTAGTTCTTTCAGTAATTTATAGTGCAGATCTTCCGTAATGCCCAAATTGCTCAATAGGGTAGCGGCATTACTTTCGGCATTCCAGCCATCCATTTCGGCAAAGATATTTTCTAATTCACCTGCTCGTTCACCATCCTTATCGGTAAAATCTTCTTTGGCATAAAGGGCATCCTTTTCTTTCATTACGGCATACATTTCCTTGTGGCCCATCATTACCGTTTCAATCACACTTATCTCATCAAATTCGTAGTGATTTTGTTTTAAAACCGCCATGCGCTCGCCGGGCGTAAAGCTTACAGAACCGCTTGATGGGTCAATTTCTCCCGAAAGTATTTTAAGAAAGGTTGATTTTCCTGCACCGTTGGCACCAATTACACCATAGCAGTTGCCGGGTGTAAATTTTAGGTTTACGTCTTCGAATAGTGTGCGTTTGCCGTAGCGTAAGGAAAGGTTAGATACCGTGATCATATGCGTATTAAATGAGGCGCAAAGGTACGGATTTTATTCGTTTTTTGATGGATAGGCTCTGACTATTCAACGGGAGTTAGAAATTGCTGATCATGATCTGATGCAGTTTTTCTCCACTCCAGCTGCCTCCGGCAATATTTCTTCTAATGGTGTATAAGGGTTCTTTTTCATCCCGTTTAACGGATAACTGAAAAGCGGCTATAAAGCCTCTTTTCTTTAATTCAGGAATACCTTCTTTATTCCATAGGCCAAATGGATAGGCAAAGTATTTAATGGGTTTGCCGGTAATTTCTTGCAGCCGTTTGGTGGGCTTATCAATTTGGGTTACCCAGTCTTCGCTCTGATATTTTTTGAAATTTTGATGATCCCAGGTATGAGAGCCAATTACATGTCCTTCGTCAGACAGTTGTTTAATTTGTTCGCTGCTCATGTAGCGAGGGCGGCCTATGGAAACGGTCATAATAAAATATACCCCTTTAAAACCATATTTTTTCATTTCGGGGGCGGCAACGGTAAACTGTTCCAGGGTGGTATCGTCAAAAGTGAGCATTACCGGCTTTGCCGGAAGTTTTGCTCCGGTGGTTAAATAAGCGTATAACTCATCGGGCAGAACGGTATGATAGCCACTATCGGCCAGCATTTTCATTTGCGCTTTAAAAATTGCCGGAGGCACAATGTATACTTTTGCACTTTCAGAATCGCTGGCCTTCCAATCTCTGATCTGATGGTAACACAGAATAGGCACTTGCTTACGCGATAAAATGGTTGCGGCATTGGCTATTTGCTGCACAGGCTTAGTTTCGGTTTTTTGTTTTGCCGGCTGTGTTTGTTGGCAGCCATAAATAAAGAGTAGCGGTAAAAAAAGCAAGTAAATATAACGCATCGGCTTATTTTCTGTATTCGGGTTTTATTGGTGCAACAGGATTGATATTAAGGTCTAACCAGTCTTTTAAACGGCGAACTAATGCCGTTCGTTTATTACTAAAGGCGATATCCGTATCCCAAATTTCGTAATTTACGTTGGGCTTTCCTTTCAATTTTTTCAGGTAATCGTTTGCTTCGTATTCATCTATTACCAAAATATACTTATTGGTTAAGCTCAGATATTTCTCCAGGTTATACCGGTTTACATTAGCCACCATTTCTTTTAAAAATTGGTCGGCATTAATATTTAACATACCCAGTGTTGCTAAATATTCTTTCATATTGCTTAGGTTGATAGCCCCGGTAGGGCTTTTAATTACCCGATAGGGATTAAATAAAGAAAGCGAGGCTATTCCTTTAATTCGGGGATCGTCTAAGCCCGCCATGAGGGCAACGGCAGCTCCGGTATTATGCCCAAAGAGGGCTATTTTATTGGTATCGATGCGTAATTCCCGCACATTTTCCGGATCGGTGAGGTAGTTGATCACCGCTTTGGTATCGGCAATATTATTCTCGAAGGTAAACTCTCCTTTGCTTCCCCAGCTTCCTCTAAAATCGAAATAAATGATATTGTAGCCAACCTTGCGAAGGTTTTGTGCAATATCGAGGTTACGCTCGTTGCCGGGGTTGCCATGTAGAAAAACGAGGGTAGGGTGAGGGCCACGGCCATTGGCGGTATATTCAAATCCGTAGATCTTAATATCTGTTTCCGGAATCGGAATCTGAAGCTCTATGATCCCGGCAGGGTAATCTTTATCCTGTTCAAAATCTTTAACCAGGTAAGCATCAGAGATCTTAATACTGGTTTTAGTTTTCGATTTACAGCTTCCTAAAATCAGCGTGCTGAGGAGGAGCAGACCAAGAATTTGAAATGATTTTTTCATCAGCATTTTAGCTTTCAAGATAATCATTAAATGATTATTTAAAATAGATTCTTGATTTCAATTTTCATTTAAACGCTAAAAGGTCCCGTTGTGTTACACCGCGGGACCTTTTATTTTATTAACAGGATGATCTTATGATTTTGCCTTTTTATCAGCATTCATAAATACAAACTGATGGTCGAACACATCGAGCTTGATCTTGGAATCTTTATCTACTTTTCCGGCCAGTATATCTTTAGAAAGTTCGTTCAGTATCCGTTTCTGTATAACCCGTTTAAGCGGACGGGCGCCAAATTGTGGATCGTAACCCAGTTGGGCCAGCCAATCTAAAGCTTCGTCGCTGGCTTCCATTTGTATTCCCATTTCCTCCAGCGTTTGTTGAACGTGTTTGAATTGCAGTTTCACAATGTCTTTCAATTCTTCGCGGTTAAGCGGTGTAAACATGATGAGTTCATCAATACGGTTCAGAAACTCGGGACGAATGGTTTGCTTCAGCAATTCAAAAAGCTGGTTTTTTGTTTTAGCAACCACTTCATCGCGATTGGCTTCATCCAGATTTTTAAAGTTATCCTGTATCAGGTGCGACCCGATATTAGAGGTCATGATGATGATGGTATTCTTAAAATTCACCACACGGCCTTTATTGTCGGTCAAACGGCCATCGTCTAAAACCTGCAATAAGATATTGAATACATCCGGGTGTGCTTTTTCGATCTCATCTAAAAGAATTACCGAATAGGGCTTGCGGCGTACTGCTTCGGTTAATTGTCCGCCTTCATCGTAACCCACATATCCCGGAGGCGCTCCAATTAAACGCGAAACTGCATGGCGTTCCTGATATTCGCTCATATCTATACGCACCATGGCCGCATCATCGTTAAACAGGAACTCTGCCAACGCTTTGGCCAATTCGGTCTTACCCACACCGGTAGTACCTAAAAAAATGAACGAACCGATAGGTTTGCGTTTATCGTGCAATCCGGCACGTGAACGACGAATAGCATCGGAAATAGCCTCAATGGCCTCTTCTTGCCCGGCCACCCGCTTATGCAGTTCTTCTTCCAGGTGCAAGAGTTTTTCGCGTTCGCTTTGCACCATTCGGGTAACGGGCACACCGGTCCAGCGGCTAACTACGCCGGCAATGTCTTCGGCGGTAACTTCTTCCTTTAGCATGCGGCTGTCTACCTGGGTAGTTTCAAGCTCTTTTTTCAAACGCTCTACTTCGTCCTGCACTTCCTTTATTTTTCCGTATCGGAGTTCGGCCACCTTGCCATAATCTCCTGCACGTTCGGCCTGTTCGGCCTCGAGCTTATAGTTCTCGATCTGTTCTATCATGGTATTGATCTGATCTACCAGATCTTTTTCACCCTGCCAGCGGGCACGTAAAGAATCGCGTTCGGCAGATATATTGGCAATTTCTTCGCTCAGTTCTTTTACCTTTTTATCGTTATTTTCTCTTTTAATTGCTTCGCGTTCAATTTCCAACTGCATGATTTTGCGGTCCAGTTCATCTACTGCTTCTGGTACCGAATCCATTTCTAAACGCAGTTTAGAAGCGGCTTCATCCATTAGGTCAATGGCTTTATCGGGTAAAAAACGATCGGCAATATAGCGCTGCGACAGTTCTACTGCTGCAATAATGGCTTCGTCTTTAATGCGCACCTTGTGGTGAGTTTCGTAGCGTTCTTTTAATCCACGCAGAATAGAGATGGCATCGGCGGTATCCGGCTCGTCTACCATTACTTTCTGGAAACGGCGTTCCAGGGCTTTATCCTTTTCGAGGTATTTCTGATACTCGTTCAGTGTGGTAGCACCTATGGCACGTAGTTCTCCACGGGCCAGGGCAGGCTTCAGTATATTGGCCGCATCCATAGCACCTTCGCCGCCGCCGGCACCTACTAGCGTATGTATTTCATCGATAAACAAAATAATCTCTCCATCGCTTTGCGTAACTTCTTTAATTACGGCTTTTAATCGCTCTTCGAACTCACCTTTATATTTTGCTCCGGCTACCAGGGCTCCCATATCCAGAGAGTAAACCACTTTGGTCTTCAGGTTTTCGGGTACGTCGCTCTGAATAATACGGAAGGCAATACCTTCGGCAATGGCCGTTTTACCCACGCCCGGCTCACCAATTAGGATCGGGTTGTTTTTGGTACGCCGTGATAAAATTTGGATCACCCGGCGAATTTCTTCGTCGCGGCCAATTACCGGGTCGAGTTTGCCCGATTCGGCATACTCATTTAGGTTTCGTGCGTATTTGTTTAAGGCATTGTATGTTGCTTCGGCATTTTGGTCGGTTACCCGGGTGTTGCCGCGAAGCTCGGTGATGGCTTTTTTTAGATCTTTTTCATTTACACCGGCATCTTTTAATAAAGTGGCCGTTTTATCGCCGGCATGTAAAATGCCTAGCAATACATGTTCTACCGATACAAATTCGTCTTTAAATTCTTTGAGATAGGTTTGTGCCTTTTGCAAAGAACTGCTGGCCGAATTAGACAAGTAAACATTACTTCCACTTACTTTGGGAAAGGTTTTAATCTGTTCGTCTAAGGAATCGTTCAACCGGTTGAGATTGACATTCAGCTTTTTTAAAAGGTAGCTGATCACATTTTCATCGACCAATAATAATCCCTTTAACAGGTGTGCATTTTCAATAGCTTGCTGCTGATTGCCCTGGGCTATTTCGGAAGCTTTTTGAATGGCTTCCTGTGCTTTGATGGTAAAGTTGTTCAGATTCATATAAGCCATTAGTCAAAAGCCCGACCAATGATCTTAAAGCGCAGCAAATCGGAATTTATGGCGCTTGGTTTTAATAAAATCAGACGAAATGGCTGTTTTTGAATGATTTAGCCTGTTAAAATAGCAGGTAGTGAGTAGTGAGTAGTGAGTAGTCATAAATTGGCCAAACAATTTACGAGTTTACATCTTCCTCTAAACCCTAAACCCGATAGTTTACAAGCTCAATCTATGCCAGTACTTTTTTCAACTTAGCGGTTTGTTGATCGGCTAGTTTTTGCAGTGGTCCGGCGGCCAGCATTTTCATCATCATGTTTAATTCTGCTGCGATGGTATGTTTGGCTTCGGTAGTGGCATTACCCAGATCTTTAACTTCCCATTTCATTTCTAAAGCGAAAGGGGCCTCGGTTGCGGGAACAGCAACAATTTCTTGATCGGGAATGCGTGAGCTGATTTTAATAGCCAGTTTGGCCATGTTTTGAATGGTAAACTGTGCTTCATCTGTGGTAGATGACCAGTTGTAGATATTCTCGGGCATTAATTGCTGGTGATTGTTCAGATCGGCCAGAAAAGAATAAACCTCGCTGTGCGGTTTATTAATAATGCTTGTACTTTCAATAATGGTGTTCATAGGTTTAGGTAAGGTTAGGCGGTTTTAACTCCCCAGGTTTGAGGTTCCAGACGCCACATTTCTAATACTTTAAGTTCTGATTCGCCTATCATTTGGGTTGCGGCGGCATACTGTATCAGTGCCTGGTAATTAGAAAGGGTAAAGAATGGACATTTTGCTTTGCGGAAATTCTCGGCAGCAAGTTCAAAACCATAACTGAAAATTCCGGCCAGGCCTACTACCACACAGCCGGCTTCACGCAGGGCTTCTACTGCCTGAATGCTGCTTTTTCCGGTAGAGATCAGATCTTCGATGACCACTACTCTTTGGCCTGCTTGAAATTCGCCTTCAATGAGGCTGCCGGTGCCGTGTTCTTTGGCTTTTGCCCGAACATAAATAAATGGTAAGCCTAGCTCTTGCGCCACCAATACTCCTTGCGGAATGCCGGCAGTAGCCACGCCAGCGATTAGATCTATAGACCCGTATTCTTCTTGTATTAATTTGGCTAATTTCTGGCGAATATAAGTTCTGATGGTGGGATGGGAGAGGGTAATACGATTATCGCAATAAATTGGCGATTTCCAACCCGAAGCCCAGGTAAAGGGTTTCTCAGGTTGTAATTTTATTGCTTTAATTTGTAAAAGGAATTCGGCAACTTTTTGCTCAATTTCAATTTTGTCTACCATGGTGCAAATGTATAGAATTTATATCAACGAAATAAGACTGACCATTGCAGAAAGCATGCCAAATGCTTCAGGTTCGTATCAATTACTTGAAGAAAAGGATTTTAGCCTGTCTGCTTTTTATCAACAATTTGCTTTAAGCAAGGCTTCTGCCAATTACTTATTGCTCCATGCCAGCCCTGCCGAATGTTTTAGGGCTCTAACTAGAGATTTTTGCCTGATAGAGGCGGCCGGTGGTTTGGTGAAGAACGCACATGGCGAATATTTATTCATCTTCCGGAGAGGAAAATGGGATCTCCCGAAAGGGAAAATTGATGCCGGCGAAATGCCGGATACGGCAGCTTTAAGAGAAGTAGAAGAGGAATGCGGCCTTAGGCCGGATGAGCTGGGCCCATTGCTGGCGGAAACTTACCATATTTATCCGATGGATAACCAACTGGTTTTGAAACGCACTTATTGGTATGAAATGGGCGTAAATGGGGTGCCTAGGCTGATTCCTCAGTTAGAGGAAGATATTACACAGGCCGGTTGGCTAAAACCTGCTGAGCTGGATCAGGTAAAGGCTAATACCTTTCCTTTGATTTTGGATATAATAGCAGATTGTGGTTTGTAAGTTTTTATGTCTAATTCTGACCAATAAAAACTAAGCCCTAATAATTAACCCGCAATAAAAACTAGCCCTTTAAAAAAGGAAGTGCCTCTTTAGGTACAAACTGGCTGATATCACCATTGTTTCTTAAGATGTCGCGTACAATGGTAGAACTGATGGAAGAATAACCCGGCTTACTTACAATAAAGATGCTTTCAATTTCGGGAACCAGGGCATGGTTCATTTGGGCAATGGCCTTCTCGTATTCAAAGTCAGAAACTGTACGAATTCCCCTGATCATATAATTAGCTCCAATTTGCTTGCAAAAGTCTACGGTTAGGCCGCTGTAAGTTTGCACCGCTATTTTATCTTCGTCGGCAAATACGGCTTCCAGCATTTTCTTGCGGCTTTCAATAGGAAGCAGCGCCTGCTTGGTGCTGTTTATTCCAATGCCAATGATCACCTTATCGAACAAAGAAACCGAGCGCTTCAAAATATCGACATGGGCTTTGGTAACCGGATCGAAAGAACCTGGAAAAAGGGCGATTTTCATAGCACTAAATTGAGGTTAATTTATTAGAATTTAAAAACTTATTGCGGACTGAAAAAGCTGAAAGAGGAGGAGCCATAAACTCTTTGTTCTACAAAGAAGGGATGATCTATCTTTTTCATGCTGGGGTGTTCTACGATCAGGAAGCCAGATGGCTTTACTAAATTTCTTTCGAAAACCTTTTGCGGTATCTGACCAAGTTGGGGCAGGTCATAGGGCGGATCGGCAAAGATCAGGTCAAAAGGGTCGGTTTCCAAGGCCAGGAATTTAAATACATCCGACTGGTAAGTTTTAACCTGTTCTAAATGATGTTTTGCTAACATCGATTTTAAGAACCGAATACAGCCCGCATGCCGGTCTACCGAAACAATTTCCGAAACCCCGCGTGAGGCAAATTCTAAGGTGATATTTCCGGTACCTGAAAATAGGTCCATCACTCTGATGGATTCGAAGTCGAACTGATTATAGAGGATATTAAATAGCGCTTCTTTAGCCAGATCGGTGGTAGGGCGAACCGGCAATTGCTGCGGAGCTTGGATGCGTAAACCTTTCAGCTGTCCGCCAATTATTCGCATAAAGACAAGGCCGTTAACGAGTAAAAATCGGTGCCGGCCGCTGCATTAAAAGTATCTGCTACTTTTAAGAATTGCTGTTTATTGGCCTCGCTCACCCGATCGGTATATTTTTTAAGTCTTTCTGTAAAACCGGTATTCAGTTCGCCTGCCAAAATCCAATCAGTTTGCTCTGCTGATAGTTGCAGATGGTCTATCAGATTTAATAAAAAGTAGTTAAACTCGTCGGCGGTGCGGCTGGGAAATGAATTATAAAATAACAGTCTCCCTTCATGCAGAAGAACCGCTTCGAAACAATCATTTCGGAAGTTTAGCAAGGCCATTTTATGTTCGGTCTGCTTGCTCAACTTAGTGCCTGCTTCAATTAAGGACGTGGCAGTATGATAAAACTGCGGTTGATGGAACGTTTCCTTAAGTACATTTACTATTGCGGCAGGTATAGTAAAAACAATCACACATTTAGCGGCCCTAATTGAATCAGTTAAAATTAAATCACCCTCTTCAAAAGAGAAAAATTTAGCATAATCTGCCAGCATATCCTGATCAAAAAGATCTTCGGGAATGAGCGTGAAGTTCAAACTAAATAAACCCGCCTTCACTTTTCGGTAATGATAGCTAAGGGCAAGTTCTGTAGGTATCAGTTCCTTAATTTTTTCGGCAACAGGCTCCATATCTTTGGTTCCAACCAAAACCTTTAATTCATCTTGTCCCTTATCAACCACGGCAAAATTCATCCCGCCAGGTAAAATTTCCAAGAGTAGATCGCATTTGCCCGCTAATTGGGTCTGAAATGTAGGGTCTGTTAACTGAATAAAACGATTCATCGCTAACAAATGTAAAATTTTTTGGAATAGGTTAGCTCCATATAAATATGCATTTTTGAAACCATGAGCAGTTTTGTTGCCCAGCTTACTACACAATTCGGGAAAACGCCCACCAGCCAGCAGCAGGAGGCTTTCCATTTGCTGGAACGTTTTCTGCTTTCTGATGCTGATAAAGATTGTTTGCTGCTAAAGGGCTACGCCGGTACCGGAAAAACTACCCTCATTAGTGCTTTGGTAAAAGTGCTGCCTAAATTCCCGATGAAATCGGTGCTATTGGCACCCACCGGCCGGGCAGCTAAGGTAATGAGCAATTACTCTGGCAAAAAAGCAAGCACCATACACAAACGTATTTATAGAAAAAAGCAGGCTGTTAGCCCCGATATGCAGTTCAGCCTGGCCCAGAACTTGCTCGAAGATACCGTTTTTATTGTGGATGAAGCCTCTATGATTGCCGATGAGCCTACCGATTACAGCGGAACCGGCTTGCTGCAAGACCTCATGGAATACGTGTATAATGATAAAGGATGTAAACTGATATTGGTGGGCGATACTGCCCAGCTGCCGCCTGTGGGTGTTGCCGAAAGTCCGGCCCTAGACCGCGAATATCTGCACAGCCGTTACGGGTTAAATATTTTCAGCACCGAACTTACCGAAGTGGTACGGCAGGAAAAAGAATCGGGTATATTGCATCATGCTACCCACCTGCGTGAAATTATTCGTAAGGCCAAAGTTCGTATCCCGAAACTTCATACTAAAGGTTTTAAAGATATTTATCATATGACCGGCGAGCGCTTGGTTGAAGGGCTTCATTATGCTTACGACAAATATGGCATGGAAAATACATTGGTGGTTTGCCGCTCTAATAAAAATGCCAATGCTTACAACCAAAACATTCGCAACCGTATCCTTCTTCGGGATGAAGAACTTAGCGGTGGCGACTACGTTATGGTGGTGCGCAATAATTATTATTGGCTAAACGACACCGAGAAAAATGGCAATTTTATAGCCAATGGCGATGTAGCTAAAATTCGTAAGGTGAAAAACATCAGCGAACAATATGGGTTCCGCTTTGCCGATGTGGTACTCGAATTGGTAGATTACCCCGACGAGGAACCCCTTACCTGTAAAGTAATGCTCGATACCTTATATGCCGAAACTCCCAGCCTTTCTTATGCTGATAGCAAGCGTTTATATGAGGCCATATCGGCCGATTATGCCCATATTGCTAATAAACGATTGCGCCTCCTCGAACTCAAAAAAGATCCGTATTACAACGCTCTGCAAATTAAATTCGCCTTCGCTGTTACCTGTCATAAGGCCCAGGGCGGACAATGGGATGCCGTTTTTATAGATCAGGGTTATCTTACGGAAGAACTTATTAATATAGAGTTTCTGCGTTGGTTGTATACCGCCATTACTCGAAGCAGTAAAGAACTTTTTCTGGTTAATTTTGGTCCGCAGTTTCAGTAGCCGGGGTATTAAATATTTCAGGTTTATGATTACGAGTTAAAAACCCTAACTTATAGATCTAAATACCAAGAGCTTAAACTTTAGGCTAACCACAAACCCTAACCCGCAACCCGCAATAATAACCCGGCGCCATCCGTTAATAAATTTAAAACAACATGCAGTTAGCAGCTCCAAAAGTCAGTCAGTATATAGCACAACTCTCGCCCGATAGGCAGGCTGCCATAACCCAATTGCGGCAAGTTATTTTAAAGAACCTCCCCAAAGGCTTTGCAGAAGATTTTAATTACGGTATGATCACTTTTGTGGTGCCCCATTCACTTTACCCTGCAGGCTATCATTGCAATCCGGTTTTGCCCCTGCAATTTATGGCTATAGCCTCTCAAAAGAATTATATAGCCCTGCATCATATGGGTATTTACGCTAATGCCGATCTCTTAGACTGGTTTGTTCAGCAGTACGAGCAGCGAAGTTCCCATAAATTAGATATGGGCAAAGGTTGTATTCGCTTTAAAAAACCGGAACAAATTCCCCTGGATCTGATTGGCCAGCTGGCTGCCAAAATAACACCCCAGCAATGGATAAATACCTACGAGACTAAATTTAAACGTTAGTAGCGGAAATCGGATGGTGTTGTTGGCCTGAGGTTGCACCTTGAGTCATTAACTCATTGCTCTCAGTTCTTGTTCTAGTTTATCGAAGTTTTCTTCGTTCTTTTCGGGCACAAACGGACGTAGTTTGTTACATTCTTCTATTGAGTTGAAAAGCATTTTAAAAATAATTCGGGTCTGATTCTCATTCACCTCCTCAAACAGAAATAACACCTGGAATAAGGGTTTCGAAAAACGTTTCCAGGCAATAAGTGCGGGTTCTTCAATTTTTATAAACTCACATTCATTGAGATAGTTTCCTTGTTCGGGTCCATGCATCGTAAAGCGCCAATGCCCACCTACTCTAAAATCGAATTCATGAAATGTGTTCGTAAATCCTGTGGGCCCCCACCAATTTTTTAAATGTTCTGGCTCTGACCAGGCACGAAAAACAATAACTCTGGGAGCATTTACAATTCTGGTACTTACAATTTCGGTATCGGGTTGGGTATTGAGTATGGGTGTAGCCATGTATTATCTTTATAATCTTATCAAGATAAGTAAATGATATGAGCTGTAAAATTAATTCTTCTTATGCTGGATGGGTATGTAAACAAAGCTCACCGAATTGAAGTTAAAATTTAATTCAATTTTGAGCGTTTGTTTGCAAAAGTCTAATGATGCAATTACAAACCATACAAAACAAAATTTATGAGTTTCGCGGTTATAAGGTGATGCTGGATTTTGATCTGGCAGAACTTTATGAAACAGAAACTAAACGTCTTAAGGAAGCCGTGAGGCGTAATCGGAATCGATTCCCCTTCGACTTTATGTTTGAACTTACAAGGGAAGAGTATAATCCTCTAAGGACGCAATTTGCGTCCTTAGAGAAGGGTAAAGGAATGCATAGTAAATATCTACCTTTCGCTTTTACCGAACAAGGTGTGGCCATGCTCTCCAGCGTTCTCAACAGCCCTAAAGCCATTGACGTTAATATTCAAGTGGTTAGGGCATTTGTATGGTTACGCCAATATGCGCTAACACATCAGGATCTGACCGAAAAGATGAAAGAGCTGGAACAGACCTATAATAAACAGTTTAAAGATGTTTATGAGGCATTAAACTACCTATTAAATAAAGATAAACAGGAGACAACACAGAGAGAGCGTAAAAGAATAGGGTTTAAGTAACCTTCAATTTCTTTGTGAAACAAACGCTCCAAAAACAACACCACCCTATTTGCTCGCTTCGGAAATGAGCTTACGATTTAGTGCTACGTAGTCTGGATTATTTTGTTTTTCAGCCTCTTCCATCGAATGCTTGGCACTGGCTATTGCCTCAGTTTTTTTGCCTAGTTTAAATTGTATTTTCGCCTTCAGGTATTCTACCCAATATGCCTTAGGATTAGCATTTACTGCTTCATTAGCCCATTCCAAAGCTTTGTTTAGATCTTTTCCATTGTCGAAATAGTAGGCAGCAGCCTGCTGGTAAGGTTTCTTCTCACCTTTCATGGCACTATCTATGGCAGCCATAATTTTCCCATCAATATTGGCCGTAATTTTTATAGGCACGCTGGTTTTTTCCCAATTCAAAATTAATTCGCAGCTTGCGGGCAATACACTGGCCATTTCAATAGTGAAAGTTTCCACCTTCTTTGCCAGGTTCAGCGGCTTAACTTTCACTCTTAAAAGGTCGTCGGCATCATTATAGCCAAAAGCGCCCCATAGTTTAGTGTTTTTACTTAAAATAATGGTCCATTCCGTTTTTCCAGGAATGGTATATAAAGCATATTCGCCCGCCGGAACGGCCTGTCCTTCAAAACTTACATCTTCGCCAAAGGTAATTTTCGTAGGGGAGTTTGCGCCCGTACGCCACACATTGCCATAAGGCACCAAATCGCCGTAAATTTTTCGGCCTTTTGCATTAGGGCGGGAGTAACTAAGTTTAATCTGGCTGAGTGCAAAATCTTGCGTAAGGGTTTGGGTAGTACTTGCTGCCGGTGTTTTAATATTTTGAGCAGAAGCCATATTTACACCCAGTAAGCAAATGGTGCAAAACAGAGTTAGGATATTTTTCATAGATTTTAATTAAATCATCAAAATTGGTTTTTTAATAAGATGAAGATAGCTGGTTTAAACTGTAAATTCAAGCTTGTTTTAGCTTAATTTCATCGTTTACCGCTCAGGTTAATTGTACTGAATTATTAACTAACTTCGCTTCTAAGCTATTTTAAATATGGAAACTTACGCAAAGATTCTTCTTTACGCTATGCCTGCATTTTTAACACTCATTTTGTTGGAAATGTGGTATGGCCGATGGAAAGGTCATCATACGGTTAGAAGTATGGATATGCTTTCCAGCATCAGTTCGGGTATTACCAATGTAACCAAAGATGTATTGGGCTTAAGTTTGGTGCTCATTAGCTATGGCTGGCTCATTTCTAATCTGGCTGTTTTTCATGTCGACTCCGGATTCTGGACCTATTTCATCGCCTTTATGGCACTCGATTTTGCTGGCTATTGGGTCCACAGAATTGCCCATAAAACGAACTTTTTCTGGAACAGCCATATCATTCATCACAGCAGCGAATACTTTAACTTAGCCTGTGCCTTAAGGCAGAGCATTGCTAATTTTGTTAAAGTTTTTACCGTTTTCCTACTGCCGGCAGCACTTATGGGTGTTCCGGTGCAGGTAATTGCGGTGGTGGCGCCATTACATTTATTTGCCCAGTTCTGGTATCATACCCAGCACATTAACCGAATGGGTTGGTTAGAATATATTTTGGTTACGCCTTCCCACCACCGGGTGCATCATGCCATTAACCCGCAGTATATTGATAAAAATTTTGCCCAAATCTTTATTTTTTGGGATAAACTATTTGGCACTTTCCAAGAGGAATTAATTGACGAAAAACCAGTTTACGGCATTACCGTGCCAGTAAGGACCTGGAATCCGATCAAGATTAACTTTCAGCATATGGGATTGCTGATCAAGGATTGCTGGCGGACCCGAAGCTGGAAAGATAAGCTCAGGATTTGGTTGATGCCCACCGGCTGGCGCCCCGATGATGTGAAAGATAAATACCCGATTTTAAAGATCGAAGATCTGCACCAATATCAAAAGTACGATACTCCCGTCGGTACCCTGCTAAGCACCTGGATTTGGGTTCAGTTCAGTATACTTTTGCTCTTAATAGCCTATTTATTCGGAAATATTGCCAGCATAGGCAGCCCACACATCTTTTTATATGGGATTTTTATTTTTATGCAAGTGTATGCCTATTCCGAACTTATGGATAGGAACCCGCGGGCCTGGATTTATGAGTTGCTTAAAAATGTATGGTGCCTTTACCTGCTTTGGCTTTCGCCAGATTGGTTCGGTGCAGGTGCAATGGTTCAATGGATCCCTGCATTTTTGGCGTTCTATTTTATCGTATCGGGTGGAATTACTTTTCTCTTTTCGAGAGATCAAATTGCTGCCTCTCCCGTATTAAAAGCTATGGGCCAATAGTCAAATCTGTGTGATAGGCTTATTGGCACGTCATAAATTAACTATATTTAGGGCTCATGGATAATTCCCCATTATTAAAAGCCATTATAGAAACAGCCATTGATGGGATCATTACCATTGATAACCGCGGTTTAATAGAGTCGATGAATGCTGCGGCATTAACACTATTTGGGTATACCGACGAAGAAGTAATAGGAAATAATATTTCTATGCTGATGCCCGAGCCCGATCAGAGTTCGCACGACCATTATTTAGAAAGATACGACCAAACTCATCAGAAGAACATTATTGGTAAAGGCAGGGAGGTTAGGGGGCTTCGCAAAGATGGCAGTACTTTCCCTTTTCGTTTGGCGGTAAGCGAAGTGCAATATGAGTCGAGAAAGATTTATACCGGCTTTATTCACGATCTGTCTAAAGAAAAAGAAGCGGAAGAACGTTTGCGCAGCTATGCTGCACAACTGGAAGAACTGGTGGCCGAGCGTACGATTTCCTTACAGCAGATGGTAAATGCCTTGCAGCAGGCAAAAGAGGAGGTAAGCTCATCGCTAGAAAAAGAAAAAGAACTGGGGCAGTTAAAAAGCCGTTTTGTATCTATGGCTTCCCACGAGTTTCGTACACCGCTCAGTTCTATACAGCTTTCTTCTTCGCTCATCGAAAAATATTCCGAATCGTTCGATAATCCCAATATTGCCAAACACATCAATAAAATTAAAAATGCCATTGGCAACCTCACCACTATTCTGAACGATTTCTTATCATTGGAGCGGTTAGAAGCCGGAAACGTAGAATTAAACTTAAGCGGTTTCGACTTGATCAAATTTTCAGAAGAGATTACCGAAGAGATGCAGCTGTTTGCGAAGCAGAACCAGCACATCATTTACCAGCATACCGGTTTAGAAAGTACCGTAATGCTCGATCGGAATTTGCTTAAGAACTGTATCATTAACCTCATTTCTAATGCTATAAAATATTCGGGAGAAAATACTTTTATCGAGTTTAATACCGAGATCAAGAACGGTAAATGTACCGTTACCGTTAAAGATAATGGTATTGGTATTCCCGAAAACGATCAGAAACATCTGTTCGAGGCATTTTTCAGGGCCAACAATACGGGCAGTATTGCTGGTACCGGTTTAGGTTTAAATATCGTTTCCAGGTATGTTGCGCTTATGAATGGTAAAGTTCAGTTTGAAAGTATCATTAACCAGGGAACCACTTTTACACTCTCCTTCTAAGTCTATGAAGAAAACGCTTATTTTAATTATTGAAGATAACAACGACATCCGCGAAAGCGCAGCAGAAATTCTGGAATTGGCGGGCTATGAAGTGCAGCAGGCTGATAACGGTAAAACCGGCGTAGAGATGGCCATTAGTCATGAGCCAGACCTTATTTTATGCGATATTATGATGCCCGAACTGGATGGTTATGGCGTATTATACCTACTTGGAAAAAATCCGAAAACGGCAGCCACTCCTTTTATCTTTCTAACTGCCAAAGCCGAAAGAATAGATATGCGCAAAGGCATGGAAATGGGTGCCGACGATTATCTGACCAAGCCATTTGATGATGTGGAGCTGCTGAACGCCATTGAAAGCCGTTTAGGTAAAAAAATGAAACAGCAGGCTTTTTACAGCCCCACCTTAGACAGCATTAAAAATATGCCCCTGAGTGCCGATGGGCTTAAGGAGCTGGATAAGCTGATTGAAGAATGCCGGATCAGAAAGATCAATAAAAAGCAAGTGATTTACTATGAAGGCGATGCGGTTCCTGGCATTTACCTGGTATTGAGCGGAAAGGTTAAAACCGTAAAAATGAGTCCCGATGGCCGCGAATTATTAACCGGAATGTATGCCCAGGATGAGTATTTTGGTGTAAATGCCATTTTGATGAACGAACCGTACACCGAATCGGCCGAGGCACTGGATGATACCTCTTTGTGCATGCTGCCTAAAGAAAGTTTAACAGAATTGTTGAACCGTTATCCGGATGTGGCGGCACAGTTCATCCGGATTTTATCTAATAACCTCAAGGAAAAAGAAGAGCAACTCTTACAGTTAGCCTATTCTTCGGTGCGCAAAAGAATGGCCCAGGTACTGGTTAAATTAAGCCAGCGGGAAAAGGCAAACCTGAATGTTTCGTTTAAAATTTCGAGAGATGACCTGGCCGCTATGGCGGGCATGGCTACCGAAACCGTAAGCCGTATATTGAGCGATTTTAAAGAAGAAAGCCTGATAGAGCGCAAAGGAAGTCAAATTATGGTGTTTGATGTGCAGAAATTGATGCGCATTAAAAACTGATAAAGATCATATTTCCCACTGACCTATCTCATTCATTACATACTAACCGAGTCTTAGTTTTGGTAAGATAAAGATCCTTTGCCAAAATGAAAGCCATCGCTTACAGTGTTAGAAGCTTTGAAAAAGAACCGCTTGCGCTTGCTAATCACAAGAAGCACGATATTACGCTTATATCCAATTCACTAAGTCTCGAAACAGTGGCTTATGCCGAAGGTAAGGAAGCCGTCATAGTGTTCACTTCCGACGATGTTTCTGAAGCCATTATTAATCAGTTGGCAGACAAAGGAGTTAAATACATTGCCACCCGATCGGTAGAAACCGATCATATAGACCGCCCCGCTGCAAAAAAACGAGGGCTTAAAGTTGCCCATATCCCGGCAGATCTTTATCCCGAAGCCTCTTTAAATACGGTAGCCGAAAGAACTATCAAGTGCCTAGACCTATGGCAGAATAATAAATGTGTGGGTAAATCATGCGCTTGCGCCGATTCGTGCAGCAAGGCCACCGAAGAACCCTTAAATAATGCTAAAGCATGAATTTAGCCGCATTAATTGATAAATACCATGTGGCAGTACCACGATATACTAGCTACCCCACGGTACCTTACTGGAATTCGACACCACCCGATGTGGAACAATGGAAAAAATCTGTTCAGTTCTCTTTCAACCAGACCAACGCCACAGAAGGCATCAGCCTGTACATTCACTTACCCTATTGCGAAAGCCTTTGCACCTATTGTGGCTGTAATACCCGTATTACCAAAAATCATGCGGTAGAGCAGCCTTATATTCAGGCCGTGCTGCAAGAATGGCAATTATACCTTAGCTTGTTTGATTCTCCGCCTATCATTAAAGAATTGCATTTGGGAGGCGGAACTCCTACTTTTTTCAGTCCCGAAAATCTGAAATACCTTATTGAAGGAATCATGCAAAAGGCCCTGCGCCATCCGGAGGCCGAATTCAGCTTTGAAGCCCATCCGGGTAATACCACCGAGGCTCATTTG
>JBJTNQ010000082.1:0-9587 GCA_046074105.1 Sphingobacteriaceae bacterium | reverse complement strand
TCTTTTGCGGTTGCCATCTCGGCACATACCGGTATTGGCACACTTCCTATTTTGTATTATGGCAACGAAGCTCAAAAAGCTAAATATATTCCTAAACTGGCCAGCGGCGAATGGAAAGCTTCTTATTGCTTAACCGAACCTAATTCAGGTTCTGATGCCAATTCGGGCCGCACCAAAGCCGTGTTGAATAAAGAAGGAACCCATTATTTAATCACCGGTCAGAAAATGTGGATCACCAATGGCGGATTTGCCGATGTATTCATCGTCTTTGCCAAAATTGATGATGATGAAAATCTGACGGCTTTTATTGTAGAAAAATCTTTTGGCGGTATTACCATGAATCCCGAAGAACATAAATTGGGAATTAAGGGATCTTCTACCCGTCAGGTATTCTTTAACGATTGCCCGGTGCCGGTAGAAAATATGCTGTCTGAGCGTCAGAACGGGTTCAAAATTGCGGTAAACATTTTAAATATTGGCCGTATCAAGTTGGGCGCTGCTGCCATTGGTTCATCCCGTAAGGTAATAGATCACGCCATCAATTATGCCAATGAGCGTGTGCAGTTCAATCTGCCTATTTCTAAATTTGGGGCAATCCGCTATAAATTGGCCGAAATGGCTACCCGTAATTTTGCCGTTGAAAGTGCGGCTTACCGTGCCGGTCAGAATATTGACGATGCCTACGATGCTTTAATTGCCGAAGGCATGGAGTCGGGAAAAGCTAAGCTGAAATCTACCGAGCAATTTGCCGTTGAGTGTGCTATTCTGAAAGTTTGGGGTTCTGAAATGCTGGATTATATTGTAGATGAAGGCGTACAGGTGTATGGCGGTATGGGTTATTCTGCAGAAGCACCGATGGATCGGGCTTATCGCGATAGCCGGATCAATCGAATTTTCGAAGGAACCAACGAAATCAATCGATTGCTGATCGTAGACATGCTGCTTAAACGTGCCATGAAAGGCGAATTGGATCTGATGACTCCGGCGCAAGCCGTAGCTGCCGAACTGATGTCGATACCTGAATTTGGCGAAGAAGACGACAGCCTGTTTGCAGCAGAAAAGAAAACACTTAAGAATTTGAAAAAAGCAGGGCTGATGATTGCCGGTGCTGCGGTTCAGAAACTGATGATGACTTTGGCCAAGGAGCAAGAAATACTGATGAATATTGCCGATATTATTGGCGAGGTATATGTACTGGAATCGACCATTTTGCGGGTAGAAAAATTAGTGAAATTACGAGGCGAAGAAGCAGTACAAGGTCAGTTAGATATGATGCGTATTTATGCTCAGGAAGCTGTAGATAAGGTTTACTTAGCCGGAAAAGAAGCATTGAATTCTTTTGCCGAAGGCGATGAACTGAATATGATGTTGGTTGGCTTACGCCGATTTACTAAAGTGCCTCCTTTTAACATAAAAGATGCTCGTCAGCGAGTAGCCAAACAGTTAATTGAAGCCAATAAATACTGCTACTAATAGCCTCCCTGCTCCAGTATGCAAAAAGCCGTCCCGATGTATATCGCGACGGCTTTTTGTTAAATAATGTTAAGCAGTCGTTTTTTACGTTTAAAAGGGTAAATTTGTACACTTACAGATCCGGTTATCGAAAAAATATCCGGGTTTATAACTAAAATGATACTTGATCAATGAAATTCATTAAGCAGTTTCTATTTCTTTTATTGGCAGGGGTACTGTTGTTCTCTTGCAAAAAGGGCGAGGTTTACAATCCCCAGAAGCAGTTAGCCGTAGATGAAGAATTGATCAAGACCTTTATTGCAACTAATAATATTCCTGCTCAGCGTCATGAAAGTGGCTTATATTATCAAATTATTACTCCGGGAGCGGGTTCGGTTGTTTATACCACTGCCACTAAAGTAACGGCTAATTATACGGTTCGTTTATTGAACGGAACAGTTATCGAACAGTCTAGTACACCCATACAGTTTACGCTTGGTAACGTAATTACAGGTTGGCAAATTGGCGTGCCTTTAATTCAAAAAGGGGGCAGTATTCGTTTGTTGGTGCCGTCTCCCTATGCCTATCAGAACAGTACCTTGGGCGCTATTCCCGCAAACTCTGTTCTCGATTTCGATATTACGCTAACCGACGTTCAAAATTAATCTCCATTCATGAAGAGAATTTCTAAATATTTTATTCCAGTTTTAATATTTGCCGCTGGTTTTTCGGCATGTACCAAACAGTATGCTTCTATTGAAGAACTAGATTCGCAGAATGTTGCCAAATATATCCAGGATAACAACTTGAATATGCTGGAGTATAATGAAACGGGCATCTTTTATAAGGTTGTGAATGCCGGAACAGGCCCCGATTTAGATTACACTCAGAAATTGCCCCTTATTTATACCATAAAAACGCTTGACGGTACGTATACTTCAGTTGATACCTTCGTGAATCGTTATTATAATTATTTCGGCTATTTTAAGCCCGATTCTTTAAGAGAAGTATTAAAAAACAGCGGAATTAAGCAAGGTGGAAGTTTGAGAGTAATCATTCCATCCAGGTACGCTTACGGAAGAAGCGGAACCAGTAATATTGCCGGTAATAGCTCTATAGATTATACAATTAGTGTGATTACTGCCGATAAAATTGCCGATTATGAAGATTTTATAATTAATAAATATTTGCAGGATAATAGTTTAACAGGTTTTAGCAAAACCGCCACCGGATTATATTATAAAATTTCTAATCCCGGTTCTGGAACTGATAATATAACTACAAGCAGTACGCTTACCCTCGAATATTCAGGTAAATTGCTTAATGGTACTGTATTTGATAAAACCGCTACCGGTGCAACCGCTACCTTTCTTTTAAGCAATTTAATTGATGGATGGAAAGAAGCGCTTCCATTAATTAAAGAGGGAGGAAGTATCCGAATTATTGTTCCTTCGTCTTTAGGCTATGGTTTAGATGGTAATGGAAGTTCTATTCCACCGTTTGCTACGCTCGATTTTGAGATCAAGGTGACCGACATTGTTGGTTAAATTTATTTTTCCAGTGCTTTCTTAAAAGTGGCTAATACCCTATTTCTTGCAAAGGAATGCTCTACTATGGGCTTAGGGTATTGAAAAGGATCGTTCAATTCGGGTATCCACTTTCTAATATAAGCTAATTTAGGGTCGAATTTCTGGGTTTGCAGTTCCGGATTAAATACCCTGAAATAAGGAGCCGCATCATTTCCACAGCTGGCCGCCCATTGCCAACCACCTACATTGCTGGCTTGCTCATAATCCAATAGTTTCTTTGCAAAATAGGCTTCACCCCAGCGCCAGTCTATCAATAAATGTTTGGTTAAGAAGCTGGCCGTAATCATGCGTACACGGTTGTGCATAAAGCCGGTGGCATTCAATTCACGCATGCCGGCATCTACAATAGGATAGCCCGTTCGGCCTTCGCACCAGGCTTTAAATTCCTCTTCGTCGTTCCGCCATTCTATACGATCGTATTCCGGTTTAAAAGCGGTGTTTACCGTTTGCGGAAAATGCCATAAGATCATGAAATAAAATTCACGCCAAATCAGTTCCATCAGCCAGGTTTTCTCGGCTGCCGCAAAGCCTGCCTTCACCAATTCGCGAATGCTTACGGTGCCAAAACGCAGGTGAATGCCAATTTTGGAAGTGCCGGCTATGGCCGGAAAATTTCTTTTTTCGGCATAATCTGCAATAAAACCCTGATAAGCTCTATCGGGTAAAGGCAAGGTGCTGATTGTAAAGCCCATGCTTTCGAGAGAAGGAATAGTTCCCGAAGCATTTTGCTCTAAACTCGATAAATGAAGCTCACTAGGAAAAGTGGTGGAGCCTGCTTCGTTAAACCTTTGCAGCCATTTTCGGCTGTAGGGGGTAAAAACGGTATAAGGCTTACCATCATCTTTAGTAACTTCTTCTTTTTCGAAAATCACTTGATCTTTAAAAAGATGAAAGCCAATATTCTTGGATTCAAAAAAGCTTTTTAAGCCCTCATCCCGCTGACGGGCATAAGGTTCATAATCCTGGTTGGTGTAAACGTTTTTAAGGTCAAATTCTTGGGCCAGTTCTTGCCAGGCTTGGGCTGCCGGTGCATATTTTATTACCAACGAAGAGCCAAATTCGTTTAGCTTTTGGTTAATGGTTTCGAGTTCCCGGTGTATAAAGTTTACACGGGCATCTTTCCGGTCTTGCAGTTTATCGAGAATATTACGGTCGAAAATAAAGACGGGAACCACCGGAAGTCCTGCCTGCAAGGCGTGGAATAATCCGGTATTGTCGTTTAAACGCAAATCGCGGCGAAACCAGAAAATATTAACCGGATGTTTAGGCATATAAATTTTTTAAGGCCGGCTCTAAGTCCGCGAAAGCGAATTTAAAACCTGCGTTTTCTATCTTTTGAACCGTTACCCGGGTACTGCCCAGTACGGCAGCGCTCATTTCTCCCATGGCTAGCCTTAAAGCAAAAGCAGGTACAGCCGGTAAAAATAAGGGTTTGTGAAACTGCCGGGCAATGGCCTGCGTCATCTCTGAATTCGTAACCGGATGCGGTGCCGCCATATTGAACACACCGCTGAGGGATTCATTTTCTAGCGCAAATAGATACATGTTTACCACATCATCCTTATGTATCCAGGAAACCCATTGCTTGCCGCTGCCTAAGGCTGCTCCTAGGCCGAATTTAACTGGTCGGGCAATTTCTTTTAAGGCACCTCCCTGTGGGTCGAGTACAATACCGGTTCGGAATTTCACAATTCTTAAACTCAGGGCTTTTCCTTCGTCTACCGCATTTTCCCATGCTATGCACGATTCGGCTAAAAAACCCCAACCTGCCGGGCTTTCTTCCGTAAGTAGTTCATCGCCCCTGTCGGCATAAAAACCTATGGCCGCCGCAGAAATGATACTTTTTACCTCCGCCGAAGGCGTATTTTTTATTAATTGATAAATTAAACGGATAGACTCCGTACGGCTATTGATAATATCTTGCTTGCGTTTGGCTGTCCAGCGTTTATCTACAATGCCTTCACCGGCCAGGTGGATAATGCTTTCTACTCCCTGAATACAGTCTTCATCAATTACTCCTTTTTCTACATTCCATACAAAGGTTTTAATACGGCTATCGGCCTGCGGTTTAGCCTTTCGGCTTAACAAATGAATGTTATAACCCTTATTTAAGAGTTCCTGGCATAAAGCCTGGCCAATTAATCCGGTACCTCCGGTAACGAGAACAGTTTTATTCATCATGGTGCATCCAAAAATTGCTATTTTTAGCCAATTATCAGCACAAAGCTTAGCATTTTAACAAACCGAAGACAAAAATAGATTATGCTTTATCAGAAACACGTATTTGTTTGTACCAATCAACGCCCCGAAGGATCGAGGGTTTGCTGTGGCCAAGAAAGAGGCCTGGCCTTGGTGGCAGCGTTTAAAAAGCAGATCAAGGATAAAGGTTTAAATACAGAGATCAGGGCGCAAAAAGCGGGTTGTTTTGATGTTTGCGAACGTGGCCCGAGTGTGGTGGTTTACCCCGAAGGCGTTTTTTATAGCAAAGTACAGCTAAGTGATGTAGCGGAAATTGTTTCTGAGCATTTAGAGCATAACCGCATTGTGGAGCGATTGGTTATGGATTTTAACGAACCGGCTTAATTGGCTAAAGTTATTGTAATTGGTGCCGGTATAGCCGGAATTGCTTCGGCCATACGGATGGCGGTTAAAGGGCATGATGTAGCTATTTATGAGGCCAATGCTTATGCCGGTGGTAAGCTATCGGAGTTTCAACTGGGCAACTTTCGTTTCGATGCCGGCCCGAGCTTGTTTACTATGCCGCAGTATGTGGATGAGTTGTTTGCCCTGGCTGGAAAAGATGCGAGATATTATTTTAATTACGAAAAGCTGGAAACGGTTTGCCATTATTTTTATGAGGATGGCACCCGGATTAAGGCTTGGGCTGATCGAGATAAATTAGCTCAAGAAATTGCTTCTAAAACCAAAGATTCGGCTTCGGCGGTTCGCCGTTTTTTACGTTACAGTGCCCGGATATATAATATTACCCACGCTATTTTTTTGGAGAAAAGTCTGCACCGTATCCAATCCTTTTTGAATTGGGGTGTTTTAAGATCGCTGCTACGCTTTCCTCAAATTGATCCTTTCCGGTCTATGGATCGGGCAAATGCCGATTTTTTTAAGGATGATAAAACCATCCGCTTTTTTAATCGCTACGCCACCTATAACGGCTCTAATCCTTACCAGGCACCGGCTACCTTGAATGTGATTCCGCATTTAGAACAGCATTTTGGTGCTTACTTCCCCAAGGGTGGTATGTATGCCATTACCCAAAGTTTGGTAAAACTGGCCGAAGACCTGGGCGTTGTTTTTCATTATCATTCCCCGGTTAAGGAAATTATAGTAGCCGATAAAAAGGTAAAAGGAATTAGAATGAATGATGAAGAGATCTACGCCGACCGCATTGTTTCTAATATGGATGTGTGGTTTACGTATCATCAATTATTAAAGAACCAGATCCCGCCACAGCAGATACTAAACCAGGAACGCAGCAGTTCGGCTTTAATTTTTTATTGGGGAATACAGGCAGAATTTTCTGAACTGGACCTCCATAATATCTTTTTTAGCGAAGACTACGAAAAGGAATTTGATGCGATCTGGAAACACAAGACCATTGATGCCGATCCGACGGTTTATATCAATATCAGTTCGAAATACCGTCCGGAAGATGCGCCAAAAGAAAACGAAAACTGGTTCGTAATGATCAATGTGCCGGCTAATAATGGACAAGATTGGGATACCCTTATCGCGGAAGCTCGCAAAAATATTTTGCAAAAATTAGCTAAAAATTTAGGTAGAGATATCGAATCGCTAATTCTTTGTGAAGAAATTCTGGATCCGAGAAGTATAGAACAAAAAACAGCTTCCTATCAGGGGGCTTTGTACGGAACAAGTTCGAATAATCAGTTTGCTGCCTTTTTGCGGCATGCCAATTTTTCTTCAAAAATTAAGAACCTGTATTTTGTTGGCGGCAGTGTGCATCCGGGCGGCGGTATTCCATTGGCTTTGCTGTCGGCTAAAATTGTAGACGACTTATCTGCCTGATAGCGAAATGCTTTACAGAAATACTTATATTTAAAGCATGCACCCGCCATGCCAAAATCGCTTCGTTTATGTCTTCTTTTCCTGGTTTATTAACCGGATTATTCGCCGCGATTTTCAGCAATTTGAATACAATGCCATCGAAATAGACCCCAAACGTTCCGTTTTGTTGCTGGCTAATCATTTTTCCTGGTGGGACGGTTTTTTTCTTTTTCAACTCAATCGCTTATTCCTTAAAAAGCGTTTCCACATTATGGTTAGCGAAGAGAACTACCGGCAGGTTTGGTTCTTAAAATATCTGGGGGCGTTTTCGGTAAAAAAGCAATCGCGAAGTATGATAGAAACATTGGAATATGCAGGTGAATTATTAAACGATCCTGAAAATCTGGTGGTCATCTTCCCGCAAGGGAAATTATATTCCAGCCATACCGATGAGGTAAGGTTTGAGAAAGGTCTGATGAATCTCATTAATTCGTCTGCAAAGAACTTTCAATACCTTTTTGCCGTACTTTTAACCGATTATTTTGAGCATCGTAAACCCACCGTTAAAGCCTATTTGCAAACTTGGGAAGGTGCTGAGTTTACAAGTCTGCAACTGATAAAAAGTGAATTTAATAAGCATTTCGATACATCGCGTAAGCAACAAAGCAATATAAGCGTATAAATGATACTGGTTTATTTGGTTTTCTTTTTTCTGATTTTACGTTTTTCGGTTACGCTATTCAATTTTATTTCACGGCCTTTGCTGCAGGCCAGCCCTAAAAGCTACCGCGATCTGGTTTCTATTCTCATTCCTGCCCGTAACGAAGAGGCTAATATTGGTGCTTTGCTGCAATCTATTTTAGTGCAAGATTATACCGAACTGGAAATTTTGGTTTTGGATGACGACTCTAGCGATGATACCTTTAACATTTGCCAAAAATTTGCCGAACATGATGCTCGTTTCCGGGTAATAAAGGGCCGGCCTTTACCTGCCGGTTGGCTAGGTAAGAATTATGCCTGCCATCAATTAGCTGAACAAGCTCAGGGCAAATACCTTTTATTTTTAGATGCTGATGAGCTGGTGCAGCCGGGTTTAATACAGGCTGCAGTACATCGCATGAAAATGCAAAAACTAGATCTGTTAAGTCTTTTTACCAATCAATTGATGCCTAGCCCGGGCGAAAAACTGGTGGTTCCGCTTATGCATTTTTTATTGCTAAACCTCTTGCCTTTGCGTTTGGTGCGTCTGTCGGCCAATCCGTCTTTTGCAGCGGCTAGCGGCCAATTTATGTTATTTGATGCCGCAGATTACGCCCGAAACCAATGGCACGAACAAGTAAAAAATAAAGTGGTAGAAGATATTGAGATCATGAGATTGGTTAAAAATACACAAGGCCGGGGCGAAGCTCTGCTGGCCAATGGTTTCATTTATTGCCGTATGTATACCGGCTTTAACGAAGCCATAACCGGGTTTAGTAAGAACTTACTGGCAGGTTTTGCCTACAGCCTCCCGGGCCTATTTTTGTATTTATTTTTAGTGTTGCTAGGGCCTTTAGCTATGCTACTTTATTTAGGGTTAAACCTAAGTTTATTAGCTTTGATCCTAATTTTATTAAGCAGACTGATGATCTCGCTGCTCTCGGGCCAATCGGTTTTCTGGAATCTCCTGCTTCATCCGTTTCAGATAGGAGTTTTATTGCTGGTGGCAGTTTTATCAATGCAAAAATATTTAACTAAATCGGTTACATGGAAAGGCAGAAATATACCCTCGGCTTAAGCATTAAAATTTCAATTATTTCGTTTTTAGTGCTGCTTTTTCATGCAGTAGGCCTGTTGGGGTTTTTAAATACCGAATGGCAAAGCCATTTTATCGCCCTAGTTCCCTTTCATTTATTGTTGATGTTTGCCTTGCTGCTTGTAAGCCAGCAAACCTGGAACCGCCATTTTCTCCAATTTGTTTTACTTACTTATTTGGGAGGATACGGCATAGAATATTTGGGTGTACATACCGGGCTCATTTTTGGGTCTTATGATTATGGCGATACCCTTGGAACAAAGTTTGCCGATATTCCTTTACTCATTGGGGTAAATTGGGTATTGCTTATTTACAGTGTGGGTACAAGCATAGAGTACTTAAACCTGAAAAACAAAGTCTTAAATCTGCTGCTTGCGGCAGCTGTTTTGGTATTATTAGACACGCTGATTGAGCCTGTTGCCATCCAGTTTGATTATTGGTCGTGGGAGGGAGGCCTTATTCCGCTTCAGAATTATGCGGCCTGGTTTTTAGTTTCCCTTGCGGGATGCTGGTTTTTTAAGCGCATGAAATTTACTAAACAGAACCTTTTTGGTCCGGTACTATTGTTGGCACAGTTCCTGTTTTTTATTGCACTGAATTTATGGGCCTGAACAAATACAATTTTGTAATTTTGAACTACCATGAGCTATAAACTTCAAGTAACCATAGATGGCGATTCCGGATTTTGTTTCGGTGTAGTGTATGCTATTGATATGGCCGAAGAAATT
>JBJTNQ010000081.1:0-7322 GCA_046074105.1 Sphingobacteriaceae bacterium | reverse complement strand
ATCTTATTTGAATCCTTCCATTTAGGAGAGCTATATATATCCGAATCATTCGTTGCATCTGCCGCTACGCTTCCATTCCTTGAAGTTAAGACTTTCGTTCTTCCTGTCGGTCTTAACCAAGATTGATTATTGATTCCTCCCGTATATCCAGGTAAACTTACCTGAGAGTTCATGTCACAGAAAAATACATACCAAAGTGTCTGAATCAAATCCTGTGTCAGAAAATCATAGTCATGCCAGCCTGCTCCACGTGCTGCGGCTGCACTTCTGAATGTGGCTAATGCGACATTACTATATATCGGCTGCCCTGCGACGGACGCCATCTTTGAGTTGACCAAAGAGGCTTCGAACATACCGATATATATCCTGTCCCTTCCATTTCCCCATGTGAACTTCTCATGAGGTATGAATCCTGCCAAAGGATATAATGAAATACGAAGTTCTGTTAATCTCTGCATGGAATCAAAAACACGCTTGATATAGAATTGATTAATTCTTACCATGCACTGCCCTTGTGCTCCGGTCAAGTCAGACGCCTGTCCGTTAGTCTGATATTGTATATTCTCGGCAAGCTGCTGATTTTCAGTACCGTCATCATTAAGTGTTACAGGCTTTGCTATGGCGTCCCAAATGGTAGCAAGCAAATCGGTGTTACCAACCCTTGTAAGCGCACTTCCTGAATTATTCCAGTCAAAGGTAACTCCGACAGATAAAAGCTGCTCCATAGCGCTGCTCTTGATACGTAGCTTCTGCGTTCCGTTGTCATTATAACTTTCCAGTGTCACATCGTCAGGATAGTTGGTTATATTTCCTGCGCTTCCTATATATTCCTTTGCGGCGTCGCTGAATTTATCCAGCGTTACTGCCTTGTCAGAGATACCGTTAGTATTTACAGGCAATATCTTGTTCTCTACGTATGCTTCGACATTATCCGTAGTCATCTTTCTCGGATTCCCGTCCTGAGATACGGGAATAATCTCATTTCCGTTGGCACTCGACACTGGTACCAAATCGGGTATTCTAATAAGTTGGTCTGCCATAATCCTATAGTATTATTTTACTTCCATCGTCAGTACAAAGATAATCATTATTATCCGTCATCAGATAGATATTTCCACGATTTTTAAAATTAGCTTCTCTTAACTTAACTCCGAACGTACAGCATTCGGGGTACCAGTTGAACTCTGTATGCGATATGAACTCGTACTCTATTCCTTTGTCTACACGGAAAGAAGAAAGGACAAATGTAGGGTGTGAATCCATATAATCACAAAATGCAAGGTAATTCTCGTATGTATCTACATCGAAAGAGAGTGTTACTTCTGCCGCTTTCAGCTTTGTAGGAGTGAGTAGAACCCTTATTCCGTCCTCGTCCGTGAAATCCTCTGTAACCCTGTCTTTTGCGTCAGGATACTTCATTATCTCTGAATAGAACTTACCGCTTAGCGGTGTCAGTCCCCATGTGGTGAGGATATTCTGACCGTCTATGTATATTATGTCATTCGTCATATCCATATTATTTCATCTTTAATCCGTTGGTCTGAATATCAGAAATCTGCGATTTGATGTCTGCGATGAAAGATGTATTGATTCTTATCTGTGCCACATCGTCCCTTATCGTTTCAACAACTATCTGTTCTTCCTTCAGGTATACATCTATATCCGCCACATTAATCCTTATTGCAGAGAACTGGGCGGTAAGGACATTAGCCTGGTCCTCACTCATACTCTCGAAAGATGACTTGATTGTATTTGCACTCGTATCTGACTTTGTTATATCGGCAATACCTAATAACTGATCTATTTTTTTCTGTGCTTCCGTATAGATGTCCTCATAATTTTTCTTCAAGTCTCCTATCTCCGTTTCTGAAAGCTGATTGTCATTACTCAAGTCTTGTGCAAATGAATCATACCAGTTTTCGAGTTCCTTTGACAGATAGTTCTGCTTTACGAGATTCAGGATAGCTTTTCTCATGTAATCCTCGAAGTTGTCAGCAACTTGCGACATGGTAGCGTCAGTAGATAACAGCAAATCGTCCATACCATCTTTAAGGGAATCGAAATCTATACCCGTGATTGCCTTGTCTACTTCATTCTCTGCGTCCCTAAGCTCTTCAGTCTTTGTTATAATATCCTCTATAGCGGATTGTGCATCACTATTAAGATTTGCTATTACTTCAGGGAATCTCTCCTGTAGCTCTTTAAGCTGCTCTTCCGTAAGGTTACGAATATCACCAAGTATATAGTACCATCTTCCACCAAGAGAAGTATAAATGAAATAAGGGTCTATCTGCTGAATTTGCTGCATATCCGATTCTGATAAGAAAGCCTTGTTCACTTTAGAGTATTTCCCCATCTTGTCGTATGCTTTCTGATAGTCGTCGCTTATAGTCCTTTTAAGCGTATTCAGGTATTGTTCACCTGTATTTTTAGCTTCTGCGCCTGCTTCCGTAGCGAGCAACTGCTTGTAAAGTCCTATATTCTTTTCGAGTACTGCGTTCAGCTTTACAAGTGCCTTGTATTCCTTTTCTGCCCATGATTCGTGTTTGAATAAGGAGACTACCTTATGTATTACCTGAACTCCTGCGGATATTGCGGCAAGGATAATGCTTGCCTTTTCTATTGTCTTTATGGCGCCTGCCGCCATATTTGCTACATCTTGAAATGCTTTTATAGTAGACGTAACGGTAGAACCTATGCTTCCTATAAGTGATATTACCTGCCCTACGGTACCACCTATTGCGCTTCCTACCTTATCGAGTGATTCAAACAGTTTACCTATTGCGTCATTTACGGTATTTGCAGCTTCTATCTGATTCCTTTCCGTTTCGGTAACGTGAGCGCCTGTAGTAGTTACTCTTTCCTGCGCCATAGTAACCTTATCCTGTGCTGCTGCAAGTTTCCTGTTTGCAGTCGTTTCCTTATCGGTAATACTTGCTATCTGCTTTCTTATATTGGCTAATTTCTGTTCACTTCCTGTCGGTGCCGTGCCCAATATCTGCTTTTCCTCTATATTGGCAGCTTCACCTTTTAATGATGATTTCTGACCAGCAAGTGAAGAAACGCCAGTCCGAGCCATTCCCAGTTCGTCCTGTGCTGCTTTTTCTTCCTTCAAAGCGGATATATAATCCTCTTTTGCCTTCTTTATTTCTTCACGGCTGCGTTTCAGATAGCCTATAGGGTCCTGTTTGATAATCTGCTTTACTGCCTTGTCTATTTCTTCGGTATAAGTACGTACATTTTCAGGGTCGTATGCGTCCTCTGCTGCCGTACGGTACTTTTTAAGCATATCAACGAGTTTCTGCAAGGCGTCAGATGATACCTTGCTTAAATCACTGTATGCAAGCTGATACAAGGGAGATTCCTTCTGCTGCTTGAAAGAAAGTTCATTCTGCTTTACTACCCTTTCTTTTTGATTCTGTGCCAGTCTGAGGTTTATTGCGTCATATTCACTTGTTCCTTCCTTATACTGGCCTCTTATGTCAAGTAATCCCTTCCTGTCTGATTCGTATTTCCTGTCTATCTCTTCACGTTGCAGAACATAGTCGTCATACTGCTTCAATAAATCACGCTGCAAAGCTGCTTCCTTTGATTTTCTTATCTCATTTGCAGCCGTGAGTTCATCATCTATGCCTTTTCTGTCTACGGTAGGGACATCACTCCACGATTTAACGGTATAGTGAAATACACCACGTTTCTTCTTTGGTATATTCTGCCACCGCATCTTCTCGTTCTGCTGCATCAGTTTGACAATCTTGTCCTGCTGTGCCTTTATGTCTGCTACACGCTTATTGTAATCGTCTTCTATAACCTGCTTGTCATGGAAATAGCCCTTTTCCATGCGGTCGGTATATGCCTGCCTGCGTAAATCCTCTGCTTTGTCCTCGTATGACTTTATCTCTTCGTTGTTTGACCTTATCTGCTGTTCACGCATTTTTACCTCGGAGGCAAACTGCGCACGCTGCTCCCGCAATCTTTCAGCACGCTCCGCTGCCGTTTCTCTTCTTCTTTTTGCGGTTTCTGCATCTTTGTCTTTCTTTGACGCTTTATCCCAGTTTTTCAAGTGTTGTTCTGCTATCCTTTGCAGATTTTCCGCCTTATCCCATTCTTTCTGCTGTGCTTTCGTACGTCCTACGTCAGGAATGGCACGCATGATATTAGTCTGTGTTTGGTCGACGTCCTGCCAGTACGCGTAATTCTTAGTCGGCTTTTTAGCAATGGTATTGGCTGCATTCTGTGCTCTTTTCGCATCTGCTGCCGCCTTGTTTGCAGCCATTGCCGTTTCTTTGGCAAGTTTAAGACGTGCTGCTGCTCTGTCACGGGCAATCTTTGCAGTAATTTTTACAAGACCTGATGACATATTATAGGTTTCAACGGCTCCTTTGTATTCTTGCCTTGCAGATACTACATTCTGATTTGCTTCAGTAACCGCTGCCGCTGATTTTTTCTGTGTTTTCCTGTCTATTGCGTCTGCCAGTTTCCCATACCAGTAAGCTCCGCTCTTTGCAAGGGCGTTTTCTTCTTTCATGTCCTTGAATAGCTGCGGATACTGGCTTTTAAGTTGCTGATATGCACGTATTCTTTCATACAGAGTACTGTTGGTGGAAGTCATCTTATCGATGAGCTTGTTCCCGTTATCAAGCATCTTCTGCTCGTCATCATCAATCTTTTTCTGTATTTTATCCCATTCCTGCCAACCGCTGGTATTCTTGCTTACCTGCTGGTACATCTTGTAAAGCGCATATACAACAAGGGATATACCTGCTGCAATAAGGGCAAATTCGTTTGCCTTCATAAAAGCGGTAAGACTGGCCCACGCCCTTCCGAGCATGGTCGTGGCAACTGTCATGGCACCAGTTGATACCGTATTTGCTTCTTTTTCTGCGGTATTGATAACTGTCTGCGTGGTATTCTTAGTAGTTTCTGCCGTAGAAAGCTCTTTAGACGCCGTTTCTATCTTTGCAGACGCTGTATTTTTGTCTCTTTCGGCTGTATTCAGTTGTTCCTGTAAGGAGTTGGCTTCCGTCGCTGCGGTTTCTGCACCCTGTGAATCACCATTTGCGAGTGACGCTGCCGCTTCCTGTTTTTTAGCTGCTATGGCTGCATTTATTTCTGCTATTTCCTGATTCTTAATATTTATCAGTTCCTCATTTGATGCAATCTCCTTATTTGCATTGGCTATGGTGATATTTGCTTTCTCTACCTGTAATGCCAGTTCCTTTGCAAGTGCTCTTTGGTATTCCTCTGAACCTTTTACAAGACCTGCCTGCGATGCACGTGCAGCAAAATCAGATGTTATTCCTCCTTGTCTGCTTACGGAATTTACATACCCTTGAGAGAATGATGCGGTAACTGCATTATTCTTCACTCCTACTGCAATCTGCGCTGCCTTATACGTGCCAACGGCAACGACTACTGCCTTTATTGCATTTGCTACGGCCTCCCAGTGTTGTATAAGTTTAGAAGTAAGATCTATTCCGCTATTGATAATGCCTTCATTATCATTTCCTATCTCGTCAAGCGCTTTTTTCCATGCGTCCTCCAAGTTAGAAAGACGTCCGTATGTGGTGCTGGCTATCTTGTCTGATATATTGAAATATCTTCCACCCGGACCTGCAAGATTTTCAAGTGCTTTCTGTAAATCGCTGAATCCTACCTGACCGTTTCTTACCATCTTCGTAAGCTGCTCACGGTTTACGCCCATTTCCTTCGACAAAGCCTGCCATATAGGTATACCACGTGATGCAAACTGATACATTTCACGTGCATATACTCTTCCACGTGTCATAGAAGAACCATACAGATAGGTTATATCTTCTATCTTCTGACCCGAACCTGCTGCAAGATCGGAAAGAAGTTTAAGTGTCCTCATGACGTCTTTTGCCTGCACACCGTATGCAAGCAACTGACGCGTAGACTGTGTGATGTCAAGTAACTGAAAAGGAGACTTTATTGCAAAATTGGTAACATCATTAAGAAGTGCTTTTGAACGACTGGCATTCCCTATGAAAGCATTGATGGCTACCCCTAACTGGTCAAACTGTCCTTTTGTGACTATTATCTGCTTTGCAAGATTTTTTGCCCAGTCAATACCTCCGTATATGGCCATATACGATACTGCACGTCGGAATATACGCTGAAGGAAAGACATCTGCGTATCAGTCTCATGAACACGCTTCTTGATATTGTTTACGGTAGGGCCTAACGGGTCCTGTGCCGGTACATCAGGTATCTTTGATGTCGTATCACGTATATGTTTCATTGCCGTATCATAGTGATACGAAAAATCACCTAATTTCTGAATCTCCGCGTCAATAACCTTACCCAATTCTTCTATCTGACCCTTGATAGATGTTATCATGGAAGGGTCTACGGGATTCTTGAACTTGAAATTCCCTGATTCTTTCAGATTGGAAATTGCCTGATTTATTTTCTCCAGTTCCTTCTGTACATCAGAAGAAAGAGATTTGAAAATCTGAACCGCTTTGGCCTTGTCTGTTTCAAGTCCTGAATTATCTATCCCTGTTGCCCAAAAAAGTGCGTTGTCGTCCATAATCAATGATGTATATTAATACTTACTCCGGGCATTCCCTGTAAGTCCATTATTCCTTTTTTATCTTTCGGCCCTTTCGGCCCTTCTTTGCTTTCCTTGTCCCATTTTTTATTTCTTTCATCTATTATGTAATTATGTTCCTCAATCAGACGCATTGCCTCAAAGAAACTCATTTCAAGAACTTCTTTCTTGCTCATGTGGAATGTTTCGATAAGGGTAACGATGAAATTCGGGAAATCAAATATTTCTTGGAGGCTATTATCCCCTCCTTTTTCGTCGGGCTCATCTTCATTGCGACGATGATAGAGTTCAGGAAAGACGTGGTCTGCATACGGCTCTTTATTGCAGTGAAAGTCATAAGTACCTCATCAGGTGTCAGTTTTTCTGCTTTTCCTTTTCCTATAATGACATCTATTATCTTTGTCATTATCGGAATATATTCAGTGACCACCTTTAGGGCTTCGCTGAAATCTTTCTTTGATATGATACCTGTTATCTTCTTACTGTCGTCCTTTTCCTGTAATGCGATAAGATAAGGATTTATCTCTATCATCTGTCCTATGGTAATGGGATAAATCTTTATATCGTCATGCTTGGGAAGAATGAACGGCTTATGCAATATGGCGTCTGCCTCTATTTGAAGTAACTCCGAAATACTCTCCATAATTTTTCGTTTTTAATGAAATGGGGGGATATGATTAACGTATCCCCCCTTATCTTTCTGCTATATGATTCCTATCGACATCGATAATATCCTGTTATCGTCTGT
>JBJTNQ010000080.1:0-3901 GCA_046074105.1 Sphingobacteriaceae bacterium | reverse complement strand
GAGACCTATCAGAAATTAAGTTTGAAATTTCCCGAAAAAAGCACGTACTTTGCCGACCAAATTATTGATTTAGAGAGTAGAAAAATTTAATACCACATATTATGTATTTCGCAATTGTAATTATCGCCATTATTGTTTGTTTACTATTAGGATTATTTATCCTGATCCAAAATCCTAAAGGTGGCGGACTTTCTTCTGGCTTCGCCGGATCGAACTCTATTATGGGTGTACAGCGTACCGGAGATTTCTTAGAAAAAGGAACCTGGTTTTTAGCCGTAACCTTAATGGTTTTAGCTATCCTGGTAAACGTAGTAATTCCAAAAGGTGGCGCTGTTGATGAAAAAGCAGATGAGCTGCAAAATAAAATTGAAAAAACCGCTCCGGCTCAGGCACCCTTAAACCTGCCTGCAGCACCACAAAACGGCGGTGCTAAATAATTAGCAAAAGGCTTTTTAAAAAGGCCCCGAAGTATCGGGGCCTTTTTTGTTAACATTCCCAGTCATCCTGTCCGAAGGACTCCTGTGGAGAGCTTGTAGAAGGATAAACTGTCTTTTGCAGAGCAACTTTATTTGGGAACTTATCCTGTATAAACTGACAGCATGACACCGGCCAGGCACATAAAAACTGCCGTAAAATGAAATTTTGACAAGAAAATCAAACAAACGGCAATTGGCATAATTACTGAGTAAAGCACCACAGTTCATTCAACATAATTAAAAACAATATAAATAGCGTATGGCACTATCAATTAAACCCATTGCAGACCGAGTAGTAATAGAACCAGCTCCGGCAGAAGAAAAAACCGCTTCAGGTATCTATATTCCAGACACCGCTAAAGAAAAACCACAAAGCGGAACTGTAGTTGCAGTTGGAAATGGTAAAGTAGACGAACCCTTAACTGTTAAAGTAGGCGATCAGGTACTTTATGGTAAATATGCCGGTACTGAGATCACTTACGAGGGTAAAGAGTACTTAATTATGCGTGAAGCAGATATTTACGCAATTCTATAATATCGCCAAGCGCATGGCGCTTAGCGGGAAGCATAATTAAAATACAGGAATTTATATTAGGGAATTAGTCTAAGTACTAATTACTCAATACCAAAAATTAAATACTAAAAACAAAATGGCAAAACAAGTAAAATACAACGTTGAAGCACGCGATGCCCTTAAAAGAGGGGTTGATATTCTGGCAAATGCCGTAAAGGTAACCCTAGGACCAAAAGGCCGTAACGTAATTATTGATAAAAAATTCGGCTCTCCGGCTATCACCAAAGATGGAGTAACCGTAGCTAAAGAAATCGAATTAAAAGACGCCCTGGAGAACATGGGTGCCCAAATGGTAAAAGAAGTAGCTTCTAAAACCGCCGATCAGGCAGGTGATGGAACCACTACAGCAACCGTTTTAGCACAAGCCATTGTTACCGCAGGTATTAAGAACGTAGCCGCAGGTGCCAATCCAATGGACCTGAAGCGAGGTATTGATAAAGCAGTTACTGCTATTGTAACTAACCTAAAAGGCCAATCGCAAGCCGTAGGTGCCGATAACAATAAAATTAAGCAGGTAGCTTCTATCTCGGCCAATAACGACGAAGTAATTGGTTCTTTAATTGCCGATGCCATGGCTAAAGTTGGCAAAGACGGGGTAATTACCGTTGAGGAAGCAAAAGGAACCGAAACCGAAGTGAAAACTGTAGAAGGTATGCAGTTCGACCGTGGTTACCTTTCTCCTTACTTCGTTACCAACGCCGATAAAATGGAAGCCGAATTAGAGAATCCGTATATCTTAATTTATGATAAAAAGATCTCTTCGATGAAAGAATTGCTTCCGGTATTAGAAAAACAAGTACAAACCGGCAAACCTTTAATCATTATTTCTGAAGATTTAGATGGCGAAGCATTAGCTACTTTGGTAGTGAATAAAATTCGTGGTTCACTGAAAGTAGTTGCTGTAAAAGCACCAGGCTTTGGCGATCGTCGTAAAGCGATGCTGGAAGATATCGCTATCCTGACCGGTGGAACAGTAATTTCTGAAGAAAGAGGTTATAAATTAGAAAATGCCGATCTGACTTACTTAGGTCAGGCAGAGAAAGTTTTGGTTGATAAAGACAATACCACCATCATTAACGGTGCTGGTAAATCTGATGATATCAAAGCTCGTGTAAACCAGATCAAAGCACAGATCGAAAGCACTACTTCCGATTACGATAAAGAAAAACTACAAGAGCGCCTGGCTAAATTAGCCGGTGGTGTGGCCGTATTATACGTAGGTGCAGCTACCGAGGTAGAAATGAAAGAGAAAAAAGACCGCGTTGACGATGCTTTACATGCAACCCGTGCTGCAGTAGAAGAAGGTATCGTAGCAGGTGGCGGGGTAGCCTTTATCCGTGCCATCGAATCGTTAGATAAGCTAAAAGGCGATAACGAAGACGAAACTACCGGGATCCAGATCGTTAAGCGTGCGGTAGAAGAACCATTACGTCAGATCTGCGAAAATGCCGGTATCGAGGGTTCTATCGTGGTACAAAAAGTAAAAGAAGGCAAAGCCGATTTCGGTTATAATGCCCGTGCAGATAAATACGAAAACCTGATCGCCGCTGGCGTTATCGACCCAACTAAAGTAAGTCGTGTAGCCTTAGAAAATGCAGCCTCTATCGCATCAATGCTATTAACCACCGAGTGTGTATTGGCAGATGAGCCCGAAGAAGGCGGCAGTGCTCCAGCTATGCCACCAATGGGTGGCGGCATGGGCGGCATGATGTAATTTCATCCGTTCATCCTTCGACAAGCTCTCCACAGGAGTCCTTCGGACAGGATGACTATTTTTAACAAAACCCTCCGATTTTTCGGAGGTTTTTGTTTTTGATAACCCGTCATTTCGAATCCCGGTATGCAGGATGAGAAATCTTTCAAGCTAATATTAACTACCTATTATTTTCTATTTTTAATTAAAGAGAGATTTCTCCTCTCTGCCTTTGGCATATCGTCGAAATGACGTTTTGTGTTCTTTCGTCATTTCGAACGAAGAGAGAAATCTCTCGTGCGAAAACTACCATTGTTCAATCTCAGGCCAATAATCCCTCCACTCAGGGTTTGCTAGATTAATCAAGTGCTCTTTCTTTTCTCTACGCCACTTTTTGAGCTCTTTTTCACGATTTATTGCTTCCTCAATGCTGGTAAATTGTTCATAGTAAATACAGAAATATAAGCAGTACTTGGCAGAGAAACTTTTTGGATAGCGATGGGTTCTGTGCTCGTATATTCTGCTACGCAAATCCGAGGTAACTCCTATATACAATGTAGATTTAATCTCGTTAGTAAGAATGTAAATGCAGCCGCCTCTTCCCATTTAATAACAACGGTTCAATCAGTAAAAATGTATAGAAAGATTTCTCTCTGTTTTCGAAAGGACAAGCGGAGGGAACAATTGAAAAAATTATCCCTAATATTGAACTTTAAAGCAGCCATGTCAAACAATACCGTACGCCTCAATAAATTCATCAGTGAAAGCGGATTATGCTCCCGCCGGGAGGCCGACCGCTATATCAGCCAGGGCAGCGTATACATTAACGGACGGAAGGCCCAAATTGGCGATCAGGTAAAACCCGGCGACCGGGTGAAGGTAAACGGCAACCATTTAGAACCCCTCGAAGCCGAAGATATCGTATTCATCGCCCTCAATAAACCCGTTGGCGTAACCTCTACTACCGAAGAAGGCGTGGCCAATAATATTGTTGAGTTTGTAAACCACAGCAAGCGCATTTTCCCTATCGGGCGATTAGATAAAGATTCTCAAGGTCTTATTTTCCTTACCAATAATGGCGATATGGTGAATAAAATCTTAAGAGCGGGGAACAAACATGAGAAAGAATATGTGGTTACCGTAAATAAGCCTTTAAAT